>JAPOTJ010000058.1 GCA_026709225.1 Gammaproteobacteria bacterium | reverse complement strand
ACAGTCTTGATCGCACACGGCTCGTCGAGCCGATTCAGATGGACTACGAGCAGCTGGTGGCGGAGCACATGTCTGAGGCGGTGTCTGAGTAGATCCGTGCGAGCACGAGAAACGCAATGCCCGCAAAACCATATAAGGCCGCTGACCATCTAAAGACGCCAGAGGATATCGCTACCTACCTAAACGTCGTGATTGAAGAGATGCACAACCCGCAGCTTCTCATGATCGCGTTGCGCTCTCCCGCGCGCGAACGGTGCCAATTTAGCGCTCATATCCGAGATTGGTCTGCGGCGAAATCTCATGGCCTAGAGATAGTAATCGGTGCTCACCGGGTTTGATTCTCTTCACGGCCGCAGCGATTTTCTCGACAGCAGACATCAACACGGAACGGCGGTTGTCTTCAAGCGCTATCACGGCGAGTGACACTGGCGACTGCTCAATGGCGAGCCGCTTGTCGGTGGTAATCAATATGGTGAATCCGCTAGCTTTGGCGCTCGCCAAGAGCTCATCGTCGCGCAGAGCCGCCTAGCCCCGGAATTGCGCGCTTTCAACAGATACTCCGCCGAACGCTGCTTCCAATGGGACTCGTAGCCGGTGCGATACACCGACATCAAGGAGGATTTTCACGACAGTTTACGTGCCGGTGTGCTGCCAACTAATGGTTCGATTGTCGGCATCAGCACACAGCGAACCGCCGACGGATCGAAGCACAGTAGCCGCCACCTCTCGGTCGATATCGAATTCTCGAGCAAACTCTTCTAACGAAATGCCATCGGCGAGCCAGTCGAATAGTTGTTGAACAGCTAGTCGTGTGCCGCGGAAACATGGCGCACCGCTCATTCGCGAAGGGTCAATCCAAATGGCTTGTTCGAGCGTCATTGTGCCGAGCGCTCCGTTCACCAGCTCACAACATTCGCAACACTATACACAAATGCGGCAGACTTCACGCTCCTTTTGTAGCCGAGCCTTGACTTATTCGGCTGTTCACACCGCCGTGTGCCACTCCGGGTGCGCATTGCCGCGCAATCCCCTGACCTGATCAAAATACATCGATTGCACCTCTTCGGTGATCGGCCCTCGCTTGCCTTCGCCGATAGTGCGCCCGTCAAGCTGACACACTGGCAGCACCTCCGCCGCCGTGCCCGTGACAAACACTTCGTCAGCGATATACACCTCGTCGCGCGTGATTCGTCGCTCGACGAACGGCAGATCCAATTCTTCGATGAGAGCGATCACCGTGCGGCGCGTGATGCCGTCAAGGCACGATGTCAATTCGGGCGTGTGCACAACACCGCCCGCAATCACAAAGACATTCTCGCCGGTGCCCTCGGCGACATAGCCTTCGTTGTCGAGCATCAGCGCCTCATCGCACCCCGAATCCACAGCTTCGCGCAGCGCCAGTATCGAATTGATGTAATTGCCCGCCGCCTTCGACTTGCACATGGTGATGTTGACGTGATGGCGGGTGTAGGACGAGGTGCGCATGGTGATGCCGCGCTCGCGCGCTTCCGGGCTCATATAGTCGGGCCATTCCCACGCGGCGATGGACACATGCACCGACAAGCCTTCAGCGCGCAGTCCCATGGCTTCGGAGCCGAAAAATGCGATCGGGCGCAGGTAGCCTTCTTCCAGATTGTTGGCCTTGAACACTTCGCACTGCGCGCGATTCAGCTCTTCGGTCGTGTACGGAATCTCGATTTGCAGTATGTGGGCCGAATCGAACAGCCGGCGCGTATGGTCAGCTAAGCGAAAAATCATCGGACCATTGGGCGTCTTGTAGCCGCGCACGCCTTCGAACACCGCCACGCCGTAGTGCAGGCTGTGGGTCAGCACATGCACTTTCGCCTCGCTCCATGGGACAAGCGCCCCATCAAACCAAATCAAGCCGTCTCGGTTTGCGAAATTCGTTGGCGCGGGTTCCGCCACTTGCCGTTCACCTGTCAAATACGAAGGCGCTAGTGTAGCTTGGATGGGCGATAATGCGCCGAATTTCAAGCTTTCTCACCGAAGTGAACGAGCCAGCGCCGCCCTCAACACCCGCCGACTACGCGCGTTGGTTCCGCGGCTCCACGCCTTATGTGAGCGCGCATCAAGGCAAGACGTTTGTCGTCGCCTTGAGCGGCGAGACGCTGGCAAGCGAGAACTGCATCAACGTCATACACGATCTCGCGCTGGTGTCGGTGCTTGGCGTGCGGCTGGTGTTGGTGCACGGCGCTCGACCTCAGATCAGCGAAGCACTTGAGAAGGCTGGCATCGAGTCGCCCGTCATCAACGGCGCTCGCGTGACGCCGCTCAAAGCACTTGATGAGGCGCGCCGCGTATGCGCGGGCTTAAGAAGCCAGATTGAAGGACTGTTTTCGCAAGGCTTGCCGCACACGCCTTTGCACAACACGCGAATTTCGGTGCTCGGCGGCAACTTCGTGACCGCACGGCCCATGGGGCGGGTGGATGGTGTCAACTTCGAGCACACCGGCGTGCCGCGGCGTATCAACACCGAGCTCATTTACGAACTCGCCGGGCCGGGACGCATCGTGCTGCTGTCGCCGTTCGGCTATTCGCCGTGGGGCGCGCTCTACAATCTCGAATCAGAACCGCTTGCCGTCAAGACTGCCGAGGCGCTCGCCGCCGACAAGCTGATTCTCTTTACCGAGGAAGATGTGCTCTACGATGCGGACGGCGAGCGCTTGGCGGAGGTCGAGGCGTCTGGCATCGAGGCGGTGCTTGAGCGTATCGACTGCGGCGACGTCACGCGCAGAAGCCTGCGACGCGCCGCCGAGACTGGCGCCGCCACCGGCATCCCTGTGCATCTGATTGGCGCGAACGTGGACGGTGCCCTCCTTCAAGAGCTATTCACCGCCGATGGCCAAGGCACGCATGTGCGCGAGTCACTCGGTAATCGCGTGCGGGCGGCGGAGGCGAGTGACATCGCAGCCATTCTGGCAATGATTGCGCCGCTCGTGCAGCAAGGCCAGCTCAAAGCAAGAAGCGCGGATGAGATTACCGAGCGCCTCGACGAGTTTCTGGTCACAGAAGTTGACGGCCTGATCGCTGGATGCTGCGGTGTCAGGCAACTTGAAGCCAGTGATTCCGCTGAACTCCATTGCCTCGCGACGCACCCGAACTTCGCTCAATCTTCCGCTGGCGATGCGCTGCTGCAAGCGGCGCTTGCCAAAGCGCGGCAACTTGGGGCGAAGCAGGTCCTCGCGCTCACCACGCAAGCCGAGCAATGGTTTCGCGAGCGAGGGTTTGCGGCGGCGAAGTCCGCTGGATTGCCGCGAGAGATTGAGGAACAATGCGAGCGACGCAATTCGATCGCGCTCGTCAAACGGCTATAAGAAAGGCAGCTACATGGCAAACAACCGTATCCATTCCGCCGAGATCTTTGATGGCGCGGAGCAGGCGCCGAGCCGCGCCATGCTGCGCGCGACGGGCTTCACAAGCGAGGATTTCACCAAGCCCCTGGTCGGCATCGCCTCGACCTGGTCGATGGTGACGCCGTGCAACATGCACATCGACGAGCTCGCCAAACGCGCATCCGAAGGCGCAGACGAAGCCGGCGGCAAGTCGCAGGTGTTCAACACCATCACCGTGTCCGACGGCATTTCCATGGGCACCAAGGGCATGCGCTATTCGCTCGTCTCGCGCGAAGTCATTGCCGATTCCATCGAGACTGTTGCAGGCGCAGCGGGCTTCGATGGCATCGTCGCAATCGGCGGCTGCGACAAAAACATGCCCGGCTGCGCCATGGCGCTCGCGCGCCTCAATCGGCCGAGCGTGTTCGTGTACGGTGGCACCATCCTGTCGGGTGCCAAGCGACGCGACATCGTGTCAGTGTTTGAAGCGGTCGGCTCTCACTCGGCGGGTAAGTTGTCCGATGAAGAGCTTTTGGAGGTCGAATCCACCGCCATTCCGGGACCTGGCTCCTGCGGCGGCATGTACACGGCCAACACCATGGCGAGCGCAATCGAGGCATTCGGGCTGTCGCTGCCGAATAGCTCTGCACAAAATGCCGTCTCCGACAACAAGTTGGGTGATGCGCGGCGGGCCGGCGAGGCCGTGGTCGAGCTCATTGAGCGCGGCATCAAGCCATCCGACATTCTCTGCCTCGAAGCGTTCGAGAATGCCATCACCGTCGCGACCGCGCTCGAAGGCTCGACCAATCTCGTGCTGCATCTCTTGGCAATCGCCCATTGCGCTGGCGTGCCTCTGAGTCTTGAGGACTTTGACCGGGTAGGCAAGCGGACGCCGGTGCTCGCTGATATGCGTCCTGCGGGCCGCTATTCGATGCCCGAGCTCGTCGAGATTGGCGGTATTCAGCCGCTTATGAAAATGCTGCTTGAAGCGGGCCTGCTCGATGGCAAGTGCTTGACTGTCACGGGGCGAACCTTGGCCGAGAATCTTGCGTCGGTCGAACCCTACCCTGAAGGCCAGACCATTGTTCGACCATTGCATGATCCGATTAAGCCGGACGGTCATCTGGTGATTCTGCGCGGCAACCTCGCGCCTGAAGGCGCGGTCGCCAAGATCACCGGGCACGAAGGGCTGTCCTTCCAAGGCACGGCGAAAGTGTTTGAAAGCGAAGAGTCGGCGATGCAGGCGATTCTTGCCGGAGAGGTGGTTGAAGGGCACGTCGTGGTCATTCGCCACGAAGGCCCGCGCGGCGGCCCTGGCATGAGAGAGATGCTGAGTCCGACAAGCGCCATTTCGGGTCGCGGACTTGACGGCAAAGTCGCGCTCATCACCGATGGACGCTTCTCAGGCGGCTCGCACGGCTTCCTGATCGGGCACATTTCGCCCGAAGCCTCGCGCGGCGGTAATTTAGCCTTGGTTGAAGACGGTGACGAGATCACGATAGACGCCGAAGCGCGCACGCTTGAACTGAAAGTGCCTGCGGCCGTGCTGGCCGCGCGGCGCGCAGCTTGGCGGGCGCCGGAGGCGAGGGAGACGCGCGGCGTGCTCGCCAAATATGCGACGAGCGTCGAGTCGGCCAGCTTGGGCGCGGTCACTGACCTCTAGTGTCCTGTCCCATAAATAAGTGTGGATTCAGCGCGCAGGAGAAGGGCTGTG
>JAPOTJ010000057.1 GCA_026709225.1 Gammaproteobacteria bacterium | reverse complement strand
GCGCCTTGCCACAGCCCTTCTCCTGCGCGCTGAACCCACACTTATTTATGGGACAGGACACTAGATCTCATTTGAGATACAAGGCCACATTGGAACTGCGGGCCGCCTTCACTAACTTTTTATCCAATGTGGCAAGCGGCAGTCCTTCTCTTACTGCCAATTCCAAATATGCGGCATCGTAGCTGCTCAAGCCATGATCTTTTGACAAGATAAATGTTCGCCTAAACGCCCGGCGGGCTGTTGACGAATCAATCTGGATCGGCAGAGCTTCCAATTGCGAGAGAAAGCGCTCTACCTCTTCCGAATCCAACTCATTTCGCTGCAACGCTCCGATGAGTACGTTTGAAGCTTCCAGATGCCACAAATTAGGGACGACCGCAGTGGCATCCAAGAGACTGTTCAGTACTGCTTCGGCATAAGCTTGATCAGACTTTTTTCCACTCTCAAGAAGCCAGCGCATAGACACAGAGTTGTCCAGCACGAAACTGGTCACTTGCGGCCGGATTCCTTGAGTTCAAAGAGAGCTTCGTCCGAAACCAAGTGCTTTGGAGCCTTGAGAATATGCTCAATTGCCCTCTGTACTGATCGGCGACGGCCTACTCTACTCGGCACGATATCGGCTACCGGCGTGCCGCGATTGGTAATCGTGAATGACTCGCCGGAATCAACTCGTCGCAGGATCTCCGGGAGCTTTGTCTTGGCTTCATATGAGCCGATTTCTTCGTGCATCGTCAAGCACCTCAAGACTGATTAGACCAGTATGCTGGTCTTTACCATAACTATCAAGCGAATATATCTGTGGCGCTAGTGTCCTGTCCCATAAATAAGTGTGGTTCAGAGTGGGCACAATCGCCGAGGGCAAGGCGCAGTCCGCAGGGAATATCGGGTATATTGCCAAGGGCTGCAACGCAGCCGTCGGCGATTGTGCCCACTCCCGAAGGGCGCGCAGGAGAAGGGCTGTGGCCGCGTTGCGTCCCTTGGCAATACGGCAAAGTATTGCCTGCTTCAGCGCCTTGCCACAGCCCTTCTCCTGCGCGCTGAATCCACACTTATTTATGGGACAGGACACTAGATGGTGTCGCATCATTTCAGGCACAGCATTGGTATCTATCTGAATTGTAACCATGCGCGTTCGTAAGCCGCTCCAAAAAATAGTCTACAATGGACTATGTATATCTGCTTGAGTCGCTTGGGTCAACAAATGCTTGCGAACGACGGGCCATCCGTGTGGAAAATCTCCGAAGCCAAAGCTCGATTGTCTGAAATCATGCGCCTTGCCGAGAATGGCGAGGCGCAAATGATAGGCACTCGTAAAACCTGCGTATTGGTCTCGCTCGAACTCTGGGAACGTGCGCAGGGGCTCAAAGACCCTAAGAAAGTACATCTCGGGCGCTGGCTTCTCAAAAATGCGCCACGCGGAACAAACTTGGAAATCCCGCCTCGGGAAGTGTGCTCGCGTCCTATTCCGTTCATTGACTATGCGGTTGATGCCGGGGGCGACGAGGATTGAAGCGCTACCTACTCGATACGAACGTATTGTCAGAGTTGTCAAGGGATGTGCCGCACCCTGCGGTTGAGCAGTTTCTGGCCGCGAATCTAGAATTGTGGGCCTCCGTGATCACAATTGAAGAATTGCAGATGGGCGTGGAGCGCCTACCGCTAGGCCGACGACGTGACCGGCTTGTCGACTGGCTAGAATCAACCGCCATGCAATTTGAGAACAACTTGCTAGGTGTAGGTTTGCGCGAAGCGCGATGGTCTGGAAAGATTCGGGCGCGCGCCCTCAGCAATGGCCGTGGAATCTCTCGTGCGGATGCGCTCATCGCTGCGACCGCGGTATCGAATGATCTCTGTCTCGCGACTCGAAACGTGAAAGACTTTGAGTTCTTGAGCGTAGACATCATGAATCCGTGGGAGCAAGCTTGAGCCTCGCTCTCGCTTCTACTCCCCCCGCAGCACCTGGACAATCGGCATACGCGCCGCTTGCAAGGCGGGGAGCAGGCCGCCGACAAAGCCCAAGGTGATGGCCCAAGTCACACCTAATGTCATGAGTTCTGGGGTCACAGCAAAATCGAATGCCACTTGGCTAAATGACGACTGATTGAGCGTTGATGCCGTGTAGCCGTTGAAGAGCAGATACGCACTGCCAGCGCCGACGATGCCACCGGCCAAAGCAAGTGCGAGCGCCTCGATCATCACCGAAATCACCACAGGCAGCGCCGCGAAACCGAGTGCGCGCAGGGTCGCGATCTCGCGCGCACGAACCGAGACCGCGCTGTACATGGTGTTGAGCGCGCCAAAAATTGCGCCGACGGCCATGATGCTCGCGACGATGTAGCCGAAGACAGTAATGAGGCCGCTTGTCGATTCGGACTGTTGCGCATAGAACTCCGATTCGGGTAGGAACGAGTGCTGAAGGCGCTTATCGTCCTCGAGTCGCTGATTGAGCGCGTCGATCATTGACGGATCAAAGCGAACGCGCAGCGAGGTGAAGTCGGGCCGACGCATCGCGCCTTGCAGCGTGCGCACATCCCCCCAAATCTCGCTCTCGTAGATGCCGCCGTCGGATTCAAACAGGCCAACAATGGACAATTGCATATCGCGCATGGGCAGCTCGCTGCGCAAGTCCACGCCTTGAAATTCCGCAGATGCTTTGACGCCCGCGATCACCTCGCTCGTGCCCCATTCGAAGGGACGGCCGGCAATCATATTGATTTCCGGTCGAATCGAGAAGGCTTCAGCCGACACGCCGCGCAGCGGCAAGTTGGCTATCGCATTATTGTCGCGCTTTGGCACGTCCATCACTGCAAAGAGCTCTGTGCTCGTTTCGAATACGCCTTCCATCTGCGAAATGATCGCGGCCTGTTCAATTGAGACACTCGAATTCATCTCGCCATCGGAACCCGCGCGAAGCACGAGCGCCCGGTCAGCGCGCGCAGCGTCCACGAGGCTCGCGCGGAAGCCATTGCCCATGGCAAGAATCGAGACAAGCACGCTCACGACAGCGCCAATCCCAACCACGATGACCAAGGACGAGTACAGCCGACTCTTCAGCCCGAGCAGATTGAATCGCGTGATCTCAAGGGTTTGCGCGATCACCCGCGCGCCCTCAGCACGTCAACAATCGGCAGCGACGCCGCCCGAATCGCCGGGATCGCGCCCACTAGCAATCCGAGCAGCGCGGCAATGGTGAGCCCGGCGATGAGATTGGCGCTCGTCAACTCGACCGCGCCGAAATTCGCCAGCATCGGCTCTACGCCAATCAGCAAAGCGTAGGACAGGCCGATGCCGACAGCTGCACCACCGACATTCAGCACCAAGGATTCGTAGAGCACCATTCGCGCCACCCGACCATCGCTGAAACCAAGCGCTTTGAGCACACCGAGGTCGCCGAGCCGCTCTCGGAATGACTGAATCATGGTGTTGGCAACGAGCAGCAATATGCTGAAGAACACGGCTGTCAGGATCATATTGACCACCATGCCGATGTCGCCGAGCTGCTTGGCGAACTGCGCGTTGTATTCGTTTTCGGTCATGGTGCGCGTCGGATTGCCCGAATTTGCAAAGAGCGCGTCGATTTCACTCGCAAGGAGCGCCGCTTCGTCCGGGTTCTCGACTTTGACCATGATCCATCCAACCATGCCCTTGCTGTGCTGCCTGGCCTCGTCAAAGTAGTCGTAGTGAATATAGAAGTCCTCGAAGTTGCCGGCAGTGCTATTGGGCCGATCATAGAGACCAACCAATTCAAACTCCCAGAGCAGGGAACCGTCTTCTTTCGGGTAAATATTGCCCACAATGGGGATGGTGTCGCCTATCTGCCATCCAAAGCGCTCCGCAGTGCCGCGGCTCGCCACCGCGCCTGTTCGCGTGTTTTCAAAGGTTTCGAGTTCGTCCTCGGCAATCCTGAACTCCGAGTAGACGTTGAAGTACTCACGCGGCTTCACAGGAATGGTCGGAAAGGCAAGGCCGAAGTCCAAGTAATTGCCCCCGAACCAGTCGGCATGGGCGGCGCCGTCAACGCCGGCGAGCGCGCGAAGCGCATTCGTGTGACTGACAGGCAAGGGGTCGGTGACCATCGAATATTTGGGGGAGACCACGAGTCGGTCCGCGCCAGCAAGACTCACCGGGCCTGAGAACATGCCGCCAACCGTGCGCAGCAGCCCAAACAGCAGGAAACACACCACGATGGAGAGGAATGTGAGCCAGGTACGCACTTTCTTGCGGCCAAGGTTGGCGAAGAGAAAACCAAAATAGCTCATGCGTCCGCCTCCGCGCGCAAGCGTCCCTTGTCAAGGTGCAGGCATTCGTGCGCGTGCCGAGCCGCCTCGGGGTCGTGGGTGACCATGATGATCGTCTTGTTGTGCGAGGTGTTGAGGATTTCCATGAGTTCGAGGATTTGATTGGCCGAAGCGCGATCAAGATCGCCGGTCGGCTCGTCACACACCAAAATACGCTGATCAGCAACGAGCGCGCGGGCAATAGCAACGCGCTGCAATTGCCCGCCGGAGAGTTCGGAAGGCTTGTGTTTGGCGCGATTGGCAAGGCCAACAATGTCGAGCGCCGTCAGTGCGCGTTTCTGTCGTTCCTTCTTCGAGAGCTTGGTCAGCAGCAGCGGCAACTCAACGTTTCGCTGCGCGCTTAAGACGTCCATGAGATTGTAGAACTGAAACACGAAGCCGATGTTCTGCGCGCGCCAGCTTGCGAGCGCGCGGCCCTTGAGCTCAGCAATGTTCACGCCGCAGACGTTCACAGATCCCTTGGTCGGCACATCGAGTCCGCCAATCATGTTGAGCAGCGTGGTCTTGCCCGATCCAGAGGGACCCATCAGCGCGAGATAGCCGCCGTCCTTGACACTGAGGTCAATATCGTCGAGCACTGCAATTCGCTCGCCTCCGCGGTGATAGGTCTTGTGCAGTCCTCGGATATCGATAATCTGATTCATGAGTTTATGCCCCTGCATTCAAAGTAACGGCCAGGTCGCCATCGTCTCGGGCAGCCGCTCGCAAGGCTTCAGAAGGCGATACCACGACTCGCTCACCGCCTTTGAGCCCGGCAAGCACTTCGGCTCTTGATGCGCGTGTCTCAGCGGCTGAGATGTGCGTTCGATTCACCATGCCGTTTGCGTAGACGAGCACGAAGGTCTCGCCGCCCTCGCGCACTACGGCGCTTGCCGGAATCGTCACCTTGGAGGGCCGATCGCCGCTGGTGACGACAACATCCTCCTCGAGGAAAGCGACCTTGACACCCATGTCAGGCAGCACCCGCTCGTCGCGATTGACAAAGCCGATGCGAACACGAACCGTTGCCTTGCTGCGATCAGCGGTCGGCACAATGGCAATGGTCTTCGCCGCGTAGGGATCATCTGGCCAAGCGTTCAACACCACCTGCACGGGCTGACCTGCCTTGACACGGTTGATATACGCCTCGTTGACATCGACTTCGACTTCCAAGGACGACATGTCAACAATGGTGCAGATGCCGGTGCGCGTGAAGCCGCCGCCAGCGGAGACCGGCGAGATGATCTCACCGGGCTGCGCGGTCTTCGCGACTACCACGCCATCGAAGGGCGCGCGAATGAGCATATCTTTCAGGTAGCGCTGCTGTATTTCGAGCTCGCGCTCGGCGACTTTGATGTCCTCGAGCACGCTTGCGCGCCGCGCTCGCAAGGCATCCAAGCTCAATCGCGCTTGATCGAACGCCGATGCGCTCACCAGCTTCTTTTCACTGAGTGCGGCAGTTCGCTCAAGGTCGAGCCTGCTCTTCTCTATGTTGATATCGATTTCCGCGACCGCCGCCCTGCCCGCTTCAAGGCGAGACTTGGCAAGGTCAAACTGGGCGCGCGCAATGTCATCTTCGAGCCGTGCAAGCAAGTCTCCTTGCTTGACCGCCATGCCCTCTTCAATCAGCACTTCAACGACCTTGCCAGTGACCTCGGCGCTCACTGTTGCCATGCGGCGCGCAACCACGTAGCCAGACGCATCAAGCACGCTTGGCGCTGACGGCGCACCCGCTTCGAGCCGCGCCGTCCCGAGCCGCACTTCATACGCATCCGCGCCGCCAAGTTCGAAAAAGAAGTAGACGAACGCCGCTGCGCCGAGCAGGGCGACCAACACGAGGAATAGCAGGGGCTTGCGCAGGCCCCGTGGCTGAACCGGCACGGAGCGATCAATACGTAGCTGATCAAGCTTCGAGGCGGGGCCGATAGTATCTTGGGCTACGTCTTGCAAGCGTGCAGTCAACGACGAGATGAAGCGGCACCAAGATAGCATGTTTGAAGCGCCCTCAAGCAGCGATAAAGGCCAACGACCGGACGCTTGAGGGCAGCAGCATGGGTCGTGCCCAAAGTTCGAAAAGCATGAAAAGCGACTGTTCTACGCGGACAAAACGTAGAAAATGAATACAAAATCCATCTTTTTTGTCTTTTTCGTTCATTTTCCTGCTAGAGTTCTACGTATCGGTCTGCAACATACCGACACACATTACCCACATTTCACGCGATTTCTGGAGGTCGCAATGAAGTTTTATGGTCTGCTGCGCGCGCTGGCATTGGTCACACTGCCATGCGCGTTATTGTTCGCAACGGCGCATGCCGAGGAAGGGCAACAACAAGAAGGGGGGGGGGCGTCTACAAGTCCTGCCATTGAGGAAGTCGTTGTCACGGGTTCTCGTATCCGAGACCGCAACGTCTATAGTTCGTCGCAAATTACCACCGTCACGATGGAAGATATCGCTGACCGCGGTGTCACACGGGTGGAGGATTACCTCAACGACCTGCCGCAAGTCTCGCCTGGGCAGGCAATCACCGCATCCAACGGTGCGACCGGCGCGGCGACGGTCAACCTGCGGAACCTTGGCTGCGAGCGCACCCTCGTGCTGGTCAATGGCCAACGACTCGCACCAGGCACCACCAATGGAGGGAACTGCGCCGACCTGAACACGATTCCCAGTCTCCTTTTGGAGCGGGTCGAAGTGCTCACCGGTGGCGCTTCGTCGGTCTATGGTTCGGACGCTGTCGCCGGCGTGGTCAACTTCATCCTCGACGACGAGTACGAAGGCTTCAAGGCGAGCTACTCGCATAGCCTGTATCAGCACACCAACGACCATGACAGCATGCGTGAACTCGTTGAGAGCTTCGACTTCGCGCTGGCACCGAATGACGTAACCACCGGCGAAACCGACAAGATCTCATTGGCATTCGGCGGCTCTGCGTTCGATGGACGTGGACACATCACTGGTTTTGTTGAAAGGACCGACACCAAACCGATTTTGCAAGGCGACTACGATATTTCGGCGTGTGCGTTGTTCGGTGGCAAGAGCGTTTGTGGCGGTTCCTCGACCATCCCGCCGGGCCGCTGGGCTGATTTCGGCGCATACGGCAGGATGGGATTCGTCAACAAAGACCCCTCCGTCACCCGAGTGGATCTTAAGGTGCTCGGCGATGAGTTCGTGCCGCGCGACGGGCAAGTCTACAACTACAATCCGACCAATTTCTTCCAGCGCCCTGACGAGCGTTTGAACGCTGGCTTCTTCGGCAAGTTCGCCATCAATGAGTACATTGAAGCCTATGCCAGCATCCAATCGATGAACTCCGATTCCAACGCCCAGATCGCCTACTCCGGCACCTTCGGAAACATTGAATCAATTCCTTGCTACAACCCGCTGCTTTCAAAGCAGCAATACGATACCGTGTGCGGCGACTGGGTTGGCATGGGCGGCGACCATGCGCCCGACTTTGCCACAAGCGCGGAGGCGCTCGCCTATATTTCGGGACTGGATATCGCAGTCGGCGATGGCGACATCATCGGCTACGAGGCGCCAGTCGTATCACTCAAGCGAAACGTTGAAGGCGGTCCGCGTCAATTGCTGACCACCTTCGACAACATCGTGCAAAGCTACGGCGTGCGTGGTGAATTCCTTGAGGACTGGAGCTTTGATGTGTCCTATCAGCTCTCCGAAGTCGAATATTCGGAAGAGTATCGAAACGACTTGTCGGTCACGGCGATGAACCGCGCCATCAACGTCATCAGCGTCGGCGGCACCCCCACGTGCGTCGCCGCACTCACCGGCGCCGACGAGAGCTGCATCCCCTACAATCTCTTCAGCGGCGGCATGCCAGCCGATGGCGGCATCCAAAGCGTAATAGATGGCGGTGAAGGGCTGCAGCGCTATATCGCCAATTCCACCTTCGTCAACGGCTCTGGTGAGCAGCGCATATTCCAAGCTGTCGTATCGGGACAGTCAGGCATCACGATTCCGGGCGCGCCGAGTGGCATTTCGGTTGCTGTTGGTTATGAATCGAAAGACTTGAAGACGGACTTCCGACCTGACCGCCCAAGCCGCACCGGCGACCGTGCCGGTTCCGGCGGCGCGACCTTGCCACTTTCAGGTGGATACGAAGTCGACGAATTCTTCGCCGAAATTGGTGTGCCTGTGCGCGACAACCTCAGTCTCGACCTCGGCTACCGCTATGCCGACTACTCCACAGGTGCCGAGACCGACACCTACAAGCTTGGTGCCTTCTGGCAAGCCTTGCCTGATGTCGCCGTGCGCGCATCCTTTCAGTCCGCGACACGTCATGCGAACCTGTATGAACTCTTCCGCGCCACAGGCTTTAACCTCACGGACTTGCCTGACGACCCGTGCGGTGAGTCAATGGCCGCAACGCCGCAGCAATGCGCCAACACTGGACTCCCCGCCGATCTCTACGGCACTGACCTCGTGTCGCCAGCCGGTCAATACAACATATTGCAAGGCGGCAACGAGCAGGTCTCGCCGGAAGAAGCCGAGTCGATCACCCTTGGCGTTGTCCTGACACCGTCGTTCCTGCCGGGCTTGGTGCTGACCGTGGACTATTTCGACATTCATGTCGAAGACGGAATCGACAATATTTCAGCGGCCACGGCGCTCAACAAGTGTCTCGAAACTGGGCAAGCTGTTTTTTGTGACTTGATCAACCGCAACCCAAACAACGGCTCTCTGTGGCTGACCGGCGGATATATTTCTGCCCAGACCACCAACCTGAGCGAAGAGACCGTCGAAGGCGTCGATTTCATCTTCTCGTATGACATGGATACGCCTGTCGGCCCGCTGACGCTTGAAGGTGTCACCACCTATCTGTTGGCATTTGACAAGATCGAGCTTCCAGGCGACGCCGCTGTCGAGTGCGCTGGCGCTTGGGGATCATCATGCGAAAAGAATCCGCAGCCCGAATGGAGCGGCAACTACAAGGCAACCCTGCAAACCGAGTGGGATCTTCGCCTCGGCGTTGGCATGCGCTATCTCGGCGGCACCGAAGACCTCGGTTCCAACGACATTGATTTCAATGCCGAGGTCTACTGGGATCTCACTGCCCAATGGACGCCTTTCGACAACTACTCAGCGACCCTTGGCGTGAGCAATGTGTTCGACCAAGACCCGCCGGTGACATCTGATGCCGGCACTGCGCCGGGCAATGGCAACACCTTCCCTGCGTACTTTGATGCGCTAGGCAGGTACATCTTTGTCAATCTTGGTGTTGAGTTCTAAAGGCGCACCGCGATCGCGAGACCTGTGAGGGGCGGTTCTTCCGCCCTTCATTGTTTTTATCGCGCGTATGCGGGCATCGCTATACTGTGTGTTTCGGGGCAACGGCCCGGAGAGTACCTATGTCGGACAAGGTTTGGGGCGGGCGCTTTTCTGAGCCGACCGATGCCTTTGTCGAGGCATTCACAGAATCTGTGTCGTTCGATCAGCGGCTCTACGCGGCTGACATAGAAGGGTCGATTGCGCACAGCAAAATGCTCAGTGCCACTGGCGTACTTGATGACGAAGAGGCCGCCGCCATCGAAAATGGGCTGCGCACAATCAAAGCCGATATTGACGCCGGCACCTTTGTGTGGGATCAAGCACTCGAAGATGTGCACATGAACATCGAGTCGGCGCTCACCCGGCAGATCGGCGATGCCGGCAAGAAGCTGCATACGGGGCGCTCGCGCAATGATCAGGTGGCGACCGCGACGCGGCTCTATCTGCGCGGCGAGATCGACGACATTCAGGGACTCATCGCCGCGCTTGGCGCACACCTCTCGAAGCTGGCGCTCGACCATGCGGACGACATCATGCCTGGGTTCACGCATTTGCAGCCTGCCCAGTGTGTGACGCTCGGTCATCACCTGCTCGCGTGGGCAGCGATGCTCGCGCGCGATGCCGAGCGTTTGACAGATCTCCGCAAGCGGGTCAACCAGATGCCCTTGGGCAGCGCGGCGCTTGCCGGCACGAGCGTGCCGGTCGACCGAAACCTGACAGCGAAGCTGCTCGGCTTTGAAGGCATGTGCGACAATTCACTTGATGCGGTGAGCGACCGCGACTTCCTCATTGAATTCGCGTCGAGCGCCGCGATTCTGATGATGCATTTGTCGCGCTGGTGCGAAGAACTGATTCTCTGGTCTTCGGAGCGCTTCGGCTTTGTCGAACTCGCTGATCGCTTCACCACCGGATCGAGCATCATGCCGCAGAAGAAGAACCCTGACGTGCCGGAGCTGATTCGCGGCAAGACGGCGCGCGTGTACGGGCATCTGATGTCGCTGCTCACCATCATGAAAGCGCAGCCACTCGCCTACAATCGCGACAATCAAGAAGACAAGATGCCGCTCTTTGATACGGTCGATACCCTCAAAGCCTGCCTGTGCGCCATGAAAGGCATCTGCGAGCACTTGAAGTTCGATGTCGAAGCAATGCGCGAGACTGCGAGCCACGGCCTGCTCGAAGCGACCGACCTCGCCGAATACTTGGTACAAAAGGGCACGCCTTTTCGCGACGCGCACCATATCATCGGCGCGATTGTTCGCGAAGCGAATGCGCGCGCGATTCGCCTCGCCGACTTTTCGCTTGAGGAGCTGCGCGCGCACAGCGACCTCATCGAGGCCGACGCACTGCCCTGCCTGACTCCCGAAGGATCTGTCCGCGCACGCAACCATCTCGGTGGCACGGCGCCGGCGCAGGTGAAACGCGCCGCCGAAACAGCCATCGAGCGCTGGCGTTCACGGCTTTTGTAGCGATTTTTACAGCAACTCACTTGAGGTTGACATGACTCGATTTCTTCTCATCATTATTATCAGCTTTGTCGCCGCAAACTGCGGACAAAAAGGCCCGCTTGAGCCTCCGTCCACCGCGGCCGAGCAGCACCTGCCTTATGTCCTTGATGCACGATCCGAATAGCGTTGATCCGACAATTGAAGGCGTGCGGCTCCGCGACATCGCAGACCGTTTCGGCACGCCAACGCTTGTCTACTCGCGATCTGAGATCGACGCTCGCGTCACACGGTTCGTGCGCGCCTTTGGTGAACTTGACCACCTGCCCTGCTACGCCGTCAAGGCCAACAACAACCTCTCCATCCTCTCGCTCATGGCGAAGCGCGGCACGGGCTTTGATGTCGTTTCCGGCAACGAGCTTGAGCGCGTGCTTCGCGCCGGAGGCGATGCTTCGAAAGTGGTTTTTTCGGGGGTCGGCAAGCTCGCCGAAGAGATCGACTTTGCGCTGTTCGCGGGCGTGCTGTCCATCAACGTCGAGAGCAGCGACGAATGTGAGCTTGCGCTTGAGCGCGCCGCGCTCGCGGGCATCAAAGCGCCTTTGAGCGTGCGCGTCAACCCCGATATTCGCGTCAGCACACATCCCTATATCGCCACCGGCGACAAGACGACCAAGTTTGGCGTGTCCGCCGAAAAAGCTCTCTCGCTGCTATCGCGCGCGGACGCATCTCCGCACGCGCGCGCAGTCGGCATCGCCTGTCATCTCGGTTCACAGATGACAGATGCCGAGCCCTTGGTGCGCGCATGTTCGCTTCTTCTCAATCTTGTTGACGAGCTTCAAGCTCGCGGGGTGGCGCTTGAACTGATTGACCTCGGCGGTGGATTTGGTATCTGCTACGAGAATGAACCTGAGTTCGGCCTTGACGAGTACGTGCGCGCGATCTCGGGTCATCTTACAGGGCGCGGACTCAAACTCGTCACCGAACCCGGACGCTACTTGATTGCCAACGCAGGCACCTTGCTGACGCGGGTGATTCGCACCAAGACAAGCGATGCGCAGCGCTTCGCAATCGTCGATGCGGCCATGAACGACCTGATGCGCCCGAGTCTCTATCAGGCTTGGCATCGGGTCTCGAACGCTTGCCCTTCAAGTGATGAGGCAAGCGACGGCCCATGGGAGATCGTCGGCCCGATCTGCGAAACGGCCGATACGCTCGCAAGCGGACGCGAACTCGCCATTGCCAAAGGCGACCTTCTTTCTATCGACGCCTGCGGCGCCTATGTCTCGGTCTTAAGCTCAAACTACAACGCCCGCAATCGCGTCGCCGAAGTGCTTGTCGATGCCGATTCGATGCGCCTCGTGCGCCGCCGCGAGTGCCTCAATGATCAGCTCGCGCTCGAAACGCCGTTCTTGGAATAAGCCCGTGCGACTGTCCTTCTCCAAAATGCACGGCTGCGGCAACGACTTTCTTGTCTGCGAAGCTCTGAGCCGTCCGGTCACGCTCGAAGCCACCACGATCAAGCGACTCGCGGACCGTCACTTCGGCGTCGGGTTTGATCAACTCTTGCTCATTGAGCCGCCGCTGCGTCCTAAGTCTGACTTCGCGCTCGCCATCTACAACAGCGACGGCTCGCAAGCCGGGCATTGCGGCAACGGCGCACGCTGCGTGGCGCGCTTTGTCTTCGACAACGCCTTCTCTCACAAGCAGGCTCTGACGTGGGATGTGGCATCAGAGGACGGGCCTCTCGATTGCTTTGTCACACGACGCCACAGCGAGGCCAGCTTCACGGTGGAGATGGGCGTGCCCAGCTTCTCAATCGAGAAGATGCCATCGGCGCTGCGCGCAGATGCTCGGCAGGCGGGCGAGTTTCTTTTTGTGATCGATACAGCCGAGTTCACGCCGGTTCATCTTGGCAATCTACATGCGGTGTTCATGGTTGACAATACCGACACAGCCTTGGTCGATGGCATCGAAGGCGTGAATGCAGGCTACTGCCAAGTGATTGACCGCGAACACTTGAAGCTTCGAGTCTTTGAGCGCGGTGTCGGCGAGACGCTCGCGTGTGGCTCAGGCGCGTGCGCGGCAGCCGCTGCCGCACATATCCTCGGCAGAACAGACGCAAGCGTCAGCATCGACGTGCCGGGCGGAATGCTAGAAGTCGATTGGCGGGGCACGGGAACAACGATTGAGTTGCGCGGTCCTGCGCAAACGTGCTTTCGCGGGAGCGCTTCTTTGTGACCGATGCGAACAAAACGGGTACGGACGCGTGGCTTGAAGCGTATCTTCGCGAGATCATTCACGCCAAGCGCTACTCTCGCCACACCGTCGCCGCCTATGAGCGCGACCTTCGACAGTTTCTCGCCCACACCGGTCTTGACACATGGGACGACTGCCGCAGCCATCATCTTGCAGGATTCGTCGCGCAATTGAACCGGAACGGCGCGGCGCCCAAGACCGTGTCACGCAAACTCTCGTCCATTCGGGCCTTCTTTGACTGGCTTGGCACACGCGTTAGTCACAATCCCGCGCGCGGATTCCAAACGCCGAAATCGGCGCGGAGGCTTCCCAAGGTGCTCGATGTCGATCAGGCGCAAGCACTGCTCAACTTCGAACCGGCAACAGCGATCGAACGCCGCGATCTCGCCATCATGGAACTGCTCTATAGCAGCGGTCTTCGCATCTCCGAACTGGCCGGCCTCAACTGCGAAGATCTCGACTTTGACAATGGCTTCGTGCGCGTCCTCGGCAAGGGCAGCAAGGAACGGCTCGTCCCAGTGGGAGGCCAAGCGCGCGCGGCGATTCGCGCCATGCTCAGAGACAGAAGCGATGTGTTTCCAAGCGCACCGCTCTTTGTCGGCAAGAGCGGACAGCGCTTGAGCGTGCGCTCAATGCAATCCCGCCTGAAGCGCTATGGCATCGAACAGCTCGGCAGCAGTGCGCTGCACCCGCACATGCTGCGGCATAGCTTCGCAAGCCACGTGCTTGAATCCTCGGGCGACTTGAGAGCGGTGCAGGAGATGCTCGGCCACGCCGATATCGCCACGACGCAAGTCTACACGCATCTCGATTTTCAGCATCTCGCCGAGGTGTACGACACAGCGCATCCGCGTGCGCGCCGCTCAAGGACAAAAGACTAGTGCTCCGTCAAACTAAAAATGAGGTATCAGCGCGCCCACAAGCGCCCAGATGCAAGGCGCGGCCCGCAGGGAATACCTGGCCGTATTTCCAAGGGCCGCAACGGAGCCCTCAGCCAAAAGGCGCGAGGGGCACCCTCGCAAGAATGTCGATGGGCGCTTGTGGGCGCGCCCTTCGGGTGGCTGCGGGCAGTCCCCGTGCGGCGTTGCGCCGCTTGGAAATACGGCGGGGTATTCCCTGCGCGACGCGCCTTGCACGGAAACTGCCCGCAGCCACTGACACCTCATTTTTAGTTTGACGGAGCACTAGCGTGGCTGATATACGCCTTATCACCTTTGACCTTGACGAGACGCTTTGGCCGCTGCAACCGACCCTCAGCAAGGCTGATCAGGCATCGACCGACTATTTGCTTGCGCGCGTCCCAGCGTATCGGGAATTCCTTACCGCCGGCAGTGTTGGCGATATTCGCGAACAGGTGCTCGCCGACGAGCCGTCGCTTCGTTTTGATGTCTCGCGCTTCCGGCTGCGTGTTCTGTTTCAGGCGCTTCTCGCCGTTGGCCTTCCCGAACAAGACGCGCAGGCGCTTGCGCAAAGCGCTTTTGACGTGTTTCTCGAGATGCGCCAGCGTGTTTCGCTGTTCCCTGGCATGGAAGCCGTGCTTGAGCGACTCGCCGCACGCTTCACGCTCGGCGCACTCACCAACGGCAATGCGAGTATTGAGCGAGCTGGCATCGAGCACCATTTCGCTTTTTTTTACAGCGCGGCAACGGTTGAGCGCGGCAAGCCCTATCCGGACATGTTCCTCGCCGCGCTTGACTTCGCAGAAGTGCGCCCCGCTCAGGCAGTACACGTCGGTGACAGCCTAAGGCTCGACATCGCGCCCGCCGAGGCCGTCGGCATGCATTCGATATGGGCGAACTTCGATGGCCAAGACAAGCCAGCGGACCAAGAGGTGAAGTTCGAGGCACGACAGGTCGCTGATATCGAGCCCTGTGTCGAGCAGATCGCTCAGCTTAGCTAAGCGGCGGATAGCTTTCGATGTGCGCCTTGAGGACGCCCAAGTCGGCGGGGATTTCGGTTACCCGCCCGCGTCCTTCGACAAGCGCATCAAGCCTCGGATGCCGAGGCCACTCGCCAATGACCTGGTCAATGGTCTCGGGAAATTTGGCAGGGTGCGCGGTGGCCATACAAACAGGCGTTGCTTGACCCAGCTCGCTCGCCATGCTGTGGGCAGCCGCCACGCCAATGGCGCTGTGTGGGTCAAGCACATAGCCATGTTGATCATAAACCGTCTTGATGGCCGCCCGCATCGCCTCGCTCGTGATGCGCACACCGCGAATGGCATCGTTCAAATGGTCGCGCTCGGCCGGTTCAAGTCGCGCCTCACCATGTTCATGAAAACGCTTCATGAACCAAGTCACGCGCTCACCGTCTTCGCCGAAGAGATAGTAGAGGAAGCGCTCCAGATTGCTCGCCGATTGAATATCCATCGAGGGGCTTTCGGTGTGTTGCACAGTGCCTCGCTTGTATACACCCGTCGCGAAAAAGCGCGCCAAGATGTCGTTGTCGTTGGTGGCGAGCACGAGTCTTGAAATCGGGAAGCCCATGCGCATTGCGAGGTAGCCGGAGAAAATGTTCCCGAAATTGCCCGTCGGCACAACCGGCACGACACCAGCGCTTGCATCAATTTTAAGCGATGCATAGCCATAGTAGACAGCTTGCGCGAGGATGCGCGCCCAATTGACCGAATTGACCGCGCCCAAGCTGTGCGCCTCCTTGAACGCAAGGTCGGCGAACAGGGTTTTGACCAAGGCTTGACAGTCGTCAAAGCTCCCGTCCACGGACAGGCACGACACATTCTCGGCATCGACCGAGACCATCTGCCGCTCCTGCAGACGACTCACGCGACCTCGCGGATAGAGCATGAAGATGCGTGTGCGCGCACGGCCCTTGGCGGCATGAATCGCCGCGCTGCCGGTATCGCCGCTGGTCGCGCCTAGGATATTGAGCACACCGCCGGTGCGCGCGAGCAGCACTTCGAACACATGTCCGAGAAACTGCAGGGCGATGTCTTTGAAGGCGAGCGTCGGGCCGTGAAAAAGCTCCATCAAGCGCAGTTGCCCTAAAGACTCGAAACGCACGACATCTTCGCAGTCAAAGCTCGCGTAGGCTCGGCGAATGAGCGAGTTGGCATCTTCTCTTGCAAGGCCGAAGTGGGAGACGAATCTTGCGCTGAACTCAAGATAGTCAAGGGTTTGAAGTTCGGGAAGCTCAGAACGAAAGTTCGGAGGGGAATGCGGCAGCAGCAAGCCGCCATCGGGTGCGAGCCCTGTCAACACGGCCTCGCCAAAATCCATTGGAGGGGTCTTGCCCCTCGTGCTCACGTAGCGCATGTTGCTGAGTGTACACGAACGCCCACACAGGCCAACAGAGCGGCCTAAAACGGGCGTCCCCTATTGCCCCACCAGACCGATGGGGCAGTCGCTATAGCGCTACACAGCCTCCGCGCCGGTTTCGCCAGTTCGGATGCGCACCACTTCTTGCAGATCGCTCACCCAGATCTTGCCATCACCCACCTTGCCGGTGCTTGCGGCGCTGACAATTGCGTCTATGCACTGTTCAAGCATGTCGTCCGCGACCGCGATTTCAAGCTTGACCTTGGGCAGGAAGTCCACCACGTATTCGGCACCCCGATAGAGCTCGGTATGCCCTTTTTGCCGACCAAAGCCCTTGACTTCGGTCACTGTCATACCGTGGACGTTGGTCTTTTGTAGCGCTTCCCTCACGTCCTCGAGCTTGAATGGCTTGATGATTGCAGTGACGAGTTTCATGGGTTGGCCTCCGTGATGTCTGAAGAATGATAGTACAAGTAGCGGTTACGCGGCGAAGAATCTACATGGATTTCGAGATGGTCGCGACCAACGAGGCCTCGCAGTTGTCTTTGCAGATTTCATCATCGATGTCGGTGCCGATCACCGCCAGCGAAAAATCAACCAATGGCAAGGCAGCGTTCAGGCTGACAGAATAGTCAAGATAGCCATCCTCTCCGGAGTCGGCGCCTATAAAGGAGTCGAAGGCTTCTTCATCGGCAAAGGCGTTGTAGCCCAAATGCACGCCGACTGACAAGGTATCGCTGACTGGAAAGTCATAGCCACCGTAGAGGTACCAAAAGCTATCGGTTTCGGCAAAGTAGTCAGGCGAATAGTTGACACCAACCGTCGCTCCGGAAAAGGCGATGCTTGCGTACACCTCGACATAGTCGAGGTCAGGGTCTTGTCCATCAGATGGGTACTGGTAATACAGGATGCCGACGTCGCCGCCAACACCATCGGTGATGTCGAAGGCGTAGCCGCCGTAATAGTCGATTTCGGTCGTGCCTTCTGACCAGTCGGCAACGTTGGAAGCCCAAGTGCCGATGTACACGCCCGATTCGAGGCCGTAATCAAAGCCTCCCGATATGGCTGGCGCATCGTTAGTCTGGGAAATACCGCGGAACCTGTAATCCGACGATAGGGCGACATTGGCCGAAAATTCGTTCGCGCTTGCGATGCCGCACGCGGCCAAGGCAACGAGACCCAACGCATATCTCAAAAGGTATTTCATCATGTACTCCAAAATGTGTGCTTGAAAATTTCGATCAATCGAGGATGTGTCCTCTTGCCAGAATGTATAAGCATATTACGTGCCAAGAAGGAAACAGGCTCCGCCTACACAGCTTCCAGGCGATCTCCTACAAAGCCGTAGTGCATGCGCGCTCTGCTCGTCGCATACTCCGTGCCATGTCAACCGCACGCATCTACAGTCGCGCTCAGCTCGGATTGCACGCCGTGCTGGTCACCATCGAGGTTCGCCTCACGGCGGGCCTCGCGCAAATGCACATCGTCGGCCTGCCAAAGGCGGCGGTGCGGGAATCGCGCAGCCGCGTCAAAGGCGCTATTGAACACGCTGGCTATAGCTTCCCCGATGGTTTTGTCACTGTCAACCTTGCTCCCGCCGACCTGCCGAAGGAAGGCAGTCGATTTGATTTGGGCATCGCCGTCGGGCTGCTCGCAGCGAGTGGTCACTTGCCCGCGCACGAGCTGAGTCGATATGAATTCCTAGGCGAACTCGGACTGACCGGGCTTGTACGCCCGGTTCGAGGCGTGCTGCCCGCGGCGATTGCCTTGCCTGAAACGCGGCAACTCGTCGTTCCCATGGATAACCTTCAAGAAGCGCAGCTATGCGGTGCGAAACGAGTCCACGGAGTGCGCCAGATTATGAACATCCGGGAATTACTGCTAGGACAGGTCACTCAAACTGACACCTCCAACGAGCATCAGCCGAGCGCGCCGCTCGCGCACCAAAAGAGTGCGGATTCAAAAAAAGCCCTCACCCTGCAAGATGTACGCGGGCAGGCGTTCGCCAAGCGCGCGCTCATCATCGCGGCAGCGGGCGGACATCATCTATTAATGGAAGGGCCACCGGGCACAGGCAAGACCATGCTTGCCAAGCGCCTGATCGGGCTGAAACCCTCGCCGCGACGCGCCGATGCGCTTGAGTCGGTGCAAATCCACTCGGTCGCGGGCAGCAGGCACGTGACTGACCTTCTCGATGAACCTCCGTTTCGCAGTCCGCACCACACATCGAGCGCGGTGGCGATCATCGGCGGCGGGAAGCCGATTCGACCAGGGGAAATTTCGCTCGCGCACAAGGGTGTTCTGTTCTTGGATGAACTGCCGGAGTTCAGCCGCTCGGTGCTTGAAGCTTTGCGCGAGCCGCTTGAGAGCAGGGAAGTTGAGATTGCGCGCGCGCACGGCTCGGTGCGCTATCCAGCCGAAGTGCAATTGGTCGCAGCCATGAACCCTTGCCCGGCAGGTCGTGATTGCCAAAATGACCATGCCTGCCGATGTACGCCGGGTGAGAAGGCGCGCTATCGCAACCGCATCTCCGGCCCGCTGATGGATCGCATCGATATCTATGTGCGCGTCGAGCGCGTCCCGCCATCCGAGCTCTTCGATCAGTCTTCGATGCCGCCGGCGCACGATGACGATGCCGTCAAGGCGCTCATCTCACAAGCTGCCCGCCGGCAGCGAGCCCGCGCTGGCAAGCTGAACCGAGACCTCACAAATAAGGAAGTCTTACGTGACTGTGCGTTGGCAGCGGATGACACACGATTCTTCACCAAGGCAGCAGAGAAACTCGAACTATCCGCCCGCGCCTGCCACAAAACCCTCAAGGTGGCGAGAACGATCGCGGATTTGCAGGGCGCAGACGACATCGCCGCATCGCATCTTTCCGAAGCGCTCGGCTACCGGGCTACGGGGTAGACGGAGATTCGAGAAAGACGCTGACCTGGCGACGCAAAGGCTCAGGGTCCTTTTGCCGAGTCTGGCACTCCCAGATAACGAGAACTTGCCAGCCAAGCGCTTCGAGCTTCCTTTGATTCTCCCGGTCGCGCGCTCGGTTTCGTTCGAGCTTGGGTTTCCAGTAGTCTTGATTGGAGCTTGGCATCCGGGCGAGCTTGCAGTTTGGGTCATCATGCAAATGCCAGAAGCAGCCATGCATGAAGATAACTTTCCTGCGTCCTGCAAAAACCAAATCGGGCGTACCGGGCAGATCGCGCCGATGCAAGCGATAGCGATAGCCCATCGCATGCACAAGGCGACGAACGTAGAGCTCGGGCACCGTGTCCTTGCCGCGGATTCGACTCATGAGCGCGCTCCGCGCCTCTGGTGTCAGCGTGTCAGTCATGGGCATGCAGATCGCGCATGGAAATCTCGCCGCCACTCAAGAACTCTTGGCCGTGCGGGGTCGAAAGGTGCAGCTCCCCGAACGGTGACACGCCGAGCACTCGTCCGATCACCGCCTTCCCCGCACCGGCGACGCGAACTTGGCGCCCGGAAAAGTAGTGCCTCGCATCCCACTCTGGCCGGAACGCCTCAAATCCGTGCGCGTTAAATCGATCAACCTGCTTGCGCACACCGGAAATCACGGCTGCTGCGGTCTCGTTGCGCGTCGGTGGATTTTTGGATTCAACAAGTTCAGCTAGTCCTTGATCAACTTGCGCGCGCACAAGCTGTGCGCCGCTATGGTTGATGCCGATGCCGATGACAGCCTGCGGCGAATGATGCGATGAGTGGGCCATCTCAATGAGCACGCCGCAGAGCTTGCGACCTTGATAGAGCACATCGTTCGGCCATTTGAGCGCAAGGTCTTCAACGCCAAGCGCCTCCAACGCCTCGAGGACGGCATAGCCGACCACAAGACTTAAGCCACCGAGGTCGTGCCCGGAGCGCTGCACGCCACATCCCATTGTGAGCGCGATATTGCGCGCGAAGGGACTCATCCATGTGCGGCCACGCCGCCCACGACCCAAGAGCTGTGTTTCGGCAAGAATGACACGCCCGTCGATTGAGGGCGCCTCGGATTGCATGAGGTCGCTATTCGTCGAACCGGTCGCGGGCTTGATGACAATCGAAGCAAGCCATGCCTTGGCTTCCTCGTCGAGCAGGCTGAGAATACGCGTTTCGTCAAGCACTTCCGTGCTCGGGTCGAGTCGAGCAGTGTCGCCATCAATTGCAACACCGATCGTCAATAGGTGCTCGCGATCAAGCTCACCAATATTTGCGATGCCTTCAGCCACGAGGCGATCGAAAAACTCGACGAGTGCTTCCGTGCTCATGGCGTTTCGGTGTGGTGAGAAGGCTGCAACACTTCAACGAAATGCTCTAGCGATGGGAACGAGTCGCAAAAGTGATGCAGTAGCGCTCGCCATTGCTGATACTGCACCGACTGCCTAAAGCCGACAGTGTGATCTCCAAGCGTGGGTTTGACATCGAGCATTGCGGCCTCCAACACCACTGTATCAGGCATATTTCACCCCTAAATAGACATTATGCACATAAAGAAAAAGCCCAGCTTCTTGGCGGGAAGAAACCGGGCTTCTCTGAAATAAAATGCCTGACGATGTCCTACTCTCACATGGGGAAACCCCACACTACCATCGGCGCAGGGCCGTTTCACTTCTGAGTTCGGAATGGGATCAGGTGGGACCAGCCCGCTATGGTCGTCAGGCAAAAAGGGAAGTGAAAGGCAAGAAAAAGATGCGTCGAGTTATATGGCCAAGCCAAACGGGCAATTAGTACGGGTTAGCTGAACGCCTCGCGGCGCTTACACATCCCGCCTATCAACCTTGTCGTCTACAAGGGCCCTTCATGAATCCGAAGATTCGGTGAGATCTCATCTTGAGGGGGGCTTCCCGCTTAGATGCTTTCAGCGGTTATCCCGTCCGAACATAGCTACCCGGCGGTGCCACTGGCGTGACAACCGGAACACCAGAGGTTCGTCCACTCCGGCCCTCTCGTACTAGGAGCAGCTCCTCTCAAATCTCAAACGCCCACGGCAGATAGGGACCGAACTGTCTCACGACGTTCTAAACCCAGCTCGCGTACCACTTTAAATGGCGAACAGCCATACCCTTGGGACCTGCTTCAGCCCCAGGATGTGATGAGCCGACATCGAGGTGCCAAACACCGCCGTCGATGTGAACTCTTGGGCGGTATCAGCCTGTTATCCCCGGAGTACCTTTTATCCGTTGAGCGATGGCCCTTCCATACAGAACCACCGGATCACTAAGACCGTCTTTCGACCCTGCTCGACCCGTCGGTCTCGCAGTCAGGCGCGCTTTTGCCTTTACACGCATTGCATGATTTCCGACCATGCTGAGCGCACCATCGCGCTCCTCCGTTACTCTTTAGGAGGAGACCGCCCCAGTCAAACTACCCACCACACACGGTCCTCGACCCGGATAACGGGCCTGAGTTAGAACTCCAACCTAACCAGGGTGGTATTTCAAGGATGGCTCCACCCGGGCTGGCGCCCAGGCTTCAAAGCCTCCCACCTATCCTACACAAGATAGATCAAAGTTCAGTGTGAAGCTGTAGTAAAGGTTCACGGGGTCTTCTCGTCTAGCCGCGGGTACACGGCATCTTGACCGCGAATTCAATTTCACTGAGTCTCGGGTGGAGACAGTGTGGCCATCGTTACGCCATTCGTGCAGGTCGGAACTTACCCGACAAGGAATTTCGCTCGTGCTGTTACTTGGGTCGCATGAGCATGCGACCAGACCTCAAAGCATCATCGCCATTACTGGCGAAAAATTGAGGCGGCAGCCACTTTCGTGGACTGCTCTACGTGTCGCCACATAGTTCGGACTATATCTTCCGCTCATCTTCACGAGATTTGCGGTCTGGCGTGTAGTCTCTGAGGATTCCGTCAAGTCTCTGCTATGCATAAGTTCGCAAAGCATTGATTTGCCGGTCTTTCCTGCTGATTGTCCGCACCGCCGGATTGTCACTTGCAGAAGCAAGTACCGACGGATACTCGGAGTTCCCAGCATATAGCCAGATTTTACTAAGGCAACGAATAAACCTTTACCTTAGGACCGTTCAAGTTTGTTACTAGTTCGAAAAGTTGTCGAACCGGCCAGATCGTTTCCGTCTGGCTCTCTATGTCGCCACAGAGTTCGGACTATATCATCCGCGCCATTGCATCACTTGCATGAGTTCAATGAAGCGGCTTGGCGTGTAGTCTCTGAGGATTTTCCCGTCACATTGCTTTGAAGCAATACTTGGACGATTTCGGTGTCCGAGTACTTACGTCTTCGCGCACCGCCATCGTTCATGTCACTGCGAATCTCAAGAATCCGTCTAATTCCGTCTTCAGTCAGATGTGCTCCCTCGCTAATAAGCGCCGCGACCTGCTTGAATTTCGCAAAATCGCGCTTTTTCTTAGCCGACAAGAATCCGAACTGATTAAAGAATGGGATCACATTCTCGCAAATCGCTCGATGATTGTTGACTTCGTAATACCAAACACCGTCTTTTCTGGAGCGCAGCGTTCCGCACTTCAAATGCCTCTTGAACAAAGCCAAAATGACTTTGTCACGCTGGGAGACGTTGAAACACAGGGAGATTTTCCACGGCTGTGAATAATCTTTGCGCTTACGAAAAGAGAGGCTGAAGCTTCCTTCACCGTCGGCAAACCCCGCGAGGTAATAACCGATTCGGTCAGGAATCTTGTGTTGATCTTTCGAAGCCATGACAGGAACCTTTCCTGCTGATTGTCCGCACTGGATGGATTGTCACTGTTTGAACGTCATTGTCAAATGAGATGTCAAACGAGTACCACCAGATACACCGGATATTCCAGCATATAGCCAAGTTTATTTACGTAACTACAATGGTCAGAGTTTAGCTCATAGTTACGGCCGCCGTTTACCAGGACTTCGGTCACAAGCTTCGCCCGAAGGCTAACCTGATCACTTAATCTTCCGGCACCGGGCAGGCGTCACACCCTATACGTCCTCTTGCGAGTTTGCAGAGTGCTGTGTTTTTAGTAAACAGTCGCAGCCACCTGGTATCTGCGGCCCCCTTCGGCTCGGACAGCAAGTGTCTTCACCTAATGGGGGCGCACCTTCTCCCGAAGTTACGGTGCTATTTTGCCTAGTTCCTTCACCCGAGTTCTCTCAAGCGCCTTAGTATTCTCTACCTGACTACCTGTGTCGGTTTGCGGTACGGTCAATGATGACCTTAAAGCTTAGAAGTTTTTCCTGGAAGCATGGCATCAGCCACTTCCTCCCCACATAGGAGGAGTTCGCCATCACATCTCGGCCTTGAAAGGCTCCCGGATTTTCCTAAGAACCCAGCCTACATGCTTGGACCTGGACGACCATCGCCAGGCATGACCTAGCCTTCTCCGTCACTCCATCGCAGTCATCATTGGTACGGGAATTTTGACCCGTTTCCCATCGGCTACGCCTTTCGGCCTCACCTTAGGGGCCGACTCACCCTGCGCCGATGAGCGTGGCGCAGGAACCCTTAGTCTTTCGGCGAGGGAGATTTTCACTCCCTTTATCGTTACTCATGTCAGCATTCTCACTTCTGATACCTCCAGCAAGCCTCACGGCTCGCCTTCAACGGCTTACAGAACGCTCCTCTACCGCCCATGAACACCCGAAGGTGTTCACGAACCCGCAGCTTCGGTGGATAGTTTGAGCCCCGTTACATCTTCCGCGCAGGCCGACTCGACCAGTGAGCTATTACGCTTTCTTTAAAGGGTGGCTGCTTCTAAGCCAACCTCCTGGCTGTTTGTGCCTTCCCACATCGTTTCCCACTTAACTATCACTTTGGGACCTTAGCTGGCGGTCTGGGCTGTTTCCCTTTCGACGATGGACCTTAGCACCCACCGTCTGTCTCCCTTGCTGCACTCACCGGTATTCGGAGTTTGCATGGGTTTGGTAAGTCGAGATGACCCCCTAGCCCAAACAGTGCTCTACCCCCGGCGGTGATACAAGAGGCACTACCTAAATAGTTTTCGAGGAGAACCAGCTATCTCCGGGCTTGATTAGCCTTTCACTCCGAGCCACAGCTCATCCCCCCATTTTTCAACATAGGTGGGTTCGGGCCTCCAGTTCGTGTTACCGAACCTTCACCCTGGCCATGGCTAGCTCGCCCGGTTTCGGGTCTGCTCCTAGCGACTCATTCGCCCTATTAAGACTCGGTTTCCCTACGGCTCCCCTACACGGTTAACCTTGCCACTAACAGCAACTCGCTGACCCATTATACAAAAGGTACGCAGTCACCCTTATTCGTCCCAAAGGTGTTTCCGAAGAAACAAACGGGACATCAAGGGCTCCCACTGCTTGTACGCACCCGGTTTCAGGTTCTATTTCACTCCCCTTCCGGGGTTCTTTTCGCCTTTCCCTCACGGTACTGGTTCGCTATCGGTCAACTAGGAGTATTTAGCCTTGGAGGATGGTCCCCCCTCGCACCGCGCCGAAGCGCGATGCTGTTCAGACAGGATTTCACGTGTCCCGCCCTACTCGATTTCACTGATTGGCAGTTTTCGCATACGGGACTATCACCCGCTATGGTGTGCCTTTCCAGACACTTCTGCTAACTTCAACATTAATATGTTCCAACCTGCTTAAGGGCTGATTCCCGTTCGCTCGTCGCTACTAAGGAAATCTCGATTGATTTCTTTTCCTCCGGGTACTTAGATATTTCAGTTCCCCGGGTTTGCTTCCACACCCTATGTATTCAGGTGAGGATACCCGACAAGTCGGGTGGGTTTCCCCATTCGGACATCTCCGGATCAAAGTCTGCTAGCCGACTCCCCGAAGCTTTTCGCAGGCTACGACGTCCTTCATCGCCTCTAGTTGCCAAGGCATCCACCAAGTGCGCTTCATTGCTTGACCATATAACCCGACGCATCTTCCGAACGGAAAACATGCCGGGCATATGGATCAACCATACGATGATCGCTTGGGTCCCACCGATCCGAGAATGAAAGGTAGGCGCAAACGATTCGCCTGATTTGTTTATACATATACCTTGACGCATCCACACAATCCTGCAAAGCAATCAAAGCAATTGCCTCGGGTTGGATTGCGCGACCCCCAGCTCCGGGCCGGGGGATTTCTTGCCTTTCACTTGTTAAAGAGCGTTGATCGGGCGACCAATCGGGCCGCGCGAATCACTAATCTGTTGTACCTGCCAGCTTTGAATCGGACAGGTCTTGTTTAAGCGACAATTGGTGGAGCCGAGGAGGATCGAACTCCTGACCTCCTGCGTGCAAGGCAGGCGCTCTCCCAGCTGAGCTACGGCCCCGATATTCTGTGAAGGACATCTGCATGTCATCTACATATGTCATTTATCACATGTCATGTATCACATGAATGGTGGGTCTGGGTGGACTTGAACCACCGGCCTCACCCTTATCAGGGGTGCGCTCTAACCAAGCTGAGCTACAGACCCCGCGTGCGAGATAAGCGCCAAATGCGCCTACCGGCGGCAGGCCGCTTAAACACAAAAACTATTCTTCTTAAAGAACGCGCCACACAGTTCAATCAAGAACCCTGCAGCGAAGGGGGCGCATTATACGCGCTATTGAAAGATGCGCAACCCCGAAAAAAGACTTCTTAGAGTTCGAACACCCATTGCCCCTCGAACATTGTCTTGACAACGCGCGCCTCAGAAATCTCGTGCGCACGACCTGTCTCGGCGAGGTGAATCAAATCCCGGTCAACGACCGTGAGGTCGGCGAGCTTGCCGACCTCAAGTGAGCCGGTTTGCTGCGCGTGGCCGAAGAGACGAGCGCCATTGATCGTGTAGGCATCGAGTACATCGAGAATGCTGATGGCGTGCGACGTATTCAGCACTGAGCCATCTGTGCCAGCGCGCGTCACGGCTTGCGCGATGTTGACGAACGGGCGCGGGTCTCGCGTGTCCACTGGCGCATCGCTGCCAGCCACCAGCACAGCTCCGGCGTCTTGAAGCGCCGCCACCGGATAGGCGTTCTGGAAATAGTAGCCGTCCTCTCGATAGAGGTCTCGCACCCCCTCGACTTGATCAATAAACGGAATGACCGTCAGGTCGTAGGGAAGATCGGTTGTGATCCACGCATAGGTAAAGGCAAGCGACACGCCGAGATTGCCAATTCGTTGGTAATCGTCAGGATGAACGAGCTGGATGTGCGCAAGGCTGTGGCGCGCGGCATCGGCAGACTCAAGCGATTCAAAGCCATCCAAGGCCACCCGCAATGCGCGGTCGCCAATCACGTGCGCATGAATCTTGAACCCGGCTGCATCGAGCGCGCGCATGTAGTCGTGAATCACATATTCGTCGTGTTCGAGGACACCTCGGCTTTGCCGGCATTGCTTTGGGTGGAAGCCGTGCTCGGCTCGAAACGCCGGCACAGCCTGTGAAGACTCCTCGCAGGCCCTGCTCGCGGCATCCACATAGCCGCGGATTTCGAGCGTGTCGGATGATGCGTCGTAGGCGAGCAACGGCTGCTCATAGGCTTCAAGCACAGCGGCGTTGGGTAGGGTGGGCGGGTCGGAGAAAGGATTGCCTTCAATAACGCCATCAACAAATACCTTGCCAAAATCGGCGCGAATTTGCGGCACAGACTCGTATTCGTCGCGCGTTGCAACCAATACCTTGATCATGGACTCGGTGTCGAGACTGCCATCGTCGGCAAGATAGTCCGAAGGCGTCAGAAACAAGGCGGCAGCGAGGTTGTAGCCGAGTTCGCCACGTTCAGCGAAGGGCTTGAAGAGCGCAAGCTGAGATGGCGGCATGGCCGCATCCATGATCGATGTGATGCCTCGCGAAGCAAGCACTTCGCCCACCTTCTCTACCGCATCATCCGGAATGCTGCCAAACAGGCCTGCTTCAAGGGGCTGAATCAGGTCGCGCGCCGTTTCATTGATGCCGCCGTTCGGCTCGCCGTTCTCATCAACGCCAATGGTCTCGCGATATTCCGCGAAGTCTGTGTCAAGGGTGAGCGCGGAGATGCCGACCGTTTCACCATTGGCATTCTTCGCCTGCGCGAGCGCAAGCGAATTTGCTGCGCCGTGATGACCATCATTGCCCCACAGCATCACCGGATTGTTCGGCGCACCCAGATCAAGCGCTTGTCGCATGGTCTTCAGCGCGTCGTCAGGCTGATTGCCGTTCGAGAAGCTCCACTGGGTGACGCTGAGCCACTCGCCGTCGGCAAGCGCTTCTGCTTCGATGCAGGAAGCAACAAACTCCGCGATCTCGGCCAAGGTCATGGGTTCGCTGTTGATATCGCAGCCATCCGGGGGAACGATGGCCAGGGCGTGAATGTGCATATCGTGCAAGCCTGGCAGCACCATCGCACCCTCAAGCGCATGCACGCTCGTCTGCTCGCCGATGATCTCGGCTACGCCGGCATCGTCACCCGCGTACACGATACGATTTGCGCGCACCGCCAATGCGCTGACGATTTGCCTTGAATCGTCCGCAGTGTAGATGGTGCCGCCCGTAAAGACGATATCGGCAGGCTGCGCACGCTCCGATGTGTGCCGCTCGCACCCCGCGAGCATGGCGCACAGCACAACGACCACGATCCAAGTTCTCATTTACCGCGCTCTCACCGCTGACCTATCACTATAATCCCTTCCATCAATGCGTTTGAGTTCTCCGCCATGCTCAAGCTGGTCGCCCTCATCACCGCCAAACCAGAGATTTCTCGCGCTGATTTCATAAAGCACTACGAGACAACGCACGCGCCGCTCGTGCAAAGTCTGCTGCCCATGATCGCCGAATACAGGCGCAGCTATGTGGACAGCTCCGCGGCGAGCGGCGCCGAGCCGCTTTCACTTGGCTTTGATATGATGACTGAGCTCTGGTTTGAAGACCAGGATGCGCTCGATGCCTTCTGGATACGAATCAGAACACCTGAAGTGATTGCGCAAATTCGCGGCGACGAAGCGCATTTCCTAATCAGCGAGGCTACACAGCTCTTTCAGGTGGATGAGCACCGAAGTGATTGACTGCTTCACGCATCGGGGGCATCGAGACATTCGTTGACCTCGATGCAAAAGTGTCGCGGGGCCTCAAGCCCTTGGGCGCATATTTTCCATTCGATAGCCGCGCACTCATACACCACAAAATTTCCGAATCCAACGCCAACAATGCCGGGGACTGGCGCATCCACGCGGCGTTCGCCCAGCACCTGATCCACGATGTCAACATCCTCGACATGCTCGTCCCAGAGTCGGGCGCGTTCCACATCATGGACCCTGCCTACCTCGACTTCTCCCGCCTCCGTGCGCTGCACCTGCACGGCGTCGGCGTCATCTGCCACCAGGTTGTCAGGCCGGACGGCGCCACGTCATTGAAGGACTATCCCGGCAAGCTGCGCCGCGTAAGACGTGTCGACGGGGAACGGAACAAGACCTTGGGCTTTCTCACCAACGACTACGTCCTTCCCGCGCCGACCATCGCCGAACTCTACCGGGCGCGGTGGCGGATGGCGCGCTTCTTCAAGTGGATCAAGCAGCATCTGAGGATCAAGTCGTTCTTTGGCAGGTCGGAGAACGCGGTGAATATCCGGGTATGGATCGCCGTCTCGATCCATGTCCTGATCGCGCGCGATCATCAGCAAGCGCCTCGGAATCCCGGCCAGCCTCCACACAATCCTACAGATTCTGAGCGTCAATCCGTTCGAGAAAATCCAGCAACTCGTCCAGCATCGCTTGGCTCGCTTGCCACCACTCGCAAACAAGTGCAAGGGACAGGCACCCCAACCACCCGCCTTCTCGCCCATGCCATATCACCCCCCCATGCGATCAGCGAACGCGATATGATTTATGAGCCTGCAATGACACACCACACATACGAATCCAACATATAGTGTCCGCCGTTGATTTACTACACATTACCGACACGCACTTAACGCGAGGCGGAGAAGAGCGTCTGCTCGGCGTGGACACCACAGCCAGTCTGTGGACAGTCATGGGACAGGCACTCCGCAGACACTCGCCAGACGCGATTCTGGTATCCGGAGATATCGCCCACGACGCCAATACGGAAACCTACATTGAACTCGATGTCAGGCTGCGCACCGCCTTTGATGGCGAGATCCGCTATGCGTGCGGCAATCATGATTCGATTCAGACGATGTGCGAAGCGGGCCTCGACCAATCGAACCTCCACCTTGGCGCGTTTACGCTGGTGGTCACCGACACCCACGCCGAAGGCAAAGTGGAAGGCGAATTCACGACAAGCGACCTCGCTCACCTCAAGTCGAATCTCGCCGCAGGCAAGACCACGCACATCCTTGTCGGCGGACATCATGCGCCTGTCGAGATCGGCACGCCATGGCTAGACGAGCACCGCATACGCGGCAGTGAATCGCTCTTGGACTGCCTCGGCGATGATCCGCGGGTGCGCGGCTATGTATTTGGTCATGTTCATCAAGCGATTGACACACGCCACGGCGACCTGCGACTTCTTGCCACGCCTTCCACCTGTTTTCAGTTTCTGCCGGGCAGCCCAACGTTCTCGCTCGACACTAGATCCGCAGGGTATCGGCTTATTCGACTCCATGCAGACGGCAGCATCGAGTCGCAAGTACATCGAGTATCCGGCGTTCCAAGTGACTTGGACCGAAGCAGACTGAAATACTAACGAAATGTCAAGCGACACCTATCAGGCGGACGCGATCGAGGTGCTCGAAGGCCTCGAGCCCGTACGCCTGCGGCCCGGAATGTACACCGATACGACACGTCCCAACCACTTGATCACCGAGGTCGTCGACAACAGCATTGATGAAGCTATGGCCGGTCATGCCTCCAAAGTCGTCGTCAAGCTGCTCGACGACGGCGCGATAGAAGTCGCTGACGATGGCCGTGGCATGCCCGTTGATGAGCATCCGCAGCATGGCATTTCCGGTGTTGAACTGATCATGACGCGCTTGCACGCTGGCGGAAAGTTCAGCCATCGCAACTACGGCATCTCGGCAGGCCTACATGGTGTGGGCGTGTCCGTTGTGAATGCCTTGTCGACTTGGCTCGAAGTGGCCATCAAGCGCGATGCAGCGCTTTGGACCATGCGCTTCGAAGCTGGCGAACCGGTGACCTTCCTGCAACGTTCAAGTGAACGGATTGCCAGCACGGACACGGGAACGCTTGTCAGATTCAAGCCAGATGCCAGCTACTTTGAGTATGCGGACGTGTCCGTTTCCGCACTCAAGCAGCTACTTCGAGCCAAGGCGGTCCTCTGCAGCGGGCTGCAGGTCGAGCTCCACGACCTCAGCGGTGACGAAGCGGTTACCGAAGTGTGGTGCTACGAAGATGGCGTGATAGAGCATTTGAGTCGCGAACTTGCGCCACATAAAGACGCAAATCTGTTGCCAGAGCCATTTTTTCATAGTGCCGAGGTGGGCGACGAATCTGTGACTTTCGCGCTCCAAGCCAACACCGAAACGCAATTCGCGCAGAGCTACGTCAACCTCGTGCCCACAACGCTCGGCGGCACCCACATCAATGGACTGCGCGCCGGCCTGATTGACGCCATGCGCGAGTTCTGCGAGTTCCGCAACTTGATTCCACGCGGTGTCAAGCTGGTTGGCGACGATTTGCTTGGCAAGGCGAGCTACCTGCTCTCAGTCAAAATCCGCGACCCTGATTTTCGCGGACAGACTAAAGAGCGCCTGTCCACACCGAGCGCCGCGGCGCTTGTCAGCGGTGTCGCCAAGGACGGCTTCAGCTTGTGGCTCAACGCCAACGCCGGAATGGGACAGGCCCTTGCCGAGTTCACGCTTTCCAACGCCCGCCGTCGGATTAGCGCCTCGCAGCAGACCGAACGCAAGCGTGTCTCGCAAGGCCCTGCTTTGCCAGGCAAACTCGCGGACTGTGCGAGCAGGGATGTAAACTCCTCGGAGATATTTCTTGTCGAAGGCGATTCGGCTGGCGGTTCCGCGAAGCAGGCGCGCAGCCGCGACTTTCAGGCGGTCTTACCGCTGCGAGGCAAGATTCTCAACACATGGGACATAGGTTCTTCAAAAATTCTTGACTCTCGCGAAGTCTCCGACATCGTTCAAGCAATCGGCGTTGAGCCGGCGTCAAGTGACCTGTCGCGACTGAGATACGGGCGTATCTGCATTCTCGCCGATGCCGATTCCGACGGCGCTCACATCGCAACCTTGCTGTGCGCCCTGTTTCTGAAGCACTTCCCGGAGCTCGTTCGAAAAGGTCATATTTTCATCGCCCAACCGCCGCTCTATCGCATTGACGTGGGCAAGGATGTTCGCTATGTGCTTGATGAGGGTGAAAAAGAGACGGCCCTTGAGGAGATTCGAGAGCGCCGCGCGAACGCCAAGATCATGGTGCAGCGCTTCAAAGGCCTTGGTGAGATGAATCCACCGCAACTGCGCGAAACGACCATGAATCCGCAAACGCGGCGGCTGCTGATGCTAGAGCTCGACGACGATGCCCGCACCCGCGAGCGAATGGACATGATGCTCGCACGCAAACGCGTGCCAGACCGGCGTGCGTGGCTTGAAGCGCAAGGCCATCAGGCGCGCCTGCTTTGATGCGCAGCTGATGGCGGACTTGCTTTCGGACGGTGAAGCCGGGTTTGAGCGCCTGCCGCTCGCCACCTTCACCGAACGTGCCTATCTCGACTACTCAATGTATGTCATCAACGACCGGGCGCTGCCCAAGGTGGGCGATGGCCTCAAGCCGGTGCAGCGAAGACTCGTGTACGGCATGGGTCAGCTCGGTCTCGGCGCCAATGCCAAGCCCGCCAAGTCGGCGCGGACAGTCGGTGATGTCCTCGGCAAGTTCCACCCGCATGGTGACAGCGCATGCTACGAAGCAATGGTGCTGATGGCACAGCCTTTTTCGTTTCGCTATCCGCTCATTGAAGGACAGGGCAACTGGGGCGCTCCCGATGATCCCAAATCCTTTGCTGCCATGCGCTACACCGAGGCGCGCCTGTCCAAATTCTCGGAGCTCTTGCTTTCCGAGCTTGGGCAGGGCACCGTTGATTTCGCACCAAATTTTGACGGCACGCTTGAGGAGCCAGTAACGCTGCCATCCCGCCTGCCGCTGGTGCTCGCGAACGGCGGCACTGGCATCGCGGTTGGCATGGCCACAAGCATCCCGCCGCACAACCTTCGCGAACTCGCGAATGCGGTTGTGCATCTGATCGATCATCCGACTGCAAGCACGCGCGAGCTTATGACGGGGCAGATGTGCCTCGGTCCGGACTTTCCGACGGATGCCTGCATTATTACGCCGCGCGAACAGATTATCGCTGCCTACGAGAAAGGCCGTGGCACGGTTGTGTCGCGGGCAATATGGCAACAAGATAGGAAAACCGGCGAGATCATTATTGAAGCCTTGCCTTGGCAGGCATCGCCCTCCAAGATTCTGGAGCGCATCGGCGCGGAGATGGAGAAAAAGAACCTGCCGATGATTGCCGACATTCGCGACGAATCGGATCATGAGCATCCGACGCGGCTGGTGATTGTTCCCAAGAACAAGCGTTTCGATGCCGCACGGCTTATGAGCCATCTTTTTGCTGAAACCGACCTCGAGGCGAGTCACACGCTGAACTTCAACGTGCTCGGACTTGATGGCAGGCCGCAAGTCTTTGGGCTCGCTGAGCTACTCGGCGAGTGGGTTGAATATCGTCGCAGCACAGTTCGTCGGCGACTTCAGTATCGAAGCGACGTGATCCAGTCACGCATGCACATTCTCGATGGTTTCATGCTGGTGTTCCTCAATCTCGATCAAGTGATCGCGATTATCCGAGCGTCGGACAATCCGAAGAGGGCATTGATCGAAGCATTCAAACTCACCACGGAACAGGTGGATGCCGTCCTTGAGCTGCGGCTTCGCCAGCTCGCTCGCCTTGAAGAAGAGAGAATCAAGCAAGAAAAGAACGCGCTGATGGATGAATGGACGGGTATTCAGGCCGTGCTCGATTCGCCTCGGCGGTTCAAAACGCTGCTCAAAAAGGAAATCGCCGCCGATGCCGAGAAGTATGGAGATGCGCGGCGTTCGCCGTTTGTTGAGGCGGAAGAAGCAAAAAGCTTCAGCGCTGACGATTTGCTGGTTCGAGAACCCGTTACGGTCATCCTCTCCGAGCAAGGCTGGGTGCGCGCTGGCAAAGGGCACGAACTCGACCCGACTAGCCTCGCCTACCGCACAGGCGACAGGCCCTTTGACTCCGCGCGCGGCGCGAGCACCGATCTTCTCGTATTCATCGACTCTGCTGGGCGTTTCTATTCCCTGCCGCCACACAGCCTTGCTTCCGCCCGCGGCCAAGGCGAGCCTTTGACCGGCCGCTTGGCACCAAGACCTGGCGTCAACTTTGTCGGCCTTGCGATGGGCGCACCGACCGATTTGCTGCTCTGCGCTTCGAGCGCAGGGAGCGGTTTTGTGACAACGCTCGCCGACTGCGTGAGCCGACAATCGGCAGGCAAAGCTGGCCTGAACCCCAACAAGGGTGACGTGCTCAAGCCGTTTGTGCTCGCGGCTGAGAAGCGCGTCAACGCCTTGGTGGCGCTTGCGACCACATCGGGACACCTGCTGCTCATCGATCTCGAAGAGGTGCCAGCGCAGGCGAAAGGCAAGGGCGTGAAGCTCATCGCGATTCCGGCCAAGGCTTTGGCCGAGGGCGAACGCCTGCTTGCGCCTGTGGTGCTGCCCCGCGACGGCAAGCTGCTGGTGCATGCCGCGCGAAGCTACACCCGACTTCGTGGTGAGGCGCTCCTTCAGCATCTAGGGGAGCGTGCCCGCCGCGGCATCAAGGTCAGCAAGAACTATCAAAAGATTCGGCGCCTCGAAGTGGAATGAAGCAAGAGCACGCTTCGGCGGCGCCTGTCCCTTTGGTTTCGCGGCGCCTGTCCCCCGTCATTCTCAATCTTCGCCTGATACACTTTGTCGATGCCGAACATCTCCACCAATGAATTCCGCCCGGGTCTCAGGGTGCTACTCGATGGCGACCCCTGCACGATGGTCGAAACCGAGTTTGTAAAGCCGGGCAAGGGGCAGGCATTCACTCGCGTCCGCTTGAAGAACTTGATCACTTCGCGGACTTGGGAGCGCACCTTCAAGTCCGGCGAGTCACTTCCCACCGCGGATGTGAGGGAAGTTGCAATGCAGTATCTCTACTTTGACGGAGACACCTACCATTTCATGCTCAGCGATGGCTCTTACGAACAGGTGGAAGTAGATGCTGCGACCCTCGGCGACGCCAAGTACTGGATTCGCGAGGAAGACCTCTGCCAAGTGGTGCTTTGGGACGGACGTCCAATCTCGATCACGCCGCCTATTTTCGTCGAACTTGAGGTCGTACAAACTGACCCGGGCGTGCGCGGGGACACGGCCACCGGCGGCAGCAAGACGGCCATCATGTCAACAGGCGCGAGCATTCGCGTCCCACTTTTCATTGAAGCAGGCGAAGTGCTTCGAATCGACACTCGAACCGGAGAATACGTCGGCAGGGCGAAGGGGTGAGCCGGTCCTGGTGGCAGCCGGAGTGCGGCGCAGATGCACTTGAGGCGCGCGCCGCGATATTGAGGGACGCACGCAAGTTTTTCGATGCCCGCGGATACTTGGAAATACAAACCCCAAGTCTCTCAAACCATACTGCGAGCGACCCGTTTCTCGATTCGTATACCTTGACGGACGGCGAAGCGCGACGCTATCTGCAAACGTCTCCTGAGTTCCACATGAAGCGGCTACTCGCGCACACGCCAAGGCCGGTGTATCAAATCTGCCTCGCTTTTCGAAGAGGAGAGACCGGCCACCTGCATAACTCGGAATTCACCATAATCGAGTGGTATGCGCCTGGCGCGAGCACCTCCGACATGACTGAATTGACAGCCAAGCTGATTGATACGCTTCTCAAGCCCGGCCGAGTAGAACGAGTATCCTTTGAGAGTCTCATTCGAGACAAGCATGGCTTGGATATCTGCACATGCGACGAATCCACGCTGATCGAAGCAGCGCGGCGCGTGGCCGCGCACGCTGATCAGTTCAATGCGCTCGACTGCCTGTATGAGCATGCCGTGTCCGACTTGTCCGGCCGCGTCGTAGTACACGGTTTCCCGCTGCCCCTCGCCTCGCTCGCTGCAATTGGGCATGACGGTGTCGCTGACCGTTTTGAATTTATCATCGACGGAATCGAGCTTGCCAACGGCTGCCAAGAACTGCTTGATGCCGACGAATTTCGGCGGCGAGTGAACTGCAACAACGAAATCCGGCGTGCTCGCGGTCTCGCGCATGTCGAGTGCGACACTCGCCTCGAGGCAGCGTTGTGCTCTGGCCTTACGCCGACTTCGGGCGTGGCTCTCGGCCTCGACCGTCTACTGATGCTGAAGCTTGGCAAACGCACTATCTCACAAGTCCTTACGTTTTCCGACAAGACTCGATGATTTCGAGGGCCGGGCATCAGCGCATCAAGGGACAGGCACCTCAGCGGTGCCTGTCCCTTCGCCCGTCTCTATTGCAATTGAGAATGGTTCTTGTTTGAATGCAAAGCGAGATCCTGAATAATAGAGTTTCCCTAGGAGCCTGCGCCGCAGGAATTCATGGTTGCAAATCCGCTTCCGCCCGCCCCTTTGAACATTCGGCCTCGTTCAATTCGATTTCGTCAGATATGTCTCGATATTATTCTCAATCGACCGCTCAAAGGGACGGCGGAATCGAATTTTCGCTTGACCGACTTCCTACGGCGCAGACTCCTAGCGGCACATGGATGTGTCGCCGACATCTTTGCAGGAGCAAAGATGCACGGCAGAGCCGCCCGCAGGGGCGGGCAGAAGGAAGTGCCTGATGAATTCAGTACCGTAAGGCATTGAATTCGCGAGCCTACAAAGACTTCTTTCTGTGCTCGATAAGTCGCAGTCAATCAGATAGATATGCTTGATGAGAAACAAAAGTTCGCTCGCGTTCGCGGTTTCGTGGACGAAGACAGCCCGTACGCAAAAAGACTCCAGAGCCTCGGGTTCACGCCGGGCGCACTTGTCGAGTTCATCAGAAAAGCGCCACTCGGCGACCCGGTCCAATTGCGAGTTCGCGGCGCACGTGTGGCGCTGCGAAAGTCTGAAATTTCGGCGCTCATCCTAGAGGCACAACCATGATTCGCGTCGCTCTTGCAGGCAACCCCAATGTCGGCAAGTCAACCTTGTTCAACGTGCTGACAGGCGCACGACAGCACATCGGCAATTGGCCCGGCGTCACTGTTGACAAAAAAGTAGGGCGATTTCGCGTTGGCACCTTGACGTGTGAAGTCACAGACCTGCCCGGTCTTTCGGATTTCTCCGAGCGCCAAACAATGATGTCCGCCGATCAACGAATCGCAAGCGATTTCCTCGCCTCCCGTCAGTCAGACACCGTCATTTGCGTTGTCGATGCCACCTCACTCACGCGCGGCCTCTATATCGCCACTCAGTTGCGCGACTTCGGGTTGCCAATGGTGGTCGCGCTCAACATGAGCGATTTGGCTCGCCGGCATGGCCTCAGGATTGATTGTGGCGCGCTTGAGCAATATCTCAACTGCGAAGTGGTGAGCGTATCGGCAAGCCGCTACGAAGGTATTGCTCAACTCAAGGCGGCCGTCGGCCGCGCAGCTGCCAATCCCGAGGTGCATCTTCGCAACGCCTCGAAGACCACACTTGGACCTTCCGAGCGTTATCGACACGTGGAACAAATCTGTGCAGAAGCCGTGTCCGGTGGACGCAACGCCGGGCGACTAACAGACCGATTGGACGCACTTTTACTCAACCCTGTGCTCGGTCTGCCGCTGTTTCTGGCTGTCGTGTATTTCATGTTCCTCGTCACCATTGGTGTTGGCGGGGCGTTTATCGACTTCTTTGATGGTGTCGGCTCCGCACTTTTCGTCGAGGGGCCACGGACATTGCTGCTGCACGCAGGCGCACCAGACTGGCTGTCCACGTTCATCGCGGACGGCGTCGGCGGCGGAGTTCAGCTTGTCGGCACCTTCATCCCGATCATCGGCACTCTATTTCTGTGCCTGTCCCTGCTTGAGAGCTCGGGATATATGGCTCGCACTGCCTTCTTGATGGACCGACTCCTGCGAAAAGCCGGGCTGCCGGGTCATGCGTTCCTGCCTCTTATCATCGGGTTCGGCTGCAACGTGCCCGCGGTGATGGCAACCCGCGCGCTGCCGGGTAATGCTGAGCGGGTGTTCTCCGCGCTGATGGCGCCTTACATGTCATGTGGCGCGCGATTGACGGTCTACGCGCTGTTCGCGGCAGCTTTCTTCCGTGGCTACGCGGCGGAAATAGTCTTCTTGCTTTATGTGATTGGAATTCTCGTTGCAGTCATTACCGTATTACTGCTGCGTTCGCACCTTGTCGCGCCCGTATCAAGCGGATTCACGCTCGAAATGCCAAGCTACCACGTACCAAGACTTGGCAACGTCCTGAGAGTCGCCTGGCATCGGTTGCGCGATTTCGTAGTGCGCGCCGGGAAAGCAATCGTCATTGTCGTCGTTGCGCTCAACATCTTGAATTCCTTAGGAACCGATGGCAGCTACGGTAACGAGAACACTGAAAGCTCGGTACTGTCCGAGATTGGCAAGCGCATCACGCCGATACTCGCGCCGATGGGCGTGGAAGAGGACAACTGGCCCGCCGCAGTCGGCTTGTTCACAGGCATGTTCGCCAAGGAGGTTGTGGTTGGAACGTTTGACGCCCTCTATTCCGAGGCGGAGCCGCTAGTCGGCGAATTTCAGTTTTGGCCAACTATTGGCAATGCCATAAGCACGATTCCCGAAAATCTATTAGGACTTGGGGAGAGCGCCGCGGACCCGCTGGCCTTTGGTCAAGTCAACGCGTCTGCCGCAGGCATGGAGCTTGTAGGTCAGGCAACCACGGTAGAACAGCTTCGACGCGCTTTTTCGTCCGATCTCGCTGCCTTTTGCTACCTCATGTTTATTCTTCTGTACATCCCCTGCGTTGCCACAGTCGGTGCCTTATTTCGAGAACTTGGAAGCTTTTTTGCCGTATTTTCGGTCGCTTGGTCGCTCACTCTCGCCTATTCGCTTGCGGTAATCTGCTATCAATTGGGGACATATACAGACCAGCCACTCAACAGCTCGCTATGGATATTAGGGATGGCAGCGCTCATCGCCTTGGTGTACGTTGGCTTCGTGCGCTGGGGACTCACCAGGGGCATCGGCAATAGAGATCTGATCGCAGTTCGCCAAGTGCAGTAGTGCTCCATCAAACCGATGTTGCCGGATACAGGCTGGGGAGCTTGATGCGCGCGTCTTCGGTCGCGAACCGGCGTCGTCGGGGTCGGGCAATCGCCAGCTAAGGCATTGCCAGCTCATCGCGCTGAACTTGATTTCAGCCAGCTTCAGCCAGCTTTTCCCATGCCTTGAAGTGCCATGTGGCTCGCATAGATTGACCCTGTTCTTCAAGCAGTCGCCCGAGATGAAGATGAGACTCGGGCACGCCGCGCGAGGCGATCTGGTAGTACTTGATGGCTACTTCCCTTTCCCCAAGGTCATCAAACACGGTCGCTAGGTTGTAAAAAGCTTCAAGGTTTCGCGGCTCAAGACGAATCACCGCGCGGTACTGGTGCACCGCGGATGAAATCTGACCTCGCAATTGCCGAAGACGTCCGAGATTGATGCGAGCCGCAACGTACTCTGGATCAGATTGAATAGCCTTGAGATAAGCATTTTGAGACGACTTGATGTCTGAGTATTCCTGCTTCACGCCGAGCTGGTACCACTGTTCAGCAGAGAGAGCCTTTTGCGTCTGCCCTGTATCTTCGCGGAGCATCACTGGCGACTCAGACTTTGAGGGTGCGGTCGCCTCTTCGAATTCGATGTGCCCTTGCCCCGTCTCGGCATTCCAAAGGCGGCTGTTGCGACGATAGAGCAGGTATTGGCCGTCCGTCGTCAATGAGTTAGATGGCACGCTCATTCTTCCGAGAGCGCGATTGAGTCGCCTTGCTGGCAACCGGAGCTTTAGCAGCGTGGCAAAGCTGCGCAGCAGGCGAAGATCGATGAAACTGATGCACGCCTCACCATCGCCTACAACGCCCATGCTTCGCCAGTGTCGAATCTGACGAACCGAAAGCCCCGTAAGCCGAGCGGCCGTTGCCAAATCCACACTTTCTTGACTGTCGTCTATATCGCCCATCGGCATTTCCGAGCAAGACCAAAACTCTACCCGAAGTTCGCGTTATTGCGCACGTCAAACACTGTCAGTTGACGCAAAAGGACCAAAAAGGGACAGGCACTTCGCTCTTAGCCCAAAGCGCCTGTCCCTGTTGTGAAAAGTGCCTGTCCCTGTGGACTGTTAACTACCGTAGAATATGCAGATGCTCTCTCTTCAAGCTAAAGATCAAGACGATGAGGACATTACTGAGGCCAAGCGGGCCAAGAGTTCTCATTGGATGTTCGCAGTCATCGGCGGCTTCGCGTCGGCCCTCGTGCCTATCGTGATGTCGCTTAGCTTCATTCGTCAATTCCAAGAAACCGTCACCTTGGAAATGCTTCTGCTCATCAGCGTATTGGTGGTGCTCGTTGTACTTTTATTTGCATTCTCGATTCGCCAGCGCTACAACGAGCGATTGTACCTACGTGATTGGAAGGAACGTCAAGACCGCCAACTCGCGTTGAAGCACGAGCGACAGATGGAATCGCTTGAGCGAGGCGACAGGCAATCTCGTCGGCATGAAGCAGATCAAATGGAATGGGGGAGTGACGATGAGCATTTCCCGTCGACAGAAACTCGATTATTGCGATCCTTGGGGCTTGAACCGCCATCCTAGTGCTCCATAAATAAGTGTGGTTCAGAGTGGGCACAATCGCCGAGGGCAAGGCGCAGTCCGCAGGGAATATCGGGCATATTGCCAA
>JAPOTJ010000082.1 GCA_026709225.1 Gammaproteobacteria bacterium | reverse complement strand
GGACTTCGGGAAGTACTGCTCGGAAGCCCGTTTGAGTGCTTGCTGAAGCCCGCGCGTCCAGCGTTGCACTAGCAAGTTGAATCTAGGGATTAATATTCGCTTCGGATGAAGTCGTTTTCATATCCCTTTTTCTCAAATTTCATTTACATGTCGTAATTTTCAATCACTGCACCTGCCTCGATCAATCGTAATTCAATCAGGCTGTATGTGTCATCAGTTTCTGAAACAGGTGCGAAATCAAAAGGTGTGAAATTGTATTCAGTACATGGTGCATTCACATCTGCACCTGCCATGATCATCCTGTCTACAAGATCGTAATCGAGTGTTACGGCCAGATGTAAAGGTGTGCATGTCTGATTGGTTCTATCGCTGAACTCTAATCCCTCATTCTCAAAGAATTTTAGAGTTTCTTCATCAATGTAATAAGCTTGATTAACATTGGCACCGTGTTCGATCAGCATCTTTGCGTTCGTTGATTTCTCCATTGCAAGAGCGGCGGTAAGAGGTGTAATTTGAAACCTGTTATTGGCGGCATCCATGTTTGCTCCGTTCTCTATAAGCAATCGCATTATTTCTAAATCTAAAGAAACATGATCTGCTGCGACATGTAAAGGTGTTCTCTTATAAACGCCAAATCCCTCTCCGTATTCATCTTCGGCCATAGATATTATCTTGTCTATTGCTTCTAGAGAGACGTTATCCGTATCCCCCACAATCTTATTCACATCAGCGCCCGATCTGATCAACCACCTCACGCCTTGCTTATTATTGCTGCTGATGGCTATAGCTAAAGGTGTGAGTTCAACGCCTTCAAAAAACCTGATCCTTTGATCCACATCCGAACTAAATTGTATTAGGAGCCAAGCTAAAGGCACGTGTCTTGGATTGCTTGATGCTAGTAGACATCCTATCGGTTGAACACCTTCCTTATGACACTGGTGTAACCGAATGCCAGAACTGACAGTCACCGAAGCTAGTGCTGCAACTGCGATAAAAGCAAATATCGAAACTACAGATGTGATCGATGGCCTCATTTTAGGTTGGACTGTTAACAGTGGTTTGGCACGGATTTTCTCGCCACATTAAATCATGCCGCCTTCTTCTTGGCTCTGTTCGCCCTCTGTCTCGCGTTATCTTTTGCTCGCTGTGCAGCAGTCCAGTTCTTCTTGTAGTTGCTCGAATACGCATTTGCCTTAGCGCGTTCTTCATCTGTCCTGTTAGCGCGTCTATCTCTCGCACGTTGCTTATCACGCTCTCTCTGCGCTTCTGTGCGATTCAGATGCTTTATGCGGTCTCGCTCCTTATCCCGCGCAATCTCTTCAGGTGTGCGCCGTAATCGCCTCTGACGCTGCCATTCACGGTTGTTTACCTTCTGTTCTTCAGTTCGATTGCGCTGATTCTGATTCCATCTCTCGCGTTGCTCCGCGAGTTCATCTTCCGTCTTTCGTGACTGGCGCTTGTGATAGTTCACCCTCGCCTTTGAATTTAGCCTACTTTATATGGTGAACTACGGAGAAGTCGAACGAACAATGATGAACACAGTTTCTTATCTTTCAATGATTTACGGAGTTCGCTAATGTTCATTGAAGTACATATGGCGTCCCCTAGGGGACTCGAACCCCTGTTGCTGGGATGAAAACCCAGAGTCCTAGGCCACTAGACGAAGGGGACCCTTGTCAAGAGGACGCGAATTATACGCGCACAATGGCTCGCTGTGTGCAATAGCGCTAGGAGGCTGCGCGCTCGGCTAAGCCGCGCCTGATCTCGGCGTGGCGCTTGCGGTCGATCTTGTAGCGGCTATAGAAGTAGATGGCAAAGTAGGCCGGAATAGTCGCGATGACGCCTTCAAAGAGTCCAAGCTCAAAAATGATCTGCGGGTCGATCTCCCCTGCGACAGGATTTGCCGGAAACTCGATGATGTCGATGGCAATGCCGGCGAGCAGATGACCGAAGCCTATGGAAACCTTGGAGAAGAGGGTGCGCACGGCGTAGAACACGCCTTCTTGTCGCCGGCCGGTTTCAAGCTCGTGTTCATCGACGACATCGCCAATAGCTGAGAAGACGGTGGCCGTGAGAATGGACGCGCTACCATAGAACAGTGCGACGAAGAAGCACAGCGTCGCGAACAGCTCCAAGCTTCCATTCGCCGGAAAATAGCCGGCGAAGCGCGCCAAGATCGGAAATGCCGCGGCAAACACCGCGAGGCTGATCACGACACCCATCATGCTGCCCTTCTCGAAGCGCTCATTGAGCTTCGCGACGATGGACATGCAGAGGATGTAGGCGGCGATGGCTGGCAGCGGAAAGAGGCCGAGCCACGCTGGCTCAAGCTCCCAGAAGTAGAGGCCCATGTGCGCGCCAAGCGTCTCGCGTATGCCGAGCGTCGCGCTCAAGGCGAACAGTCCGAAGAACAGCATCCGATAGTTGCGATTCTGAAAGACGCTCAAGGACTCTTTGACAAAAGTGCGAAAGGAGAAGACCGGCTGATCATCAGGAGGTTGTGAAAGGTGTGGGATTTGGTCTCGCGTGAGATGCGCAGTGAGGAAAATGGCGACTGCCGAGAAGATGCCCAGGCCGAGCGCAAACCAGGACGTATCCACGCCAAATTGTGCGCCGCCCGGAATGACGAGGTTGTAGAAGCACAGCGACAAAATCGCGCCGCCGGTATACGAGAAGAAGGTGTTGTAGCGGAAGATGCGCGTGCGCTCCACGTAGCTCGTCGAAAGCTCTGCGCCGAGCGCGAGATGGGGCAGGGTGTAGAACGTCAGAAAGACCTTGAGCAGACTTGAGGTGACAAGCAGCCACAGGGCGAGCAGCCACTGATTGATTTTCGCTTCGTAGCCGAGAATGACGAGAGATTCGGGCGACGGCAGAATGAGCGATGAAGGCGGCAGGTAGATGGCGAAGGCGAATAGCCCTACCGGAATGGATGCGAGGTAGATGAATGGATGGCGCCGCCCCAATCGACTGCGCCAGCGGTCCGACAAATGCCCGATCAACGGGTCGGTGATGCCGTCGAGGATGATAGGAATGGATGTCGCGAGACCTGCGAGCGTGCCCGGCAGTCCAAATACGACTGTGTAGACAAGGAACGTGGCCGCCGCGACCACCCAGTTGAGCGCGCCTTCGGCGGCGCCGCCGACGCCGAAATAGACTTTTGTCGAGGCCGGAACCCGCCGGCCTCCCTCGACATTCGCTGCGATGTTCGATGTCAAGTGCTATCGCTCGATGCAGGCATCCAAGCCGTTCTTGCGCCGGTCATTCGAGCGAGATCGATTTTTCGGCAAGCGCGCCGTGGTGCATGCAGAAGTCCAAGTACTCGCCAAGAAAACGGTTGACATGGAGCTTTTCAAACGCCGCTTGACCTGAGCGCGATTGCGGCTTCGTCCAAGGTCTGAAGGCGCGCTCACGCTGCATTTCGACGACTTCGGCGGAATTGGTGTCGAGATAGATGCGCACGAGAAGATTCGGCGCGCCGAACTGGCAGAAGTCCGACTGAGGAAAGAAGCTCGGCTGCGCGATGCGCAGCAGGCACGTGTACCTGTCACGCGCTTCCACCGTGCACGCCACGCTGAACTCTTGATCGCCGACAGGCAGCGCAAGATGCCACTCGCTGCACGATTCGAGGTCGGGAAACAGCCTTCGAATTCGCAGGTAGTTGGCATCGCACTCGGCGATGAGCGCCGCAAGATCGAACTTTGCATGGCCAGCGGAGGGCATCGGGTCTGCAAACAGCATTCTTCAAAGCAAGGGACGCATCTAACCACAGGGAAACGCAAGACGTAAACCCAAGCTCAAAGCGGCACCGCGCCGGCGACAAGCGGTTAAGGTCGTTTCTGCTATCATCCTTCGCTTGAAATGACAACGATTCCGCCGAATCCAATATGCGAATCCCCGCCTGCATTCTTGCTTTTCTCGCCTGCCTGACAGCGCCTGCCGCGTGGGGAGTCGATCTCAATAAAGTCTACGGCGATGCGCTTGCCGAAGACCCCGCAATGGCGCGCGCGAGGGCGAATCTCGAAGCCGTGCGCGCCCGCGTGGTGCAAGCGCGCGCACCCATGCTGCCCTCCCTCGGCTTCAATTATTCCAAGGAATGGATCGACCGCAGCTTTCCCGGCAGCCTCACCTTTGATTTCGATGAGATGGGCGGTCTCGTGACCGGACCGGCCGACGACGAATCGTTTGACGACAAGTATTGGGAAACGCGCATTGGGTGGAGCGTTTTCAATGCGCCAAACTGGTTTACCCTGAAGACCGCGAAGGCGAGCAGCAACCGTGCCGAAGTCGAGTACGCCGAAGCCGAGCAGGACTTGGTGCGGCGAGTCCTGCACGCCTATCTCGATGTGCTCGAAGCGCAGGACGCCTTGCAGTCGGTCGAATCCGAATATGCGTCGGTCTCCAGGCAGCGCGAGCAGATGCAGCAGCGATTCGATGTCGGTTTAGCACCGATTACCGATGTGCTCGAAACCATTGCGGTCGAGGATTCTTCGTATGTGCGCCTGCTCGAAGCGAGCGCGCTGCATGACGCCGTCTTCGAGATGCTCGTGACATTGACTGGCAGGAACTACGAAGGGCTTGCACCGCTTCTCTCGGACTTCGAGGTGGTGCCGCCAAGTCCGCTCGACGAAAACACTTGGGTCGATGCCGTGCTTGAGTCAAATTATGCCATTCGCAGCGCAGCAGAGACGGTGAATGAAGCCAAGAGTCAGCTACGTGTACAGCAGACAGCACGGCTACCAATCGTTGAAAGCGCTTGGCGCCGCTCAAAGGCGGTCACCGGCGGACGCTCGTTCTTTGGGGACACCATCGACAACGAAGTGCTCGGCGTCACCATCAGCTTGCCAATCGTGCAAGGCGGCGCCATGTTCGGGCGGACGCGCGAGGCTCGGCATGTGCTTGTGGCCGCCGAAGAAACGCTCCGCGAACGTCGTCTGCACGCGACGCGAGATGCCCGCAATCAGTATCGAGCGGTGCTGACGGCTGTGAGCCGCGTCTATGCCTCCAACAAGGCTGTCGCCTCGCGGGAGGCCGCGCTGCGAGCAACGCAGACCGGCTACGAGGTCGGCACGCGCACCTCCGTCGATGTCCTGATCGTGGAAAGCCAAGTGCTGCTCGAACGCCTGCGGCAAGCCGCCGCCAAGTATCAATACATCAAAAGTCTTGTCGATCTGAAATATCTCGCCGGCAGCCTGTCGTCAAGCGACCTCGTGCGCCTCAACGACAGTCTTGATCGCACACGGCTCGTCGAGCCGATTCAGATGGACTACGAGCAGCT
>JAPOTJ010000022.1 GCA_026709225.1 Gammaproteobacteria bacterium | reverse complement strand
TCCGCCGGAACCCGTGCCGGCCATCATCATGCGCCAAATTGAGCATGTGCATGTGCGGTTTGACTGGCGATAGCGGTAGTAAAGTTCGGCAGAGCGTAATTTTCAATCGCGCTCAATCACGAACGCCAAGCTCGCGCCGTCAATATCCGCACGAGTCGCGCCGTCTGCGACCTTGCCTCGGCAAATCTCTTTGGCGAGGGTCTCCCCGGCGATGTAGTCTTTGAATTGCTTTAAACACGTCGTCAAGACCGAATCGCCTTGATAGGTGATCTTGATACGGTCGCTGACTGCCAGTCCTTGCGCTTTGCGCGCCCGCTGAACCCGATTGACGATCTCTCGCGCCTTGCCTTCCATCCGCAACTCATCGTCGAGTGCGCAATCGAGCACGAGGGTAATCAAGCGGTTGGTGTGGGCCCCCGTACCCGGCACCGGGTCACGAAACACTTGAATCTCCTCGCCGCTGAAGGCCTCTCCAAGAAGTTCAATCTCGCCGGTTGATTCAAAGTCTGCGAGCGTCTCGCGCGGCAGTTGCTTCAGTTCACGCGCCAGCTCACCAACGCGCTTGCCAAGGCGAGACCCGAGCAATGCGAAATTAGGCTTTGCTTTGAGTCCGACATACGCACCTTCATCGGTGTCGTAGGCCACCGTTTTGACGTTGAGTTCAGCGGCGATATACGGCTCAAGCGTGGCGATGTCATCAAGCAGCGCTTGATCGCTATGCACAATGCGCACTTCCCGAAGCGGCGTGCGCAGGCTGATTGCCTTCTGCTCGCGCTCTCGCCGGCCCAGCAGGATCACTTGACGCATGCGTGCCACAGCCGCTTCGAGCGCCGCATCAACGAGCGCCTGATCGGCTTCCGGGTAGGCGCAGAGGTGCACGCTTTCAGGCTCGGGCTGAACGCCGCCAAGCGCGGCGAGGCGTCGATACAAGTGCTCCGAGAGAAACGGTGCAAAAGGTGCCATGGCGAGGCCGATCTCGGACAGCGCCGTGTACAGCGTGCTGAAGGCGGCGATCTTATCGACGCCCGTCTCGCTCGCCCAAAATCGCGAGCGGTTCAGGCGAATGTACCAGTTGGTCAGGTCGCCAATAAACTCAAAGAGACTCGGCACCACCGAATAGAGTCGGTAGCGCGCCATCTCCTCGGCAATCGAGCGCTTGAGCGTTTGCAAGCGCGAGAGAATCCATCTGTCCAGAGGATTTTCGCCGAGATGCAGGCCTTTCTCCGGCGACCAACCGTCGATGTTTGCGTAGGTCTCAAGAAACGAAAAGGCGTTGTACCAAGGCAGCAGCGCGCGCCTCACCATCTCGCGCACGCCGTCGTCTTCAAAACGCTGCTCTTCGCCGCGCACCAGCGGTGAATTGATGAGATAGAGGCGAAGCGCATCGGCTCCGTAGGTCTCCATCAGGCTATCGGGCGGCGTGAAGTTCTCTTTGCTTTTGGACATCTTCGCGCCGTCCTTGGCGAGCACCAGCCCATTGACCACCACGTTGCGGAAGGCCGGCTTCTCAAAGATCGCCGTGCTCAGCACCATGAGCGTATAAAACCAGCCACGAGTCTGATCAAGCCCTTCGGCAATGAACTCCGCTGGAAACCCGGAACGAAATACCGGTTTGTTCTCAAAGGGATAGTGGAGCTGCGCGTATGGCATGGAGCCTGACTCAAACCAGCAGTCGAGCACCTCGGAGACGCGCCGATAGGTGCCCGCCTCACCTTCAATCTCAAACGTCAGCGGATCCACATGTTCGCGATGCAGGTCCGTGACGCGCACGCCTGTGAGTTCAGCGAGCTCATCGATTGATCCCACGCAGCGCGTCGCGGCGTTGACATCATTCCGCCAGATCGGCAGCGGCGTGCCCCAGACGCGATTGCGCGAAACCGCCCAGTCCGCGGCGTCACGCAGCCAATTGCCGAAGCGCCCTTCCTTGATATGCCCCGGCACCCAGCGCACAGAATTATTGACTTTGACGAGATCGTCCCGAAAATCGGTCACCCGCACGTACCAGGACGGGATGGCGCGGTAGATCAGTGGCGTTTCCGAGCGATAGCAGAACGGATAGGCGTGACGCAATGTCGCGCGCTCAAAAAGCGCCCCGCTCGTCTTTAGATACGCCATGATCTCGCGGTCGGCGTCCTTCACGTGCTGACCGGCGAAGTCGGTCACTTCCTCGGTGAACTCACCCTGCATCGATACCGGACAGACAAACGCCTCAATGCCTTCGCGCTTGCAGATCCGGAAGTCGTCTTCCCCGAATGCGGGCGCCTGATGCACAAGTCCCGTGCCTTCGCTATCGGTCACATAGCCGTCGGCGACGACGCGAAACGCGCCACGCTCAACTTCTTCGGCAAAGTACGGAAAAATCGGCGCGTAGCGCTTGCCAACCAGCGCGCTGCCAGCGCAGGTCGCAATACGCTCTAGGTCATGCCGCTTCGAGTAGGCGTCCGTGCGCGACGCCGCCAGCCAAATTTTCTTGCCGCTAGCCTTGTCCTTGACGAGGGCGTACTCCATATCCTCGCGCACGCAAATGGCAAGATTGGAAGGCAGCGTCCACGGCGTGGTGGTCCACACCGACAAGTGCTCGTCGGAGTCGATCATGGGAAAAAGCACTGTGATCGCCGGATCTTCGACATCGCGATAATTCTGGTTGGCCTCAAAGTTCGCGAGTACCGTGCCAAGCGCGGTGCTCACCGGCATGACCTTGACGCCTTCGTAGACATAACCCTTGTCCCAAAGCTGCTTGAACGCCCACCAAACGGACTCCATGTACCAAGGCTCCATGGTCTTGTAGTCGTCGTCGAAATCGACCCAGCGACCCAAGCGCGTGATAGTTTTGCGCCATTCGCTCGCATATCGCTGCACAATCGAGCGGCACTCGTCGTTGTAGCCCTTGACGCCAAGCTTCTCGACCGCTTCGCCGACACTCAAGCCCAGACGCTTGTCGATTTCATGCTCGATCGGCAGGCCGTGGCAGTCCCAGCCCCAGCGCCTGCTTACGTGCCGGCCTGTCATCGTGAAGTAGCGCGGAATAATGTCCTTGATCGTCGAGCATACGAGATGCCCGTGGTGCGGCAAGCCGGTCGCAAAGGGCGGTCCGTCGTAAAAGATATACGGCTTCTTGCCGGAAGTCGCCTCAACGCTGCGCTCGAAAATGCGCCGCGTTTCCCAGAAGGCGAGCACTTCGTGCTCCATCTGCACGAAGGAGAACGACTGTTGCGAAGACTGCTCGGACACGATTGGAATCAAGTGCGCGAATCGCCGACGACGCCGGCAAGTCGCTCGACCGCCTCCACATAGTCTTCCATGAACTCGCGCATGACATCGCGCGTCGATTGAATGCTGTCCATGAGACCCACGCCCTGCCCCACAAAGTAGGTGGCAAGCTGCCGCGCGCCTTCATGTCCGCCTTCGGCGAGCTTGGCGACTTTTGAGAGTGGTGGCTCCGAAACAAGGGACTGCAAGGGCATCGGCAGCGAACCGGGAGACGCTTCGGACTCCCAAGCGTCTGTCCAGGGCGAGCGAAGCTGACGCGAGAACTTACCGGTTCGAGCCTTTGATCGGACAGTTTCTCGCGACGTGGCCTCGACGTACTTTTCCTTGATGTGCATCGGCGTTTCAGCCTCGATCGTGGTCAGCCACATGGATGCTGTCCACGCGCCATGCGCGCCCATGGCCATGCACGCCGCCATTTGTCGGCCTGTGACGATGCCCCCGGCGGCGAGGATCGACACACCCGAGCCGTCAACGGCCTTCACGACCTCAGGCACCAGCACCATGGTCGAGACATCGCCGCAATGCCCGCCGGCTTCCGTGCCAGCGACGATGAGCATATCCACACCAGCCGCCACTTGCTTGACCGCGTGCTCCTTGGCGCCAACAAGCGCCGCCGTCGCAACGCCATGCCGCTTGCCCATGTCGATCATGTACGTTGGAGGCACGCCGAGGGCGTTGGCGATGAGCTTGATCGGGTGCGAGAAAGCAACGTCGATGACTGTACCAGCACGCTTCTCGTTGAGGAAGCCGCGACCTAAGCCGAGCGCGTGCTCGTACACATCCGAGCCGTCGATTTCGTACTTCTTCAACACGTCCAAAGCAAACTGACGATTCTCCTGCGGCACCATGGCAGCTAGGGATTCAGTGCCCGCATCGTCCGTGACCGCCATTGATGTCGGCGCGATCAAATCGACACCGTAGGGCTTGCCGTCAATATGCTCGTCGATCCAGTTAAGTTCTATTTCAAGCTGATCGGTCGAGTAGCCAGCCGCGCCGAGCACGCCCATGCCACCTGCCTTGGAAACAGCCACGACCACATCGCGGCAGTGAGTAAATGCGAGCAAAGGGAACTCAATGTCGAGTTGATCGCAAATTGGTGAACGCATCTGGTTCTCTTCAAAGGTTATTGCAGCGCGCATAGTAGCGACTTCTAGGAGCCTGCGCCGTAGGAATTCGCGGCTACAAATCCGCTTCCACTCGCCCCTTTGAGCATTTGACCTCGTTCAATTCGATATTCGTCAAATATGGCTCGATAGTGTCCTCGATCAACCGCTCAAAGGGGAGAAGGCGGTTCGCGGAGCACTGGGGGGTGTTCACTGATTGACTGCCGCTTCGCAGGGAACATCGCCGAGTACCTGCGCGTGCATGACAGACGGGCGCACGGCAACGATCAAAATCAAAAGTCCGCTTGGATTTCGAGACCGAACTCCACTTGCTCGCTGACATCATCAATGCCATCGACGCCACCTACAGGCTCATACTCAAAGCCGCCGAAGTAGCCGCCACTTTGCTGTGCGCGCAGCACCGTCTGAAAGTCAATTATGAGAGCGCGCGAACTCGCCGATGAGCGGGATGCGCAGCAATTCGTCACGCGCGCCCAAGGCCGCCATCTGCCAGCCAATATCGGTGCGCAGCCCGACATCACCTTCAGGCCTCAGGGTCAGCTCTCCTTCGCATAGTCCGCGCCAAACAGACCTGTCACGACATCGCCGCCGAGGCTCAATCCATCCACGGCACCGTCAACGCGCGTCTCAGAGGCGCGTCCCCAGAAGGCATAGGTCGCGGGCGCTTCGCCTTCTTCGCCACCACCGTGCGAACGGGTGATGGCGAAGTCGCTGCGCAGCAGCATCCGTTCGAGCGCGATGCGGTTGCGATCAGCGCCGTTGACCGCGTTCGTGCCGAGACCTTGGCCAACGTAGCGACTACCAATACCGCGACTCATGCCACTCACCGGTACCATCAAACCTGTGTCAGCAAGCCTGCCATCTGACCGCCTAGTGCTCCGTCAAACTAAAAATGAGGTGTCAGCGCGCCCACAAGCGCCCAGAT
>JAPOTJ010000003.1 GCA_026709225.1 Gammaproteobacteria bacterium | reverse complement strand
CGTTCTTGATGATATCGAACCACGCCAGCGACCATTGCAGCCGACCGCCGAGCAACTGCTGTTTGATGCCGGCTTCGATTTGCTCGCTTTCGATGAAGCCCGCTTCACGGTTGACGGGCACAGCTCTGATGAGGCCACCGCTAGGATGGGTGGCGCCAGTGCCGTATTGCGCGTACAACACTGTGCTGTCGGCGAGATCGTACACCGCACCGATCCTTCCTGTGACCACATCGGCGGATTGCTCGAAGGGCGTGCGGGCGATTTGTCTGTAATCGGTATCAGCATCCTCATAACGCAAGGCCAAGACAACCGCGAGCTGCTCGGTGAACCTGAGCTGGCTCTCGCCAAACAGGGCATAGTGCATGACCTCGGAGAAACCATCTGGCGCAATTTCAAAGTCCGTCGCGTCAGCGAAGCGGCCTGGCACAAAGTTGTTCGGATCAACGACATCAAAATCGGCCCAGCCATTGACGCCATTGGGATTGCCCGGACCAAAATTTGTCGGGCGTTCAAAGGAAATGTCATTCACTTCAAAGCCGACCGAGGTGCGCACGCCCACGTCCGCCAGGGTGTTGTCAAGCGTGAGGTTGACGCGCACCCCGTCGTGCTCCATATCGTGGGCACCGACCCACGGATATAGGCGCCGGATGAACCCCGTGTCACTGTCCAATTCAGGGAAGTACGCATTCCGCCACAAACGGTCGGTTGCCAAGTGGTAGTACTCAGCCTGCATGGCGAGCGAGTCCGAGACTGCCCAGTCGGCCTTCAAGCGAATTGCTTGGTCCTCGTAGCGGGATTCGCCGTCACCGAACTCAAAATTCGCCTTCAGAAGACCGGGGGCGAAATCGCCGTCAACCACTGGGATGCCGTAGTAACTCAGATCATCCTTATCGCCATAGTCATAACGCAGGCTCAAGCTGAGATCTTCATTGGCCTGCCAACTCAGCGCCAAGGACAACATGTCCGCTTCACTGTCGCCATTATGAACCCAGTTATCGGACTGATGGCGGCTGTAGTCCAGACGATACGCCACATTATCGGTGACGCCGCCGGTGAGGCCAACGCCCACAAACATGGTGTCGTCTTCGCCAAGGGTCATTCTGAGGTCTCGGCTCGGCGTCAGTTGCGGTTTTTTGGGGATGACGTTGATCGCACCACCGATGCCGCCTTCGCCATACAGCACGGAGGATGGTCCTTTGAGCACCTCGATGCGCTCCACGCCCCAAGTGTCGAACGGGAAGGTAATGGTGCTGAATGCGTTGAAGTAGCCAGTGCCGTCATACAGCTTGGTGACTGCGCCTTGGCCGCTGAAGCCGCGTGCAGCGATGCTTTGGCTGCCATTGTCGGGGACAGCTTCGTTGGTGAAGCCGGCTGTGCGGGTCACGGCCTCGATCACGGTAAAGTCCAGACGGTCGCGAATACTGTCGCCGCTGATGATCTCCACCGTCGCCGGCGTTTCCAGAACGCCCAAATTGAGCCGACTGCCCGTTGAGTTCTGGCTGCTGATTTGCTGACCGTAGACGGAAATTTCTTCGATGAATTCGCCGCTAGCACGTGCCTCTTCGGCTGCTGCGTCGGCATCTTCCTGAGCGTGTAGCTGCAAGGAGAGGCTGAAACCGACTGCCGCAGCAAGGATGTTCGCACGACGCCATTTGGACTTGACAAATCTCATGGGATGAATCCGCGTTCAAAAACGTTATGTTATAACGTTTCGTCTTCATCAACAACGCGCCGCCGAGGTTGTTCTTAGCGCAAACTTAATCTAGGAGCCTGTGCTGAGGTATCAATGAACAGACTCACGGATCGTGAACTTGAACAAGGTGCCGATCATGGTTCTCCCCCACATCGGGATATCCCGAGCGAAAACGTCCGGTCAGGGCGTGTGTCCGGGCAAGCAGTGCATGACGGTCTCTTGCAGGTCTACGCGCCAAGTACTCGGTCACGCTCTCACGCACCAGGTCAGCTACTGAGCGATCTTCATTGCGCGCACGGGCTTTGAGTTGCCTTGCTTGGTTTGGCATCAGTCGTACCTGCGTCCTGACGAATGATGTCATGCTGTTTCTCGCAAGATGATGGCATCAGTACTGGTCAAAAGGGGTTCATTTTGTCAACTGGTCGTTCTCCCCTGATCGACGCACTGTTTGTTATGTTATAACATTGCGTTTAATCGCGTGCCACCGCATGGCCGACTGTTAATTTAGTGCGCATAAATGCGTGTGGCATCAATTCACTGACTTCGAGAGTATGTGCTATGAATCATAGAAAACCGTCTCTGCTGACATTCGCATTCGGCTTGGCAACCGCCGTGCTCTGTGGGCAGGTGCTCGCGGACGCAACACAGGAAAACCCGAAAAACATCGAAGAGATCACTGTTCGGGCTGATCGCATTGAAGAGACCATTCCGATGGACTTGCAACAATTCGGCAACCGCGTGGAAGTCATTACGGCAGAGGAACTGCAACTTGGCGGCTTCAACGATGTATCGAAGAGCTTGCAGATGAAAGTGCCCGGGCTCTACCTAGCACCCAAGAACGGTGCCTTCGACTACGTTGGCTGCTCGCTTCAGGGCTCGCGCTGCCAAGACATCCTGTGGTTGATCGACGGCGTCAGAATCAACAATAGGCTCTACAACTCGACGAGCCCTCTAGACACCGTGCCGGCTCACATGGTGGAGCGCATTGAAGTGCTCTACGGCGGTCAGGGCATCTTCTACGGCACCCAATCTGTGGCTGGTGTGGTGAATCTGGTCACCAAGGGCTTCTCGGACACCCCCCAAGGGCGCTTCGGACTCTCTATGGATGGCAATGACGGTGTCCATGCAAGCTTCGACTATGCAACGACAGTCGGTGGTCATCAGTTCGTCCTATATGCTTCGAGCGATGAAGCCGACGGGATTCAGCCATATCGGAACGAGGACTTCCAGCCAAGCGCCACTGACCGGGACAGAAGCTACGATGTTGCGATGCTCGGTCTGAAGTACGCTTACAATCTCAGCGACCGCTCGCGTCTGTCGCTTCATTATCAGCGCACGGATGCGGAGCTCGATTACGCGCGCCCCTATCTCAACTACGATACCGTCAACGCGCGCGACGAAGAGGTCCTAACGCTCAAGTACGACTTGCAAGCGACCGATAGCATCGGCCTGTTCGTCAAGGCATATTCGCATACGTGGGACACCGACTACACGCGGATCTACAACATCCTCGACGACAACGGCGCGGTGACGGGCAATCTCAGGACCGTGAACGATGGCTCTTATTGGGGCTACGAAGATTACGGCATCACGGCCATGACGCGAATCGAGACCGATACCGGATTCGACTTTGCAGCCGGATACGAGCACCAGCGCTTTTCCGGCAGTGACGATGTCCTTCTCATCGCAGATCAGACCGAATCGGTGGACGCCTTCTTCGGCCAGATCAGAACGAACGAGAACCTCTTCGCCAACACGCGGATGGCACTTGGAATTCGCCATAACAGCCCCAGCGGCGATGGCGAAGTCACCGTCGGCAACTTCAGCCTACGCCACGACTTCAATGACTCGCTCTATCTTCGCGGTAGCGCTGGTACGTCGTTCCGTCTGCCCGATGCTTGGCAGCTCTACGGCAACGACCCCTGCTGCACGCTCGGCAATCCAGATCTGGAAGGCGAGAAGAGCCGCAACGTCAATGTCGCTATTGGCGGACAGAGCAGTCGTGGATTGCGCTGGGAAATCGTCGCCTTTCAGCGCGAAGTGGACGACCTGATTGGCGTCGTAGACGGAATGCGCGTCAATACTGATCGGGCGGTGGACTTTGAAGGGTGGGAAGCGAATCTCGCCTATGAATTCAATCCAGACTGGAGTGCCAGCATCAACTACGTTGCAACGAGCGCCGAAGCACAAGGCTCGAGCGAGCAAATCACCGATGTGCCGGAGAGTACGCTCAAGGCCAGCCTGATGTATCGGCCGGCGAATGCGCCATTTGAATTTGCCGTATCCCTTGCGAATGTGGGCGATCTATACGACTCGGTATCGGGTGGCATTGGTCGCATTGAGCACGGCGGGTATACCGTCCTCGATCTCGGTGCAGGCTACCGATTTGGTGATCAAGACCGTCACCGCATCGGCATCCGACTCGAGAATGCGCTTGACGAAGAGTATGCGGCTTCGCTGGGGCGTGGCACCAGCGACCTTGATGGAAGTTTCTATGCGTATGAAAACCTAGGCACGCCACAGACGCTGCACGTTTCTTATGCCTTCCGGTTTTAATGTCTCATCAAGCTTGTTCTATCGATTGGCGAGACAAAAGAAAAGCGGGACCGTTGCTGCATGACGCGATGGTTGTTCTTGATTCACCGCTACCTCGGTATGGCCGTCGGTGCCGTCATCTCGCTGTGGTGTCTGTCGGGATTCGTCATGATGTACGAGCAGTATCCGGAGCTCGACGACAACGAGAGGCTTGCCGGCCTTGAGCGCCTGAACCTGACAGACTGCTGCCGACTGCCTGCGGGCGTCAGCAATATCAATGTCGATAGTTTCAGGCTAGAGATGATGGCCGGGACGCCAGTGCTCCGTCTGATGGCCGGCCGCCGTCAACAGGTCATCGACCTGCACCAAGGCGAGCACCTGTCCGAATTTGGCGCAGTTGATGCCCGGTTCGTTGCGAACACGGCGGCAACGGAATACGGGCTACAGGGCGTGCCCAGACTCGTCGATGTGCGCGAACGGGATCAATGGACTGTCTACGCCAGCTATCACCCCCACCGTCCGCTGTTTCACTTCGCGATGGAAGATCGCGCCGGCACGGAATTCTATGTGTCTAGCACCAGTGGCGAAGTGGTTCAGATGACGACCTCGAGGCAGCGGTTCCTGAACTGGATGGGTGCAGTGATCCACTGGCTGTATCCGACTGCGTTGCGTCAACATACGGGTGTCTGGCTGCAGGTAGTCATTTGGCTGACCATCGTGAGCCTGTTCTTGACAGTGGTTGGTGTCTACATCGGCCTCAAGCAGTTCAAAACACGGCGCAACGGCAGTCGCTCGCCATACCGAGGCTGGGCGCTGTGGCACCACTACGCTGGCCTCGTCTTTGGCCTCTTTGCCTTGACTTGGCTCACGAGCGGGCTCTTTTCCGTCAGTCCGTTCGGGGCCTTGGAAGGTCGTAACTTCAACGCTGAGATGCAACGGCTACGAGGCGGCGCGATGAGCGTCGACGATGCAAGTGCGTTCGTACGTGCGCTTTCGGGAAGTCAAATCCCGAGTTCCACGGTGCGACTCGATGTCTCGATGGTCGAGGGACATCTCTATGCAGTTGCGCTCGACGAGGATGCCCAGCGGCTGCGTCTCAATGCCGGGACACTGATTGCCGAAAAGCTGTCGGCAGGATTCTTCGCGCGAGTCGCGAACATCTTGCGGCCTGATGTGCCCGTCACCGAGGCAAGCTGGCTCACTGAGGACGACGCCTATTACTTCAGCCATCATGAGAAGAGACGATTTCCAGTGTTCCGCATTCGATATGGCGATGGTGAGAGGTTCTATCTAGATAGCGTCACCGGCGAGATCGCCCATGCGGTAGACCGTGACCGCAGATGGTCGAGGTGGATCTTCCACGCCCTCCATAGAGGCGATTTCTCGGCGCTCGTGCGAAGCCGACCGATCTGGGATCTGATGATGTGGCCATTGATGCTCGGTGTCTCGATCTGTGCGCTGACTGGCACATGGCTCGGATTCAGGCGTTTGGCGAAGGCTGTGCGGAGGCATCTTCATCGCGCCCGCTGGCTGAACTGGCGGCAACGCCCTCGCTCGCGCGAGGCGAAGGGCTTCAGTATCTCGACGCTTCAGTGAGTGTAGTGCCGCGATTCATCCAACCCGCCAAGCCGTCACGCCGCCTTGGGCATCAAGCGCCGCAAGCGCACGTCCATCCGGCCGCCAGAGCAAATCGGCCACGACGTCCGCCACAATTGCGGCTCCGATCGGTCCGCCTTCTCCATTTTTCTTGAGCGACCACACCACCACAGCGCCGTCGCGGCCGCCCGACGCGAGGCGCATGCTTCGGCGGGCAAAGGCAAGCGTCGTGACGGACTCAACATGAAGCTCCAAAGCGCCGGGCGTTGTGCCTTCGGGCCCGCTTCCGTGGAAGCTCCAGACCGTGACTACTTGGCCTCCACTGGTCGCAAGAAGGATGCCTGCATCGTCAAAAGCCAAGGCCGAGGGTTTGCCGGGGTAGCCGGACATCATGGAGTCGAGCCCTGTGGAGCGACGCCAGAAGTGCACCGAGTTGTCTTGACTGCCACAGGCCACGACATCGCCGTCCGGACTCAGCGCCATCGACACCAAGGAGCCTTTCCAAGCGAGCGTCTGGCCAGCTTCGCCGCTTCTCGCGTCGAAGAACGTCACCCGACCGTAACAAGCCGTCGCCAGCTCACGTGCGCCAGCCCAGGCGATCGCGCTGACGGTGCTCGGATGATTCTCCGACCGCCACGCTTCGCTGCCGTCTGCACCATACGCACACACCTGCCGGGCACACGAGGCTGCCAGCCATCGGCCGTCCGGCGACCACGCGACGTTCTCCACCCAGCCTTTACCGACCTCGATCGTCTGTTTCACCTGACCTTTGGCGACACCCCAGACAAGAACCCGTCCGTCTTGCCCAGCGGTTGCAAAAGAGGTGCCGCTCGGGTGGATCGCCATGGCGAGCACGCCGCCATCGTGGGATTCCTGACACGCCCAGGCGCGTGCGCCAGACTTGCCGTCGAACGCATAGATGCCACCCGCGGCGTCAGCGACAACAAGCGCCTCGCCGCTGCGGGTCCAACCACCGGCGATCGCATAGTCGTCGACCGATGCGGACCAGCCCCGGTTCAGCACCCCTTTCGGGGCTTTACCGCTTATATCAGGCACGCCTCAAATCCACGCCGCATGCTCTCTTCATCGAGATTGCGGCCGATGAAGACCAGTTGATTGCGTCGCGGCGAATCGCCCCATGGACGATCCGGCTGGCTGTCAAAGAGCATGTGAACACCTTGGAAGACGTATCGAAGCGGCTCGTCTCGGAAGCTGAGAAAGCCCTTCATGCGAAAGAGGTCTACGCCGCGCTCGCGCAAGAGTTCACTCAGCCACATGTTGAGCAGATCGGGATCGAGGTCGCCGTCGGCCTCAATGGCGATCGAACCCACTTCGTCATCGTGCTCGTGCTGCGCAACCCAAGTGCGCTCGGCCTCTTCCTTGATGGTGGAGCCTTCTCTGTCCTTCAGTTGCAGATCGAACTCTTCGGCTGTGTGCTGGGCGTAGAGGCCGAGGCGCGCCGGTGCATCGACTTCCAAGAAAAACGACTTGCGCCCAAGGGATTCGAGCCGGAGATTCACATGTTCTCCGACCGGAATCGCTTGCCCGGGGTGAATATCCTCCGCCGCTTCGGCATAGCGCCGCACACACCATTCCGCGCCTTCGCGGAGCGCAGCATCATCTGTGCCCTGATCGGACACGACGACGAGCGACATCCACGGATCAGGTCCGTCGGCGAGGCTGAGCTCGTAACGACCGGCATCAAGCAAATAGACGCCTGTCCATTCAAACGGATACTCGGGTTCGAGAAAAGTAGGACGACGCTCCAGCACCTCGTCCAAATTGAAGGCGCCGAGGTTGAGCACCGTATCGACGGGGACATCCGCCTGCTCGCTGCGCACGACTTGCGCCATCCGGTTCATTTCGCGCAGCCGAGATTCAAGCGAATCGAGCGCCTCGGCATCGACCAAGTCGGTTTTGTTGAGCACGAGGACATCGGCAAACGCGATTTGCTCGGTGCTTTCGTCGCTTCTTCCGAGCTGTTGCTCGATATGGGCGGCATCGACGAGCGTGACAATCCCATCAAGTGAGAACTCGGCGCGAATCTCATCGTCCATGAAGAACGTCTGGGCGACCGGGCCGGGGTCGGCGAGGCCGGTGGTCTCCACAAGCACATAGTCAAATTTGTCGCGGCGCTTCATGAGATTGCCGAGCACGCGAATCAGGTCGCCGCGCACAGTGCAGCAAATGCAGCCGTTCGACATCTCGAAGATCTCTTCGTCCGCGTCAATGACGAGCGCCTGATCGATGCCGACCTCACCGTACTCGTTCTCAATCACGGCGATGCGCTTGCCGTGCTCCTCGCTCAATATGCGGTTTAGGAGGGTCGTTTTGCCGGAGCCGAGGAAGCCGGTCAAGATGGAAACAGGTACTTTTTGCATTGCGTTCATGTGGTTCTCCTATGCTCGATTGGCGGTACGCGCCCTAATATGCTCGCGCGAAGTCGTGCCGGACGCTCATCTCGCGGCAGGAAACCGTCTTCGCTGCGCAAGTAGGTTGAGACGCATTGCAGGATATCCGCTGCGCTTTCGCTTGGCCGCTGATCCCCGAAGAGATAGGTCCACGCGCCGGGCGACGAAAGCGCGATGCTACAGGGACGAGGACATAGACTGAGGCACTCAACAGGGCGGAGCTCCACACGTCGGTTCAACGGGCTTTTGCGGAGTGCCTTGCGAAGCGCTTGATAGAGCTTGAAGCCCGGTCGATCCTCTCGTGGCTCGCGCGGATGGCCAGATGGTCTACAGGATATGCATACGTGAAGGACAGATGAGGGGCGGGCGCCCCTCGCTGTCGGCGATCTTTCGTTTGACTCGTTTGATGCGACAGTTTCGGTCATGCCGATGCCTCTTCAATATTCGGCTCTGGAAACGGGTTTGGAAGTTCCGCCCAAGCGTCGCTGTCAGCGGCAGCGAGGCGCTCGTCAAGCAGGCACGCATCGAGGCGAGCGCGCATGGTCGCCTCATCCATCTGCTGGCCGATGAAGACGATCTCTTGCGTTCGGTCGCCGAAGCGGGGATGCCAGCCCGGTCGCTGGTCGGGTCGCTGACCGTCGGGATGCCCCCAGTGTTCGCGGGGCACCGCTGCCCACCAATTCCCGGCGGGCCTGACGTCGTTGATGCCGCCGGCTTGCGCCCATTCGTAGGCGATCCGATGGTCAGCGGCGACCCAGAAAAAGCCTTTGGAGCGGAGCACGCCGCGCCAGTTCTCGTCCTCGTGCAGGAACGCCCATAATTTCTCGGCGTCAAAGGGCTGCGATGTTCGGTAGGTGAAGCTTGAGATTCCGTACTCCTCGGTCTCCGGCGTGTGTTCACCTTGAAGCTCGCGAATCCAGCCAGCGGAGCTCGCCGCCTTTTGGTAGTCGAACAGGCCGGTATCAAGAACACATTCGAGCGGAACCTCTCCACGCGTCGTCTTGAGCACCTTCGCACCGGGATTGAGTGCTTTCATGATCGCCTCGACCTCAAGCGCTTGGCGCTCGCTCACGAGATCGAGCTTGTTCAACACGAGGACATCGGCGAACTCGATCTGGTCGATGAGCAGGTCGGTCACCGTTCGATGATCATCCTCGCCGAGCGACTCGCCTCGCGCTTGCAGCGCCTCGGCGGCGTTGTAGTCGCCGAGGAAGCTCGCTGCGTCCACGACCGTGACCATGGTGTCGAGACGCGACACTTGGCTGAGGCTCACCCCGCTTTCATCTTCGAACGTGAAGGTCTGCGCGACAGGAATCGGTTCCGAGATGCCGGTGGACTCAATGAGCAGGTAGTCGAAGCGTTGCTCTTGCGCGAGCCGCGAGACCTCGGCGAGCAGATCGTCCCGCAAGGTGCAGCAGATGCAGCCGTTTGTCATTTCGACCAGCTTCTCCTCGGTTCGCGAGAGCCCGGCGCCGCCGCGCTCAATGAGCGCCGCGTCGATGTTGACCTCGCTCATGTCGTTGACGATGACCGCGACGCGCCGGCCCTCGCGGTTGTTCAGCACTTGATTGAGAAGCGTGGTCTTGCCGGCGCCGAGAAAGCCCGACAGGACAGTGACGGGCAGGCGTGACTGGGTGGCGGGTGTCGCGTGGCTGAAGGGCATGGCAGTTCTCGTCTGGGTTGCTCGAAGATGTACCTTGCCCGCCCCAATGGGCCTTGGCTGTTGTCATCCTTTTCGGCAATGTTATAACATTGCGCCATCAAGCGGCAATGGAAATCAGTGCCATGGAACGCACCACGACCGAGACTCAGTCGCGCGCCGGTCCCGACTGCGGTGGACAGCACGAGACAGCGGAACGGATCGCACTGGCAGAATCCCTATGCGCCACTCGAGGCAGCAAACTGACCGCAATCAGGCGGCAGGTCCTTGAGTTGCTCTGGGACAGCAGTCGAGCGACGGGTGCCTACGAGCTCATCGAAGCGCTGAAGCGCAAGCACGGCCGTCCAGTTGCCCCGCCGACGGTCTATCGGGCGCTTGAATTCTTAATATCTCAGCGCCTCGTCTCGAAGATCGAAAGCCGCAACGCATATATTCCGTGTGCGCATCCTGAACGGCCGCACGACTGCCTGTTCTTCATCTGCAGTCGCTGCGGCGAATCGACTGAATTTGAAGATCCGCGGATTGCGCAGGCGCTCGCCGAGGATGCCGCGACATTCGGCTACCGCGTGACACGGCCCGTCGTCGAGCTCGAGGGCACCTGCGAGAATTGCATGCTGACCGCCGCAGGCTGAGCGCATGACGGCGCTCTAGTGCTCCATAAATAGGCATGGTCTGATGCGTCAGCACTCTGAGAACACCGGCGGGGACGAGGAGGGCACTGCCGAAAACACGCTGCCTGCGCTGGCCGTCTCGCCAATACGCGGCGGTGTCCTCGCTCAACTTGCCTGGGCAGTACCGCTCGCGACCCTCCTGTGGATAGCCGCTACTTTCGCGATGGGATGGCTTCCATGACAGCCACTTTTTCCCTCCATGATGTCACCCTAGGATACGACCGCCATCCGGCTGTACAGCACCTAACCGGCAGCTTCGCAACCGGTTCACTGACGGCGGTGGTCGGACCCAATGGATCCGGTAAGAGCACTTTGCTGAAGGGATTGATCGGACACCTAGCGCCTCTTGATGGCCGCTTGGAGCGCGGCGGGCTGCATCAAAGCGATATCGCCTATCTGCCTCAGCAGACAGAGATTGATCGCAGCTTCCCCATCTCTGTGATGGACATGGTGTTGCTCGGTCACTGGCGCATGATCGGCCTGTTCCGCCGTGTCTCACGCGCCCAGCGAGAACAAGCCGAGGAAGCGCTGCATGCTGTCGGGCTCGATAACTTCGGTCGCCGTCCGATTGCGTCCCTGTCGGCAGGGCAGTTTCAAAGGGCCCTGTTTGCACGCATGTTATTGCAGAACTGTCCTGTCATTTTGCTCGACGAGCCCTTCGCTGCAATCGACCCCAGGACATCGGCCGATCTTCTGAAGGTGGTGGTTGCCTGGCATAGCGAAGGGCGGACGATTGTCGCCGTGCTGCATGACCTCGACCAAGTTCATAAGAGTTTCCCTGAAACCCTGGTGATTGCCCGAGAGCCCGTTGCTTGGGGAGCGACTCCCGAAACGCTGTGCGAGGAGCATCTCCTTCAGGCGCGACAAATGGCTGGCAAGTGGGATGACGGTGCCGGGGTCTATCGCCGAGGCGGGCATAGTGTGAACATGCCCTAATGGATCTCTACGCCGCACTTCTTCAACCCTTTGTTGAATTCGGGTTCATGCGTCGAGCTGTGGTGGCGTGCCTCGCGCTCAGCCTCGGAAGCGGACCTGTGGGCGTGCTGCTGGTCTTGCGCCGCATGAGCCTTGTCGGCGATGCCTTGAGTCATGCGGTATTGTCCGGTGCGGCCACTGCATTCATGATCGCCGGGCTCTCGTTCGTGGCGATGAGCATCGGCGGGTTCATCGCTGGCCTTGTCGTCGCGCTCCTATCCGGTGTCGTCGCGCGCGTGACACCCCAGCGCGAGGATGCCAGCTTTGCCGCATTCTGTGTCATCTCGCTCGCGCTTGGCGTGCTCATTGTCTCCACATACGGCAGCAATATCGATCTCATGCATGTTCTCTTCGGAACTATTCTCGCTGTTGACAACGCTTCGCTGCTGCTCATCGTCTCGGTTGCGACGCTGACGCTTGCGACCTTGGCCGTCCTCGGACGCGGGTTGATCGTCGAATGCTTCGACCCGGAATTTCTGCGTGCTTCCGGCGGGCCGGGCGCGTTCCTTCACTGTGTGTTCCTGACCTTGGTTGTCATGAACCTAGTCGCTGGCTTCCATGCGCTCGGCACGCTGATGGCAATCGGCTTGATGATACTCCCGGCCGCCGCCTCGAGATTCTGGACGGGAGAAGTCGCAACGCTCGCAGCTGTGAGCAGCTTGATCGCTTTTGCTTCCGGGTATGCCGGGCTGCTTCTCTCCTACCACGCGAATCTTCCATCCGGACCTGCCATTATCCTCGTCGCTGGTGCTGTCTACATCGCCTCCTTTGCTGCGGGTCCGAGCGGTAGCGTATGGGCGCGGCTGGTGCCGCAACGTCATTTTGAAGCGTAACCGGCGGGCGGCGAAACCAGCCATGTATCGTTTGTCACGCAGGATGTGCTTCGCTGCGCTCACCACACTCGCGATTGCGGCGATGCCTCAGCCTTGGGCAGACGACAGGCTGCATGTCGTTGCGACCTTCACCATTCTCGGAGACATGGTCAGAAATGTCGGCGGGGAGCATGTCGCGCTGGTCACGCTGGTCGGACCGGATGCTGATGCCCACATCTACGAACCAACGCCGACCGATGTGCGAGCGCTCGCCCAAGCCGACCTCGTTATCGTCAATGGTCTCGGCTTTGAGGGCTGGATCGACCGGCTCGTCAAAGTATCCGACTTTCACGGGCCGGTTGTTGCGGCCAGCCAGGGCGTTGTGGCGCTGAAAGCGGGAGAAGGTCGACATGACCCTCACGCGTGGCAAGATCTCGCCAATGGCCGCATTGGTGTCGCCAACATCGCTCGTGCACTGGCTGCTGCGGACCCGGCGCATGCAGACATCTACCGTAGCCGAGCCCAAGCCTATGACCGTGAGCTGGCGGCGCTTGATCGAGATATCCGTAATCGGTTCAATGCCATCCCCGCGAATCGGCGCAAGGTGGTCACTTCGCACGATGCGTTTCAGTATTTCGGGCGCGCCTACGGCATCGAATTCCATGCGCCGGTGGGCTTAAGCACCGAAAGTGAGCCTTCGGCAGGCGAGCTAGCCGCCCTTGTTCGCCAAATGCAAGATGAGAACATCCATGCGCTGTTCGTCGAAAACATCGCGGATCCACGTCTCGTGGAACAACTCGCGCGTGAGGCAGGTGCCGTCATCGGCGGCAAGCTCTATTCCGACTCATTGTCCACAGCCAACGGCCCGGCAGCGACCTATCTCGACATGTTTGGCCACAATGTCGATGAAATTACGAAGACCTTAGAGCGCTAACCCAGACCGGTCTCGGCAATCGGTCTGCTACCGAAGGCATGCGACAGGTTAAAATCCAGCCAACGCAGAGCCCTACAAAGACGGAGTAAACAAGATGGTCGACCTTGCGAAAAAAGCCAGCGACTCGGGCTGGATTGCACAGCACCGCGCACAATATCTCAAGGATGGCGAGGCTGGCCATCTGTGGGATTCTTCAAGCTTGGGCGGTCCGGGATTGTTGCCAACCTTGTTGCTCTTCACCATTGGCAGGAAGACGGGGGAAGAGCGGATCATGCCGCTCATTTACGGCGAGGTGAATAGCGGCTACGCCATTATTGCCTCAAAAGGCGGATTTCCTTCGCACCCCGGCTGGTATCACAACCTCATGGCGCAGGAACGGGTCAAGCTGCAAGTGAAGAACAAGCAGTTTGAAGCAACAACTCGCATTGCTGAAGGTGAAGAGAGGCAGAAAATCTGGGAGCAGATGGCTGAGATCTATCCGCCCTACAATGATTATCAGAAGTCAGCGGATGAGCGCGTGATTCCCGTGATCGTGTGTGAAAGAGTGTAGGGCGATTCACATCGAACGTGCTGCGGCTCGCTCCTTGTCGAAAACGAAGGCGGCCATTGACGGAAGATATGCCAAGATGCCAAATCTCACTCCGCACATACCCACATGAACATACGCGAACGAATTCAGGCGGTGATGACCGCCGAAGCCGAAGCCATCAGCGCTATCCAAGTCACCGATGCCTTTGTCGAAGCCGTCGAGCTTTTGCTTGCAGCCAAGGGCAAGGTCATCACCACCGGCATCGGCAAAGCCGGACATATTGCGGAGAAATTTGCCGCGACGCTGTGCTCGACGGCGACACCGGCGATTTTCTTGCATGCGGCTGAGGCCGCGCACGGCGACTTAGGTCTTCTCGCGCCGGAAGACGTGATCATCGCCTTCTCCACAAGCGGCAAATCGGTGGAAGTGTTGGAAGTACTTGAGCTATCGCATCATCTTGGCGTCGCCCACATCATCGGGGTCACGTCGCACCCGGATTCCAAGCTGCGCGACCTTTCAGATCTCGTACTCGACATGGGAGAGATTAAGGAAGCCTGTCCCATCGGCCTGACGCCAAGCAGTTCGATGGCGGTGATGCTCGCTATCAGCGACGCGATTGCCTTGGCGCTGCTCGAAGCCAAGGGGGTGACGCGCGAGGATTTCGGCAAGCGGCACCACGGCGGCTATTTGGGGCGCTCGGCGCGGATTGACAATATGCCGCGTGGGGGGTGAGAAGGGTCTGCACGGGCGGTCAATGCAGGAGGTCGAGCATCCGACGGAACGACTCAGGTGTGTGCGCTGGCACCGGCGATTGAGCGAAGCCCTTCGTGTCCCGCGTCACGATGTAATCCACATTAGCTCGTCGAGAAGATTCCGCGATGACCGCATCCTCAAAGTCGAGCATGCTGCTTTCGAGCGCGGCGTGGAGTGGCGCACCGTACACGGGCACCACTTCCAAGACAGAGAGCAGGAAGGCAACCTGATCCCGGGCGTCAGCAAGACCTACGGCCTTGCGCGCCAGATAGTCAACCGTGGTCACTGAGGTCGCACACACCAACCCTTGGAACTCCATGCGTTCCGCCCTCTGAATAAGATTCGTGGCATTCCCTGCGAAGGGCTCCCGATCCAAGAAGAAGTCAACCAGGACATTGGTGTCGAAGACCGCCCTCATTTCCCGGACTGCCCCCTCTTTCCGAGATACTTCTCCTCTAGGTAAGCGTGGTAGTCGCGCTCGTCGACGTTCGCTCCCTTCCACGACCCGCGCATTCTCGCCACTGTCGGCGTCATCCTTGTCATCGGCTCGCGCTGGCTCTTTTTGATGGCATCGAAGTATTCCGCTACCAACCGAGATAACGACTTGCCTGCCCCGGCTGCTTGTGCCTTGGCCACAGCTATGAGTTCATCGTCCAAGCGTAGCGTAAGTTTCTTCTGCATCGTTTTATGCCGTACAAATTTGCCATGATTGTACGCCACTCTGAATCGCCACACAAAGCTGCGCGACCTTTCAGACCTCGTCATCGATATTGGGCGGGTGCGTCTCCTGTACCCTCCAATTCTTCAACCACCGCCTCAAAGCTACTGAGTGCGGCGCGAAGGTTCTCGGCGATCTCCTCCGCGAGTACGTCCGGCTCCGGCAAATTGTCAAGATCAGTCACTGACGAATCCCGCAGCCAAAACACGTCAAGGCTCGCCTTGTCACGGGACAGAAGCTCCTCGCGCGAATAGACGCGCCATCGACCTTCCGGGTTGTCGTCGCACCATGTCTCTTCCCGATCAAAGCGATTCTCAGGCTTGTAGCAGACGATGAAATCTTCAAGATGCGCGAAGGTCAGCGGCTTCTGCTTGAGAGTGTGATGCACATTCGTGCGGTAGTCGTAAAACCAGACCTTTGAAGTTTGTGGGTCGGGGCTGGCTGGGCGGTTGTCGAAGAAGATGACATTCGCCTTCACACCTTGCGCATAGAAGATGCCAGTCGGCAGGCGCAAAATCGTGTGCAGGTCGGTTGTCTGAAGGAGCTTGCGGCGAATCGTCTCGCCTGCGCCGCCTTCGAACAGCACGTTGTCAGGGACAACGACAGCAGCGCGCCCGCTGGTCTTCAGCATCGTGCGGATGTGTTGGACGAAGTTGAGCTGCTTGTTCGATGTCGTCGCCCAGAAGTCTTGCCGGCTGTAGGTCAAGCTGTCGGTTTGCTGCTCGCCGTCTGCATTCGTGAAGTTCATCGAACTCTTCTTGCCGAACGGCGGGTTGGCGAGCACATAGTCGGAGGTCTGCGAAGGCGGCGAGACCAGCGCGTCCGCCGGTGAAATTGAGGTCTTGCCGGTCATTTCCCCAATGCCGTGCAGGAGCATGTTCATCAGGCACAGCCGTCGCGTTCCCGCGACGATTTCGTTGCCATGGAACGTCGCATTCTTGAGGAATGCCTTTTGGTCCTTGTCGAGTGCGTGGTTCTTCGGATCGGTCAAGAACTCGTGAGCAGCGAGGAAAAACCCTCCGGTTCCGCAAGCCGGGTCTGCGATGGTCTTGCCGGGCGCTGGGCGGATGCACGACACCATGGCTTTGATCAGCGCGCGAGGCGTGAAGTACTGGCCTGCGCCAGATTTGGTGTCCTCGGCGTTGCGCTCAAGCAGCCCTTCGTAGATGTCGCCCTTGACGTCAGCGCCGAGCACCACCCAATCCGTGCCGTTCACCATGTCGATCAGGCGAAAGAGCTTGGCTGGATCGCTGATTTTGTTCTGCGCTTTGGCGAATACTTGACCGAGCATCCCTTTTTGCTGGCCGAGCGTGCGAAGCAACGCGACGTAGTGCGATTCAAGCGCTGCGCCGCTGCGATTGGTAAGGCTCGACCAGTCCCATCCTTCCGGGATGCCGACATCGCGTGCGTAGGGCGGCTTGGCGTATTCGTCTGCCATCTTGAGGAAGATCAGGTAGGTGAGCTGCTCGAGGTAGTCACCGTAGCCGACACCATCGTCTCGAAGTGTTGTGCAAAAGCTCCACACTCTGGAGACGATTGAATCGGTGCTCATGGGCTTAAGTCCTTCATCCGCCGCGCCAACGCCTCGCCCGCTTGTGTGCGGCGGTAGCGCTGATGCCTGCTTGTAGGTTTGTCTGGCATGGTCATTTCGATCAGACCTGCTTGAAGGGCGGGATTGAGATAGGCATCCAGAAAATGCGGGCGATGTGCAATGTGCAGAAGGTCCTGTAGCTGCCGCCGACGCATCTCCTGAGTCAGCTTAACAACTAAGTCCTCGACTTGTTCGGTGACTTGTTCGGTATCTTGTTCGGTATCTTGTTCGGTATCTTGTTCGGTATCTTGTTCGGTAAACGATTCTTTATCCCGTTCTTTCAATGGCTTATCTTGTTCGGTATCTTGCTGGGCAGTCTCGTCTTCTCTTTCCTTTTCCGCTCGCACAAATTTCTCGTGCACCGGTAGGCGAACACGGAACCAAGTGCGATCCTCATCGGTCTCAAATATCGGTGGTGGCGAGCCGTTGTTCCGCATGGCTCGCAAGATCTTCGGCACTCCAGTTGAGCGACCTTCCGCCAATTCAAGCTCCTTCAGAAATTCGCCAATTCGACGATTGCGGTAGCGACGACTCAACGCCCTGCCTTGCTGCAGGTCCTCAATTCGAATGGAGCGGTCGGCTCCCGGATAGCTGATCACCACAAGTTCCGTTGGCGTGATCTGCACTTCTACCGGATTACGTTCTTCATACGAGCGGTGGTAAACGGCGTTGGCCAACGCCTCTTCAATGGCGACCGCCGGATAGTTCCAGAATCGTTCCGCCTCGGGCCGGTCAGGATGTTTGATCACAGCTTCTGTGAGGTGATTGCGTCCGATGTAGGCAATGGCCTCGCGCAAGATCGCCGACAACGGCCCACGAAACTCCTTCTCCTCAAAGTAGTCGCCGCCCGACTCATCTGGAAACCACACCACATCGATCTGTGTTGCCGGGAAAAAGTCCTGCGGACGGTTATTGAAAAACAAGAGCCCGACATTCTTGGGAAACACGGCCTCGGAGGGACCGCCAACAATATTCATGCGCCGTCCCAAGTCCTCCATCGACAGCCCCAACATCTCGTCAAGGAGGTCACTGCCTACGTCTTGGAGGTATTCGCGGATCAATTGGAATGAGAGGTCATCGAGTGATGCGGTTTGGTTATAGCGATCATCGAATGGCACTGTTGCCGCCAATCCCAATAATTCCCGCTCGTCTTCCCCGCGTGCCCGCACTGTGCTACTGAATTTGCGGACGTAGTAAGCCCACGCTTTGCTGCGCGATGACAGGCTGACCTTCGTTTGATAGGGGCGCGTTTCGCCACCCGGCGCATACAGCACCATGATTGCCCGACCGTCTACTTCCTGAACTGAACTCAGCGGATGATATGCGGGCCGAATCGCGGTGTTGCCGAGATTAAGTAGCTCCTTCCGTATGGCGTCAATGGACTCCGGATTCAATCCCTTCGGCGGCAGGACAGGTCGCCCGTCTTTTTCCTTCACGCCTATCACCACATAGCCACCACCAAGATTGTGGAAGTCGTTGGCGAACGCGCCGAGTGCATGCAACACGCTCTCTGGATTCCAACCAGCCTTGTACTCGATGCGCTCGCTTTCGACCTTGCGCCGCCGCAAGAGACTATCGATGTTGATTGGGAGTGGCTCGGTCATAACAGCTTGGCAGCCCTCGCATGTCCTGCCATGCGTTGATCAGGTAAAATTAGACCATGAAACGCAAGCCGCTCTCTATGACAAATCCGCATTGTCGCGATGCCGCGAAGGCAAATCGGCAACGCCTTCGCAGCGTGGCCAGCTCGACGGCGATTGAGACCGGGAAGCCGATTCATGAGATTGAAGCGAGGATCATTCATCTGCGGTCCTCACCGTCTCGCGTAACACTTGCCTGACCATAGTCTTCATTGAGTCGTAGTCGCTCAGCCCGGATTGAACGGCCGCGACATAGTCATCCTTGCGATCATCCCAGAAAGTAAAGTCCAGTTCGAGCCAGCCAGCCTGCTGTGCCATGACGTTGGCGAGTAATCGAGACAATCGTCCGTTGCCTTCCCGAAAGGGATGAATCAATATAAACTCGACGTGAACGATGGCAATCGAGTCGATCAACTGATCTTCGCGCATTCCTGCGCATGGCGTGTGGACGGCAAGAATCTCTTGATCTAAATTGCCCATGAGCCTCGGCACTTGACCGCTGGCCGCAAACATAAAATTCCCCTTGCTCAGGTTGACCGTGCGGTACATCCCAGCCCACGGATAGACATTGCCGAGCCAGCGACGGTGCCACTCGCATATGTCCGCAACGGTAAGGCGCTGTCCTGCTTCGACAGAGCATAGGACATCCTCGTAGAGGCAATCCAACAGGCGAAGTTCGGTGTCGTCCATTTCGTCTGCGTCGAAAATACCAAGCTTATTCGCCAGCACTTGGTCGTTCGATCCCAGTTCGAATTGGGATTCGATGTTGCCTACCATGTCGTAGCGGTTGCTCACGAACACGCCGCCCTAGGTTTTCTCAGCGCTTATGCGTTCCAGAAGTATGGACGCGGGCTCGTCGTTTGGGTTCTGCCGCACGAGTTTGCCGGAAAATGCTTGCTTGAGGACGGACTGGCGGAACGCGTCCGCAAGAGCAAGGTTAGCGTCTATTTCTTTTTTCAGTCTCTCGGCAGCACCGAGACGATCATCCAATATTCGTATGATTTCAACTTGTTCAGCGATGGCACAGAAAGGGAAGGGGTAGTGCTGCAGCTTGGTGCCGTTTATGTTGGACTGATTCACCCCGTCAGTCTTAACGGCGTTTCCGTGTTTTCGAGCGACTAACGAATTTAGAAAGTAGGCGACATATGGACCAAAAGCGATATCAGCAATTTGATTCACTCGAACGAGGTATCCTGCAAACAGCGCTCTTCTCTCACCCCGGTAGATCGCGGACTTACCTACCAACTCTGGGCTATTCGTGCGGTTGAAGAGAACGTCGCCAGCATTAAGCAAGTAGCGCTCAATTTCCGTCCTATCGGACGTGTAAACAAGGTTCTCCCAGTCGATACGACCGTCTTGGAGATTACCCATGCGAATTACGGGAACATCCCCATGTTCACTGGATTTCGCCGACGTTCCGTATTCGGGGCCAGTTGAACACCAGCCGAGATACGACCATATCCAGCTCGATGGCAACTGTGGCAACGCAATCTGCAGGTCCACCAGCTCAGGAGGATATTCTCTCAGCTTCTTTGGCTTCGGGGGCTTCTTTCCCCTCTCACCAGATGAATACCAAAAGTCAATAGCATCTCGCCAATTGACTAGAGCGGTTTGGTAGCTTTGTTCGCGCTGCTTTCGTATCCGTGCAAAGAGGGATCTCCCATTCTCAGTCTTATCCAAGTTCCTTAATCGCCAATCGGCGGTGAGGCGGCCTTCAAAAGCGGCCTTGAGAAGAGATTGGCGATACTGCTCGATGCCCCTTCTCGCCGCCCGCAGGCTCTCGACGCCTTGGTCGATTTCGTCGAATAGGGATTCGATACAGTCAGCAATGCGGCGTTGTTCCTCGGTCGGTGGTAGTTCGAGCGGCTGTGCCTTGACCTGTTCTTCCTTGACTGCTGGATAGCTGACACCGTATTGCTCGCCCGTTAGTGCAGATACAAAGTCATGAGAAACAGTCTTGTAATACAGGTATCTGGGATCGATACCAAAGGATCCTCTGAGAACAGCAAAACCCGTTGAAGCTATCTCGCCATCGAGAGAAGGATCAACGCGCGCAATGTTCCGTAAGTAAGGTCGAACTGTGGAAAATAAGACATCCCCGGTACAAATCTTCTGACGCGCACGAGAAGGCGCATCGGCCAATCGCATCTGCTTCGGAGCGCTAATCCGATTGCATCTGTTGTCGATACTTGAAATATCGACGTACCGAATTGTGCGGTCTTCATCGTGCTTACCCGTCTTCTGGACGGGTTCAAGCACATCTCCGATTTCACAGAGCGTCCAACCTGTAGGTAACCCCATCACGCCGCCAACGCCTCATTCACCTCAGCCATAAGCGCATCCATCCTGTCACCAAACAGCACATACATCCGCCCCAGCCCTCCCTTCGCATCGAACGGCGCCATGTCGAAATCATTGCGCTCGATGGTAAATGAAGTCTCAAGATGGTCGCGGATCATGCGCAACCAGTCCATCTGCTCCTCTGAAAACTTCTCGCCTGCTCCGGCGTGACGCTTGAGAATCCAATTCTGAAAATTCCGTCTCACGCGGTCGGATTGGCGGGTCAGCGTCTCATCAAGTCCGCACACACGCCGGACAAGTGACACCAGCGCCGTCAGTTCATTCAGCGGGCGCTCGCCTTTGTACGCATCCAAATGCTCGTAAGCGCGCCAAACGAGAAGCGGCGCGAGGCGTGGGCGATTCTCTCTGATTTTCGTCGCTAATTCCTTGATCATCGCAAACGTCACTTCAGCGCGACGAGCCGGTTGACCGAAGAAGATCACAAGCGCTTCGATTTCGTCCCGATATTCCCGTAAGTAGTCCTCGAAGTCCTGAGCGATCTGCTTTGCGTTCTCCGCCACGTCTCCACCCCACCCGTGCCCTAGCAGCTCATCTAAGTTCTCATGATCGATGATCTGTTCCTTGTTGCGCCGGATGGTATCCATCAGTTCGATGAGCGGACCGGTAAACACTTCTGCGGCACGCTTGACGCGCGCCTCGCGCGCGTCCTGCATGGCGGACTCATCAGGCGCGGCATTGCCCGCAGCGATGGCATCCGCTTCCACCTTGTCCGGATCAATGGCATCAAACAAATCGCGGATGATGCTGGCAAGCGGCTTGCCAGCAGCCTCTTGGATCTTCGAGCGGTCGTCAGCTTCAAGCTGGCCGTCAAGCCGCGCAAGCCGCGCCGCGAGCGAGCTTGCGGTTTCTTCTGCTCGGTCGCCCATCATCAGCCCCATGGCAAGGTCCTTGAGCGACACCGATGGCTTCGTGTCGAGCGGCTGGCTTGCGGTCTTCATTGATCGCGTGACGCCAACGGCATCGACGATGACATAGTGCGTCTTGGCGGGCGCGGATGGCGTCACCTTGCGCAAGTCATCCGGCGTGAGCACGCGCGTACCGCGACCTTTCATTTGCTCGAAGTAGCTGAGAGACTTGACATCGCGCATGAACAGCAAGCATTCGAGCGGACGCACATCGGTGCCGGTGGCAATCATGTCAACGGTGACGGCAATGCGCGGGAGATAGTCGTTGCGAAACGCCGTCAGCGACGACTTCGGGTTCTTGGCGGCGTTGGTGATTTTGCGGCAGAAATCGTTGCTTGTCCCAAACTCATCGCGAATGGTTTGAATGATGTCGTCGGCATGACTGTCGGTTTTGGCGAACACCAGGGTCTTGGGAAGCTCTTTGCGGCCGGGGAAAATCTCCCGCCAATTGTCGTGGAAGGCGCGAATGACGGTGCGAATCTGATCGGGATTGACCACGGATCGATCAAGTTGGGTCGCCGTGTACTCCGCTTGATGGTCTTGCACTTCCCATCGGCGAGCGCGCGTTTGACGCTCGCGCATCTCGACAAACTGATTGTCTTTGATCGTTCCGCCTTGTTGCGTGACCTTGGTGTCAATCAGGTAGATTTCGTTACCGACGTTGACCCTGTCCGCGACCGCTTGCTCGTGAGTGTATTCGCTGACCACGTTCTTGAAAAAGAATCCATAGGTGCGGCTGTCTGGCGTGGCTGTGAGACCGACAAGAAAGGCATCGAAGTACTCGACCACTTGCCGCCACAGTTTGTAGATGGAGCGGTGGCACTCGTCAATGACGATCAGGTCAAAATACTCCGGCGGCAGCTTGGCGCTGTACGCCACTTGCCAGGGTTCTCTTTGCTGCCATGACTGCGCTTCCGCGTGCTCGTCTTCGGTGCCTTCGGGCAAATCCTCGCCTTTCAGTGTCGCGTACAGGCGCTGAATGGTCGAGATGACAACCTGCACATCGCCTGCGATGAAAGGAGATGTCAGGCGCTGGAGGTTGTACAGCTCATTAAACTTGCGATTGTCGTCGTCGGGGACGAAGGCCATGAACTCCTGTTCTGCCTGCTCACCGAGGTTGCGAGTGTCCACCAGAAACAACACGCGCCGCGCGTCCGCATGCTTCAAGAGCCGATACACCTGCGTGATTGCGGTGAACGTCTTGCCAGACCCGGTCGCCATCTGCACCAGCGCCCGCGGCTTGTTGGCTTTGAGCGATGCCTCTAGCGTCGTGATCGCGGTGATCTGGCACTCGCGCAGGCCAGACGGATTCAGCAACGGAAGGGAAGCGATGCCTGATCGGAACGAGCGTTCCGCATGTGTCCATGACAGAAGTGTTTCGGGCCGATGGAAGGAGAAGACTTCGCGGGATCGGGGAATGGGATCTCGACCGTTCGTGAAGCGGGTGATCTGGCCTGTGCTCTCATACAGATAGGGCAACGGCTCGTCACTCGCTATCCATTTGAGCTTGGCGCTTGCGTAGCCTTCGGTCTGTTCTTCAACCGTCGTGATCTTTTCTCCCAAGGCATCCGGCTTGGCTTCGATAACACCAACCGGCTTTCTCTCGACGAAGAGGACATAGTCGGCGGGGCCGATGTCAGTTTGGTATTCGCGCACAGCCACACCAAGGCTGGCATTGAAATCGATGGTGTTTTTGTCCTGCACCTGCCAGCCCGATTTTCTGAGGCGGTCATCGATCTGGTCGCGGGCAATTTGTTCTGGTGTCTGATTGATCATGCGGCGCAAGGCTTCAGTTTGATGTTACCTTCCGGCGCATACCCTCAAGCTCCCGCAACTCTGGTGCTTTGAGTTCTTGAGCAAGCACAATCCGCGCAAAGCGCACCAGATTCTCAAAGGGATCGATGAGTTGAGGATAGCTCGGCGCAACAATTCGTTCGACATTCGTCACTTGAAACGCATCGCGGCGCGCATCAAACCCGAGTATCTTGCATTCTTCCACCGTCAAGATTCCAAACACATCCTCGACAGCTTGACGGTCCTCGACATGCGCGACAATCAAATCGTACATGTCCCTCGGAAGATACCTCGGGTTTCTGATCATCCTCGCACGCACTTTCTTAAGAAGAATCTCTGCGCTCGATTCCGTGCCGATGCCAACGCATTGAATGATCTCGGCAGAGACCCGCGCCGGCATCACCGCGTGGGTAACAAAAAAGGAGACCGGTGTGTTCTCACGTCGGCATGAGAACCCTTGTTGAGGACGGGTTTCGAGGGCGCTCACTTCCTTTCTCACTTCGAGCTCGCGGAATCCTTCAATAATCTGATCGATCTCCTTGCCGCCGAGCTTCGCGGCTTCGACGAATAGGTCGATGTCGGTACTGAGACGATGCCGCCAGCGAGCCGCCAACACAGTGCCGCCACCCATCTCATATTGATCACGCCCGATCCAAGCGCCAAGCTCCTTCACCAGCCACTCCAAGGCGTTCTGCAAATTCGACGGTAGTTGCAGCTCGGCGCTCGACATCTTTTCAAAGCCTCAAACCCAAGTCCCATGTCCGATGATGCGTATCCGTTGATTCATAGTCCGGCGACTGGCAGTTCATCCACTCAGAAAGAAGGCGGAGCGATATGTCGCATTCGATCATGGCTCTCGCAATCTCATAGGACGAGGCACCGCAGTACATGGCGAAGCGGCGCATCTCGTAACAGTCGAATTGCATGATGAGGTCGTGAAGGTAGGTGCGCGCTTCGTCGTCAATCGCGCCTGTGACAATGGCATCTCGGATTTGCTCAGGCGAACGTTGAATCGGACAGCCTGCCATGCGCGGCGAGGCGATCGCCGCGATCTTGTCGCCATCGAATTCGCTTCGCTGGCGCAGCGCCGGATAGTCGAAGTGCTTCAGTTCGATGACGCGCTGCGGAAGCCGCCATGCGTATGGGTCGCTCGCCATGCACCACCCCACGCCACGAAAACATAAAACTATACCAAGATACAGGTATGCGAAGGTCGTTCCGATGCATACACTCGCCGTTCCCTCCTCCCGAACGAGAAAATCCGCCAATGAATCAAGTCAATCGTCAATTCCGGCTCGCCGCACGGCCGCAGGGCATGGTCAAGGAAACCGACTTCGAACTCGCCGCCGGCGCCGTGCCCGAAATCGACGACGGGCAGGCGCTCGTCAAGACTCGATACATTTCGCTCGACCCGTCGATGCGCGGACAGATGGAGAACCGCGCCGATTATGTCGCGCCAATGCAAATCGGCGATGTCATGCGCGCGCGCGGCGTCGGCGAGATTGTTGACTCGAAGAGCGACGCGCTGCCAATCGGCGCGCTCGCGTGGGGCGTGTTCGGCATGCAAGATTACGCGGTGGTGGACGAAGCCGCACAGCAGTTTCGCTTGCTCGCGGAAGACGAAGACCCTGAGCTTGCGCTCGGCGTGCTTGGCAGCACCGGATTGACCGCCTACTTCGGTATGTTGCGGGTGGGGCTTCCGAACGCGGGCGATGTTGTCGTTGTCAGCGGCGCTGCTGGCGCAACCGGCAGCGTTGCCGGACAAATCGCCAAGATCAAAGGCTGCACGGTCTTCGGCATGGCCGGCAGCGACGAGAAGTGCGCTTGGCTCACCGAACTTGGCTTCGACGGTGTGATGAACTACAAGACGCAAGATGTCGCAGCCATGCTTGATGCGCTCTGCCCGAACGGCATGAACATCTATTTCGACAATGTCGGAGGCGAGATTCTCGACCTGTGCCTAGATCGCTTGCAATTGCATTCGCGCGTAGTGCTGTGCGGCGGCATCTCGCGCTACAACGCCACCGAAGAACTCGCAGGCCCGAAAAACTACTTCAATCTTATTTTCCGGCGCTCGCGCATGGAGGGGTTTCTGCTGCACGACTATGCGGATCAGTTTCCGCAGGCCGTGCGCGAAATGCGCGGCTGGATCGATGCAGGGCGCTTGCAAAGCCGCACGACCATCATTGAAGGGTTTGAGGCGCTGCCGCGGGCACTGATCAAGCTGTTTGAGGGCGCGAACATTGGCAAGATGATGGTGCGGACGGACTGATTGGTGGTGGGTACCCTCGGCGCGTATGAAGAAGGGTATACTTTCAATCGGCAACATAGTCGGCAGACCTCGCCTACTAAAGGAACTAATCGCATAATGAATTCCTCCGCACTGAAGAAAGAGCTGAAACAACGGGGGATTTTGCAGGTAGAAATTGCCCAACATCTCGGAAAGTCTCCGGCAGCTGTATCCCTTGTTGTAAGCGGTAAGAGCCGCTCGAAACTGATCGAAGAGCACATCGCGAAAATACTCGGACACGAAAGGCTTGACATATGGAAGCCTACTCGCTCAGTGGAATCAGATGCTTCCGACAATGCGGAGCATGGGATATATCAGCGTCTCCTGTCTGTCGTAGACAGTTCTCTGACTTCCCACTTAGGGGAGCTTTCCGGTGATGCAGATGTTTTTTCATTAGAGGATTTGTTCAATGGTCATCGTTCAGCCACGAGCAAACCGTTCATGGTGAGTGTAAGCTCGCACGACGATTGCGATGCGGAGCAACGTGTAAACCGCTGGCTAGATACACCTAACCCAATGTTTGCTGACAGGTGTCCGAGGCTGTACCTAACAGGTTCTGATGACGAACGGTCCTTCTTGGAGAAAGTGATCGCTTCGATTGAACAAGGGTCATTCTCCTGATTACTTCGTCCGCCTCTAGGCTGAAAGCGATCACTCTTTCACCCCGTACATGGTATCGGGCAGTGCCCGATGTCCACTCTAAACTTCCGCTAGGAAGTCGAAGTGCGGTTAGCAGATTCTGTTCAGCGTCCGCAAGATTTACTGTTATCTACTTAGCGCCTGACCCCCCTTACTGCTCTGCTCGAAGTTCAAGCCTTGGTCCAATCATTTCACGCACGGAGCCCGATCCTAGTTGCGCCTAGCAGGTACCTTGTTGTGCCTATCTCCGTCGGTCGAATTGATGTCGTAGACTTTGGAGACCCTGCGGATAGGGCAACTGCCAATACTAGCGTGCAGGAGCTCACCGGTGACTGGCGCGCCTATCCCTCAAGGAGGTCAGTCGGAACAGCGCCTATAGTGCGGTCAGATGTCTCATCCGCACCAACCCAAAGCCTCGGAGAGGCGCTAGCCAGTGATAAAAGAGTGAGTGGTTTTCTCTCCCCTTCCGCTCCGAATGCGAATCGATCAAACTTGATCGTGTTTCCTAATAGGGTTCGGCTGGACGAGCAACGCAGAACGATTAAACCTATTTAGCACATTTGTACACACCGACTACTTCAGAGCACCACGAAGTCAACCCCACATTCCCGATCTATTTCGAGTCCGCATTTTCCGGCGCTCGCGCATGGAAGGGTTTCTGCTGCACGACTATGCGGATCAGTTTCCGCAGGCCGTGCGCGAAATACGCGGCTGGATCGATGCAGGGCGCTTGCAAAGCCGCACGACCATCATTGAAGGGTTTGAGGCGTTGCCGCGGGCGCTGATCAAGCTCTTTGAAGGTGCGAACATTGGCAAGATGATGGTGCGGACGGATTGATTGTCTTGACCGAATATCAACTCAAATGATAGGGTGCTGGCATAATATTGGAATCAGCAACACGCTTCGGGAAGCTTATGGAATCCGCAGAAATAAACGCGCGTGTCGACCAATCCCTCAAGCGCACGGTCGAGGCCTTTTGCCGATCAAGAGGTCTGGTAGTAAACCAGTTCGTACAAGAGGCGCTCATCAACCGTCTTGAAGAACTTGAAGATATCGAAGACATTCCGAAGCTCCGCAGCGAGCCGAGAAGGCCCTTCTCTGACGTGCTTCGGGAACTAGAACGTGATGGAGAACCATAGCGTCCAAATCTCGCGGAGCGCAGAACGATACCTAAAGAAAGTCCCAATCCACCTTCGCCGCCGCCTCACAGAAGCAATTGTCTCTTTGAAGCACGAACCGCGTCCCGTCGGCTGTATAAAGTTGTCCGGTTTCGATGACATCTTCCGTTTGCGCGTCGGCCAACACCGAATCCTGTACAGCGTCTCGGACATGGAGATCGTAGTCCTAAAGATTGGGCATCGACGAAATGTGTACCGATAATCTTTCCCTAGTCCGATGATGCGTATCGCCGTGCGAGCTCAGAAACATATCGGAACTTTGCCCCCAAGGGATTGAGTTGATGACCTAATCGTACAGAGGCGCTGCCCGTACTCACGTCCGACTCGCTCGCCGGCTGCGCCGCAGTCATGGGCAAAGCTTAATCGTCACGGATTGCTTGTATGATACGCGCCGGTTTTGTCATGTGCGCATCTGGCAGGATGCGCCTCGAAAAAGCAAGTGCAGGCGTTTCTCATCTCCCCCGACGAGACCGCTTCTTGACAGTATCAGCACTGCGGCGTTTGGGGGATTGAACGCATGTCAATCAACTACGCGGCATTTCTACGTGAGCGTCGCGTGAAATCAAACCCTGCTTGCGCTCACGCGAAATTCACGCGCTTACGAACATGATGGCATCGATGAGCGAATAATCGTCAAGCAACAGCCTACCAACTACGAGCGAATGACACGAACTTCCGACCACCACACCACCGCGCATCACGAACCAACCGAAGATTCAATCGCCTGGCTGCGCGTCACGCCCTTCATTGCCTTGCATCTCGCGTGCCTTGCGCCTCTCTGGGTTGGTGTGAGCGGTATCGCAGTTGCCGTCGCCATCGCTGCGTATGCGCTTCGGGCGTTTGCCGTCAGCGCCTTTTATCACCGCTGCTTTTCGCATCGCGCCTTTCACGTTAATCGCGTGGTGCAATTTGTGTTCGCGTTCCTTGGCGCGGCCGCGACGCAGCGCGGTCCGCTGTGGTGGGCTGCTCAGCATCGCTTGCACCACACTCATGCTGATAGCGAGGACGATCCGCATTCATCGCGGCGCGGATTCTGGTGGTCGCATGTCGCATGGTTTCTCAGCCGAGCGCATTTCCACACACCCTTGGAGCGGGTGCCCGACCTCGCGCAATTCAAGGAACTCGCGTGGCTCGACCGCTTCGATCTCTTTGCGCCGGTCATCTTCGCCATCGCCATGTTCGCGCTTGGTGAAGCGCTGGAGCCCGCCTTCCCGCAAACGAATGGCTGGCAAATGCTGGTCTGGGGCTATGTCATATCGACTGTCGCGCTCATGCACGCAACCTTCATGGTGAACTCGCTCGCGCATCGCTTCGGCAAGCGCCGCTTCGCCACTGCCGATCACAGCCGCAACAATGCGTGGCTCGCGCTCATCACCTTCGGCGAAGGCTGGCACAACAACCATCACCGCTATGCATCGAGCGCACGTCTCGGATTTTACTGGTGGCAAGTTGATTTCGCGTGGATGGGATTGAAAGTGCTCGCTTGGCTCGGTCTCGTGCAGAACCTCAAGACGCCCCCCGATGCTGTCCTCCGAGAGGGCTCAGAAGGCACTTCACAGGCTCCTCGGGCGGTGTAGCGCCATGCGCGTGGCAGTCGTCGGCGGCGGCATTTCGGGGATGGCAGCCGCACATACCGCGCAATCCTTCGCCGACGTCACCCTGTTCGAGGCGGCCCCCCGGCTTGGCGGCCACACCGACACCCACAACTTGCTTGTGGATGATCGTGCGTTCTCGGTTGACTCAGGGTTCATCATTTTCAATCGCAGCAATTATCCGCTCTTCTCGGCGTGGCTTGATGCGCTCGGGGTTGCCTCGCAACCGACGGAGATGTCGTTTGGCGTGCGAAACGCCGACGGCTTCGAATACGGCACTTCGAGCTTGGATGCGCTCTTTTGTCAGCGCCGCAATGTTGTTCGGCTCGACTTCATGAGGATGCTCGCCGACATTCGACGCTTCTACCGCAGCGCGGGCAGCGTTGCCGCCGACGATTCGCGAACGCTTGATGCGTATCTACGCGACGAGCGCTATTCGAATGCCTTTGCCGAACATCATCTGCTGCCCATGTGCGCTGCGCTGTGGAGTGCACCTCACGAAGAAGCTCGCAAGCTCGCGGTCGGACATGTGGCTGTGTTCATGGTCAACCACGGGCTGACGCTCATGAAAGGACGACCCGAGTGGCGCGTGGTTCGCGGCGGTTCGGGCGCGTACATACGTGCTTTTGTGGAAGGCTTTGGCGGCCAAATCCGCCGCAATTGCATGGTGCGTTCGGTTCGGGAAGATCGTTCCGGCGTGCTTGTCGCAACCGACCATGGCAGCGATCAATTCGACCACGTCATCCTCGCCTGCCACAGTGACGATGCTTGCAAGCTCATCGAGCCGACACACGCCGCGCACGACGTGCTCTCTGCCATCGCCTACCAGCCGAACCGCGCGGTGCTGCATTCGGATGCGCGGGTCATGCCGCGCTCGCCCGCCGCCTGGTCGAGTTGGAATGTCTACGTCGATGCGCATGGCCAGTACGAGTTCACCTATTGGATGAATCGCCTGCAAGGGCTTGCAAGCAAGCCGCAGTTCTTCGTCACGCTGAATCCTGTTCGCGAGCTGAGCCGCGTGTGGGTGGAGCGAAACTATCGCCATCCAATCTTCTCGGTGGACGCCCATGCCGCCAAGCGTCGGCTTAGCAGTCTCGACGCCGGCACGCGCATTTCGTACTGCGGCGCGTGGACGGGCTGGGGGTTTCACGAGGACGGCTTTAGAAGCGGCGTGGAAGCCGCTGCCCAAGCTGCCAATACTGCCAATGTTTCGTGAATGCAGCTGTCAAGGGACTGTCAGCCATGTGCGGTATTTCCCGCACCGCCATGGATTTCGCTATCCACTCTGGATGCTGTACGTCAATCTTGAGCGCATGGATACGGTGCCGCTTGTGCGTCCCCGGTTTCTCGCGTCGGTGGACCGAGGACATCTGCTGAGCGCGGACGATGTGCGCAATGAACTTGCGAAATCGAACGCTGGCCATGTCGCTCCAACGCAGATCTTCGCGCTCACCGCGCCGCGTTCGCTTGGCGCCTCGTTCAATCCGGTGAACTTCTATTTCTGCTTTGCCGGTGAGCAGCTCACGGCCATTCTCTTGCAAGTGACCAACACGCCTTGGGGTGAACGCCACTGCTATGTGCTGTGCGCACAAAGCGCATCGAACACGCAGTGCTTCCGCTTCGACAAGGCGTTCCACGTGTCGCCGTTTCTGCCGATGAACGGTCGCTACCGGCTGCGACTCCGCATGACCGACAACGCACTTCTCATCGCCATGCGCTTTAGCAGCGACGAAGGCCCCCTGTCCGCCTGCCTAACGCTGCGCGCCAAGCCCTTGACTCGGGCCGAAGTCATCCGCAGCGCGCTGCGCAGGCCAGCGCAAGGGATGCTGACGCTCGCTCGAATCCATTGGCAGGCGCTGCGCCTCCTGCTCAAGCGCGCACCCTTTCACGCGCATCCCGCCAAGCTGTGATGGTCGCACGGAATTTCGTCCATCGGGCGCTTGCGTCGATCACGCGCGGCACGGTCGTGATTGTCGATGCCGAAGGCGCTTCAACGTTCGGCGGCGGCACGCCCGAAGCAAGGCTCAGGGTTCACAGCCCTCTTTTCTACGCGAAACTCTTGCGAGGCGGGTCGCTCGCTGCGGGCACAAGCTACCTGGACGGCGACTGGGACTGTGACGATCTCGTCGAACTCGTGCGCATCATGGCGCGCAATCAAGATGCGCTCGACGGCTTGGGAAGCATGGCGGCAATACCGATGCGCCTCTATCACGCGCTCGCACACGCATTGCGGCGAAATTCGCGAGCGGGCAGCCGCCGCAATATCGAGGCGCACTACGATTTGGGGGATGATCTGTTCCGGCTGTTTCTCGACAAGCGCATGATGTACTCATCGGCGGTGTTCGAGACTGGCGCGGAAACCTTGGACGAGGCGAGCGACGCGAAGCTGATGCGCCTGTGCCGAAAACTTGATTTGAAGCGCAGTGACCACTTGCTCGAAATCGGCACCGGCTGGGGCGGGCTTGCGGTCTTTGCTGCCGAACGCTTTGGCTGCCGCGTCACCACGACGACCATCTCGAAGGCGCAACACGCGCACGCACAAGCGCGAGTTGACGCAGCAGGGCTAGGCGACAGAGTCGAGGTGCTGCGCGCCGACTATCGATCACTTACCGGCCAGTTTGACAAGCTCGTGTCGGTTGAGATGGTCGAGGCCGTCGGCCATCAATATCTCGATACCTACTTTCAAACCTGCGCGCGGCTCTTGCGCCCCAATGGATTGATGGCGATGCAGGCCATCACCATCCGCGATGCCGCCTACCGCCGCGCGCTCAAGACCGTGGACTTCATCAAGAGATACATCTTCCCAGGAGGATTCATGCCATGCAACAGCGTCCTGACCGCTGCTGCGGGCGCAGCCCACCTCACCCTGGTCAACCTCGAAGACCTCGGCGCGGATTATGCGCGAACACTCCGCGCCTGGCGCGAGCGCCTCGAACAAAACCGTTCGCAAGCCATCGCGCTCGGCTACGATGAGCGCTTCTTGAGAATGTGGCGATACTATTTCGCCTATTGCGAAGGTGGCTTTATGGAGCGCAGCATTAGTGACGTGCAAATGCTCTTGACCATGCCCGAATACACAGGTCCGATCTGGCGAGCTCATGCGCCGAGTCCTTGATCTCGCCGAACGCGGTCTGCTGCCCGATGCGCTGATCAGACTTGGCGCGCGGAGACTCTCTCGTGAACGGCTGCGTCAGGAATGCTCGGATGACGTCGAGCGTGCTTCCCGGCGCTATGCGGCCATGCTCGACGAACTGCGGCAAAGCCCCCTCGCCTTGCAGCCGGACACCGTCAACGAGCAGCACTACGAAGTGCCAGCGGCGTTCTTTCGACATGTGCTCGGCCCGCGCATGAAATACAGCGCGTGCTATTGGCCGGAGGGGGTATCTACGCTTGCCGAGGCAGAAACCGCCATGCTCGCACTCTACGGCGAGCGCGCTCGGCTTGAGGACGGCATGCGCATCCTCGATCTTGGCTGCGGATGGGGTGCGTTCACCTTGTGGGCAGCGGAGCGCTACCCTAGGTCGCGCATTCTGGCCGTGTCGAACTCGCACTCGCAGAAAGCGATGATCGAGGCGCGCGCTCACGCCCTTGGCCTCAACAATATCGAAGTGCGCACAGCCGATGTCAACGAACTACAGCTCGACGGGCGCTTCGATCGCGTGGTATCGATCGAAATGTTCGAGCATGTGCGCAACTACGCATCGCTCCTTGAGCGAATCAGCGGCTGGCTGAACGAAGATGGCCTGTTGTTCGTGCACATCTTTTGCCACCGGCACTTGATCTACCCCTTCGAAGACGAAGGCGAATCCAATTGGATGGCGCGTCACTTCTTCACCGGCGGACTGATGCCGGCGCGCGACACGCTCTTGTGCTTTCAAGCGCAGCTGCGCTTGACCGAGCGCTGGGAACTCTCCGGCAACCACTATTGCAAGACCGCGCGCGCCTGGCTTGAGAAATTAGACGCAGCACGAGCGGACGCAACCGCCGCCCTTGCGGGCGGTGAGACAGACGTTCGCCGCGCCCTGCAGCGCTGGCGCATGTTCTTCATCGCGTGCGAGGCGCTGTTTGGCTACTCGAACGGCAACGAGTGGCTGATCGCCCACTATCTCTTTGCGCCGCATGAATGAGACATCGCACCGACGCCCCGGGCTGCGTGCGCGCCTTGGGCGACTGTTTGCCGTGCAGCTCACCGTCATCGGCACGGCAACGCTGATCGGCATCTTCATCACACAACTCGTCGTCGAGGATCTATTGACGCGACGGGCGCTCAATGCCGAGGCCGCGCACTTCTGGGCGCTGTGGAGAACCGATCCGCAGCAGGCGCTCCCCAATACCGCCAATCTGCGTGGATACCTGATGGGTCCCGACAGCCCTCACGCTGACCGCTCGGAGAGTCTGCCTGCAGCGCTGCATACCGAGGCGCCGGGATTTCGGCGCCTACACTTGGATGGGTTCAGCAAGCTCGTGCATGTGTCCGACCAAGATGGATTTCGTCTCTATCTGGTATTCGAGGCTGGGCAAGTGTCCGATCTCGCCTTCTATTTCGGCACCTTGCCGCTATCGATCGTGTTGCTGCTCATCTACGGGCTGCTCTTCGTCGCCTATCGCTGGTCGCAGGCGGCGCTGTCTCCGATTGTGCGCATTGCACGACAGCTCGACATCGCAGACCTCGATAACATCAACAATAGGGGCGGACTCGCGCTCGACTTCGCATCACTGCGCGCTAACGCCGATACCGAGGTTGCGACCATGATCGACGCGCTTGAGCACTTTGCCATGCGCCTGACCGACGCGGTGGAGCGTGAGCGGTTATTCACCCGAGATGCCGGCCATGAGCTGCGCACACCGCTTGCGGTCTTCAAAGGCTCCTTGGATTTGCTTGAGCGCAATCGCGAGCGGCCCGCGCACGACCACGACGCGCTCAAGCGCATGCGCCGCACCGCTGACGAGATGGAGTCGCTCCTTGAAACGCTTCTGCTGCTCGCACGCAACGCTGCCGACAATGCACCGCCCGCATCACCGACCCCCGTGGCATCCCTTCTTCTTGACGAAGTGGAGGCCATGCAGGCCGCAGCGGAGAAACGTGGAAATGTGCTCAGCGCAAAGGTAGAGGCCGAGACCGAGGTCGATGCGCCAGTCGCCGTGCTGCGCAGCGTCGTGGGAAACCTGCTGCGCAATGCCATTGCCTATACGACCGACGGCGTGATCGAAGTGACACTGTTCGCGGATGGCATTCGCGTTGAGGACAACGGCATTGGCATGTCCCGAGAAGAACTCGCCAACATGTTTGAGCCTTTCTATCGGGCCGAAGCGAGCCGCGGCGCGAGCAAGGGGCATGGTCTTGGACTCGCCATTGTTCGTCGGCTCTGCCGACAGTACGGATGGACGACGAACGCCCGCAGCCAGCCAGGGCAGGGGACGACTGTGGAGATCAGGTTCGCCGCCCATTCGACTTGACATTCTCGGCAACGTCAAGCCGATAGCCGCGGCCAGGCATGGTGGCAACCAATGGCTTCTCGAAGGGTCGATCAAGCGCTTGGCGAAGTTTGTACAGATGGCTGCGCAAGGCGTCGCTCTCAGGCGGTTCATCGCCCCACAGCGCCTGCTCAAGCGCCCGCCTTGAGACGACCTTTGGGTGTTCACGCATCAATACGCGCAGAATCTCGAAAGCGGTGCCAGTGAGCGCAATCGGTTGCCCTTGGCGATGCACCTCGAGTGTCTCGGCATCGAGTGTCAGCTCTGCCAGTTCATAGCGGACTTTGATGCCCTTCGAGCGCCGCGCCAAGGCTTCAATTCGCGCCGCCAGTTCGGGCATGTCGAACGGCTTGATTAAGTAGTCATCGGCGCCAGCCTCGAATCCACTCAATTTGTCGTCGAGCTGGTCGCGGGCGGTGAGCATGATAATCGGCGTGGCGATCTTGGCGTCAGTGCGCAGACGCTTGCATACGGTCATGCCATCCACCCCAGGCAGCATGAGGTCAAGCACGATCACGTCGTAGCGTTCGGTCACCGCCAAGTGCAAGGCCACCAAGCCGTCGGCGGCGTAGTCCACCGAATGGCCGCAGGCTTCGATGTAGGCGCCAGTTGTTTCCGCAAGTGTGCGGTGGTCTTCAACAAGCAGCACGTGCAGATTGTTCACGGTATCTCGCCGTTCAGAACATATTAATGTATCACTCGCCATACGTGAAGAAACACAACTTGCCGCTTGCGACAGGCTGGTAGCCGTAGCGACAAAAGAGTCGCCACGCGGGCCTGTCCTGCTGACATTCAACGCGTATCTCGGTCGCGCCGCGTGATTCGGCGACGCCGGTCGCATGGCCGACCAGATAGTAGCCAAGACCTTGGCGGCGCGCCGATTCCCTGACGGCAAGCCGCAAAATCCGCCACACGCCTGACTCTCCGTGTGGTTCTTCGAGCAGGTAGCCGCCGAGAATGCCATCTTCCGACTTGGCGATGCGCATCAGTCGCGTGATGTCTTCATTGCCCGCAGGCGGCGCAAGGCCGAGCAACTGCCAAGGGACTTCGTGCGGGAGCGGGCGAACGATGTTCACGAATACGGCGTGTTGCAGAGATTGCGCATTATGACAAGGGATAATAGGCAGCTTTGACCCACTACGAGCATCGTTTATGCCAGAAGAAGCCTACCAACCGCCCCAAGTCTGGACTTGGGACCCTGATAAGCCGCAAGCGTTCGGCAACATCAATCGCCCGACGGCTGGCGCCCGATTTGAGAAGGCGTTGCCGGTCGGCAAGCATCCGCTGCAGCTCTATTCACTCGGAACGCCGAACGGCGTCAAAGTTACGATCATGCTTGAAGAGCTACTCGCCAAAGGACATTCCGGCGCAGAGTACGATGCGTGGCTGATCAACATCGGCGAGGGTGCGCAGTTCAGTAGCGGCTTCGTCGACGCCAACCCCAACTCGAAGATCCCCGCGCTCGTTGACAGAAGCGGCGATTCACCAGTTCGGGTTTTTGAGTCGGGCGCCATCCTGCTCCATCTGGGAGAAAAGTTCGGTGAATTCATTCCGCCGGGCGATGCCCGCGCCGAATGCCTGTCCTGGCTCTTTTGGCAGATGGGCAGCACACCGCTGCTTGGCGGTGGATTCGGCCACTTCTACGCCTATGCGCCCGTCAAAATCGAATACGCTATTGATCGCTACACCATGGAAGTGAAGCGGCAACTCGACCTGCTCGACAAGAACCTTGCTTCTCGACAGTACGTCTGCGGTGACGAGTACACGATCGCGGACATGGCCATCTGGCCGTGGTTTGCGGGTCTCGCGCGCAATCTCGCGTATCAGGCCGCGGAATTCCTACAGGTGCACACCTACGCCAATGTGAACCGTTGGGTCGAGGCTGTTGGCGAGCGGCCTGCCGTCGTGCGCGGTCAAATGGTGAACCGGCCTTTTGGGGACAAATCCAGGCAACTGCACGAGCGCCACGACGCGAGCGATTTTGAATTGCGTACGCAGGATATCCTTGATCCCGATGAATCGACTGACTAACGCACAAGGCGCAGCCACGGGCGCTTCCCCGCGGGCTTCGGGCGTTTCGAAAACAGATTGACGACCTTCGCGCGCGTAGGCGGCGCAAGGCTCGCCTGAAGCCGCTTGGTGAGCACCGGCGCGACGAGATCATAGGCGTCCCACGCATTCATATCCGAGCCGTCCGGGTAAGGATGAGCCGGATCGAGTCCAAGTGCGACGGCGTAGTCGTGCAGATAGTCCTCGTAGTAGGACTCGACGAAGCGGCGGCCAGCCTCGGAGAAAAAGCCCGTGTCGAGTCGGCCAGCCGCCATGCGCACAAAGAGTTCGCTGCCATCGAGTTCCCGCACTCGCGTCTTCAGGATAAGGTCGGCGTGCTGTCGCTTGCAGGCTTGCGAAAGCAGATCGTGGTTCGCGCACCAGGCGAGCAGCAAACCCATGTGCATGGCTGCGCGGTCGGGCGCGCCAGCCTTTCCGAGATGCGCGGCAAGATCGTCGATGATCCGCCCATCAGGCATGTGCAAGCGCATTCTCGAGGTCATTCTTCAGATCATCTATATCCTCAATGCCAACGCTGACGCGAATCAATGAGTCGGTCAGGCCAGCGGCCTCGCGCATGGCCTGTGGCATGCTCGCATGGGTCATCAGGGCAGGATGTTCGATCAAGGACTCGACACCGCCAAGGCTTTCGGCGAGCGTGAAAACTTCCGTTGCTTGCAAGACGCGGCGCGCCGCGTCGAGACCGCCCTTGATGTCAAACGACAGCATGCCGCCATAGCCCGACATTTGCCGTGTGGCGAGCGCATGCTGCGGATGCGAAGGCAGTCCTGGGTAATACACGCGTTGCACCTTGTCGTGGTCGCTTAAGAACTGCGCCAAGGACAGGGCATTGCGCTCATGGGCCTTCATGCGGACATCGAGCGTCTTCAAGCTGCGCAGGCTGAGCCAGGCATCGAAGGTCGCCTGGATGATGCCGAGCGCGTTGGAGATATAGGCGAGCCGCTCGCCAAGGGCATCATCGTCAGTCACCATCACCCCCGCGACGAGGTCGCTGTGGCCGCCAAGATACTTGGTGGTCGAGTGCACGACCAGATCGGCGCCAAGTTCGATTGGGCGCTGGAACGCTGGGCTCAGGAAGGTGTTGTCTACCGCGAGCAACGCCTCGTGCGCGTGCGCAATCTCGGCCGCAGCGACGATGTCGATGATCTTCGTCAAGGGGTTTGACGGCGTCTCCACCCACACCATGCGCGTGTTGCTTTGCATCGCACCGCGCAGATTGTCGATGTTGGTCATATCGACATAGGAAAACGCAATGCCGAACGCCGTGAACAGTTGATCAAAGAGGCGCACGGTGCCACCGTAAAGGTCATCGGAAGCAACCACATGGTCGCCCGCTTTGAGCAGGAACATGGCGGTGCCCGTGGCAAGATTGCCGGAGGCGGTCGCAAACCCGTAGCGAGCGCCTTCGAGATTGGCGATGCAGGCTTCAAAGGCCGCGCGCGTGGGATTGCCGGAGCGGGAATACTCGTAGCCTGTATGCTCGCCCGGCGCCGGCTGCTCGTAGGTCGAAGTCAGAAAGAGCGGCGTGATGACTGACCCGGTGGCTTCATCCCGGTATTGGCCGGCATGAATTGAGCGGGTGCGAAAGCCTCGCGAATCTGACGGCGGCATCGGAGCGAACAAGTTCGGAATTAGACAATTGAGTATTGTAGTCTTTTGCTTGCGCGCCTGCGGGATGGCTCGTCGAGTCAGAATCGCACATCAATTCGCGGCGATTTCCTACAATGCACTCGTTGCTTCTCACAGAGATTCAATGTAGGTTGGTTTGCACCTCACAGCGTTCTTCCGAAAGGTGTATAGTCATGCTTAAGCCAAACTTAAACGAATATCAGGAAATGGCGACTGACCTGGCAACAAGCGGCTTTTCCCCGCATCAGACGGAAGGGCTTGTACGACTGCTTGATCAGGTCTTCTCTCGACAAGAGGCGGCGAACGAACGAATTGTTCACGAGTTGAGAGAATCTCAAAAAGAGTTCCGCGAAGAATTCCGCGGGGACATGAGCGAACTCCGCAAGGAAATCCGTGCGGACATGGACGGACTCCGCGGGGAAATCCGTAGCGATATGGGCGAGTTCCGCGAGGAAGTCCGTGGGGAGATGGACGGATTCCGCAAGGAAATCCGCGCGGACATGGACGGACTCCGCGGGGACATGGGCGAACTCCGCAAGGAAAACCGTGGCGATATGGACGGACTCCGCGGGGAAATCCGTGGGAACATGGACGGATTGCGGGGGGAGGTCAACGGGGACATGAGCGATCTCCGTGGGGAATTTCGCACGGACATGAAAGGCCTACGAACCGAACTCGTGGAAATTCGGCGCTGGACAATCATGACGCTGACTGCGGTCGTCATGCTCATGCTTGGTTCCGTGCTCGGTGCCGTGACTTCGTAAGTGCAGCGTCCTTTCCACCTGCGACTTAGTTTGACTGAGCACTAGTCCAATAAAAGCCCTGATGTCGTTATATCGATATCAGAATCTATTTCTATATGGTTTATACCGCTGCCTACGCCTTTCGGCAACCCTTTATCAGGATTGCCATACTCCATATCAAACCCGTCTAAATTCACAGCCTCATTCGCATCCAAATAAAGCGTGATAGGCGAATAACTTCTTCCATAATCGCTTACCGGCGTTATTACAACACGACCGCTTATATCAGAATTGTTTTGTACACGAAGTACGCCTCTGTTGTTCATCGAGTTCGGAACAAACACCCTGTTCGTTTGAAAATTAAATGTAGGAGTCTGTGATTGCGCTGCATTCAAAGTGAATCCTGAACGCTTCTCTAAACACTTCAGTGTAGTAACCACAGGCTTCCATCGCATCCAGCCCTTGTCTAAATAAGTCTGTGCCTCATCTGAACCCATAGGCTCATGTCCATTCTTTTCACCAAACGCCGCTAAGACCTCTCTCCATCGCCGTACATGCGGTGTATGCTCTCCTTGCTCTTTTGTATAGCTGACTATTCTCTTTTTCAAACTGTCGTCTACGCAGCTTACGGGCTCTTCTGCAGAGGATTCTGACTGTGGTGCATTTTGAACTTCTTGATCAGAAGTTTCTTTCTTTTGAGTATTCGAGCAAAGCTCGCATGAAGCATACGCATATGCGTCATTTTTGGGTCCGGGTCTTGTCACCGGTGTCATATTCTCTGAAGCTTCATACATCACAGAACCAGCAGGAACGCGCACTTTTATCTGATCTCCATTACATTTCGTCGGCTTTATACGTATCTTATAAATGTCTTTCATGCCGTCTATAGTGCTCATAAGACCTACCCGATATAACTGCCCGTATTTCACACCACATTCAATGTCAATGTCATTAATATCAAAGCCTGTCACCCTCTCAGAAAAGATGAATATAATCTGCTTGGACCTCCTATCATATAAACCCTTCTCAAAATAATCAGGTGTAATATCTTTTACACCACTTATAGTTAGTTTTAACTCAGGATCGCCTGGTATCGTATTGCGGCTTTCAGCATACTCTCTCGCTACCGCATGGAATACCATCCTGAATTGATACAAGTGCCAAGTGTTCTTCGAAAGTCCCTGCATCCTAAAACATATACGTTGATTGCCAGATTTACATTCGTCTGTAACGCTCATGTTTACCCAAGGCGTTTGCCAAGGCTTCCACCTCTCAATATAACCATTAGAAATTACATCTGGCACTGTAAAGCGGGATTGCCAATAACTCAGGTTGTTATATTGATCTTGAGTAAGCGGCGGTGGACTTCCGTTGGTCGCTAAATAACTCGCTATAGATCTACCACTTAGAACATCTTTTCCTAAATCCAAATACATTGCCCCATGTTCACCCACGTTTACAGGGAAATATGCGTCATTACGATTACCGTTTATTAACGTCTGTCTCGTTACATTCCCTTCTATGGCACGTATCCTAAACCGATACGACACGCCGTTCACTAATCCACTCGCACGGAGCGTAGTTGTATTCGCATCACTACTCGCAATATCAGCCCATTGCGACCAAAGACCTGTAGATGGCTTATACGCCCATTGATAATGACTTATAGAGGCATCGTTGGGATTGTCCCATTCGAGCACCACCCTCGAATCAGATACGGTCGACCTTAATCCCGTAGGTGCTTCAGCCCAACCACTGACACCCAATATCAATAACAGATATACAAAATATCTCGAAGACATTTTCTTCCCCCGATTCACGAGGCCATCAGATCGCTTATAGCGGAACTGATACCAGGACATCGAGGCATCGCTTGAGTTATCCCAAGCGAAGCGAACGCCCCCGTCTGACGCTGATGTTCGGGGGGGGGGGGGGGGGGGGGGGGGGGAGGGGGGGCGGGGGGGGGGGGGGGGGCCCACGAAAGGAAAAAAAAAAAAAAGCGCAGGATTTTAAATCTTCCGCACCACGATCATG
>JAPOTJ010000074.1 GCA_026709225.1 Gammaproteobacteria bacterium | reverse complement strand
GGCCACAGCCCTTCTCCTGCGCGCCCTTCGGGAGTGGGCACAATCGCCGACGGCTGCGTTGCAGCCCTTGGCAATATGCCCGATATTCCCTGCGGACTGCGCCTTGCCCTCGGCGATTGTGCCCACTCTGAATCACACTTATTTATGGGACAGGACACTAGGAAGTCGCTGCCAATTGGAACGGTACGCAACATATACCGACAAGCCGGATGGACATGGAGGAAGGAACGTTGAAATTTCCAATCGTGATACATAAGGACGAGGGTAGCTGCTACGGCGTGACAGTTCCCGACCTGCCCGGTTGTTTTTCCGCCGGAGAGACGTTTGAAGAGGCGATGGAATCCGCTCGTGAAGCGATTCTCTTGCACGTTGAGGGGCTTTTGATGGATGGTCTGAAAGTACCAGCGCAGCAATCGATTGAAAGCCACCTTGGCAATGCAAACCATGCGGATGGCCTATTCGCCCTTGTCACCGTCGATTTGTCAAAGCTGACAAGCAAGGCGAAGCGAATCAACATCACAGTGCCTTCGCGAGTGCTAGCCATCATTGACGAGGCGGCATCGCGAGAAGGCGAGACCCGTTCAGGACTCATCGCGCGAGCGGCTCTTAGCTATGTGAACAGCCAAGGGGAGCTTGAATCGCCACCTGCCGCACGCACAGCATGAACTCAAAAAAGCGCGAGTTGATCTTTTCCTGCCTGCAAGCGATCAACCCCGCCCCCACGACCGAACTCGAATACGACACCGGCTTTCAACTGCTCATTGCAGTCATTCTCTCCGCGCAAGCGACTGATGTCAGTGTCAACAAGGCCACGAAAGGATTGTTCCGCGAAGCGCCTACGCCCGAGGCCATGCGCGCGCTTGGCCTAGGCGGGCTTAAAGCGCATATATCGTCAATCGGTCTCTATAACAGCAAAGCCAAGAATGTTCTCAAGACCTGCGAGATATTGATCCAAGAACACGGCAGCGAAGTGCCGCGTGATCGATCCGCTTTAGAAGCCCTGCCCGGCGTAGGCCGCAAGACGGCCAACGTCATTCTGAACACGCTCTTCGGCGAGCCGGTGATTGCGGTGGACACACACATTTTCCGCATCTCGAACCGCATTGGCATCGCGCCCGGCAAGACCGTGCGCGCCGTCGAAGATCGACTCATGCGCGTCATCCCAAAGGAGTTCCTGAAAGATGCGCATCATCACCTGATTCTGCACGGTCGCTACACCTGCACCGCGCGCAATCCAAAATGCGGCGAGTGTCCGATTTTCGACTTGTGCGAGTATTCCGGGCGGAAACTTGGCGAAGACGCTACAGTCGGTCGCGTTGATGACGCAGTCAAATAGGCACCGGGCTTCAAGTCGACAGATCCTCTGCCTGAGGGCTTAGTTCACAAGTACAATGCACTATAGGAAGGTCTGATCAAGTCTACTTCGCTCAGCGCTTCACTTATTGGCACATCGAAATCGACTCGCCTACACTATCGTGACCGAAAAACAAACGAAATCCCCTCCACAACCACGCGAAGCGCCCTTCGGGAAGTCATGTGGGGTACGCTGGCTGCGTCATTCCTCATTACGTGGAGCCTGCCACGCTTCTTCGTCACTCCTTGCCAGCGCACCCCACATTCTTGCAGGAGCAAGAATGCACTGCGCAGCCGCCCGTAGGGGTGGGCACACGGAGGTGCCCACTGACATGACCTCTGAGCTTTGCAGACTTAATCAGTCCTTCCCTAGGCGTGACCAATACGCCACTCTTCGTTCTGGTAGCATCATCAACTGCAAAGGGATTTCTGCGCCACATCAAGCGCCACAGTTTGTGCTTGGCTGAATGGCGGTGGCGCAACTCGAACATGAATCGTCCACTCGACAAAATAACAATACGTGGGTTCAAGTCAATTCGTTCGCTTGAGGATTTCGAGCTTCGAAACCTCAACGTGCTCATCGGCGCGAACGGAGCTGGGAAAAGCAACTTCATCGAGTTCTTCCACATGGTGCTCGCGATGATGAAAACAGACGGACTGAAGCAGTTCGCCGCGGGGAATGCCGATGCGTATTTCTTCGGCGGCCCAAAGATAACCGGCACGATCAACATCCAGATGAGATTTGGAGTCAATGGATTCGACTTCGACCTCTCCCCGACTGAGGACGGGTTTTTTCTCATACACAATGAACATCGACATTTTTTCGGGAGTTCACAGCGCACGCGCAAACTGGGGAGTGGTCACTTCGATTCGAAACTCATAGACGATCAGAAGCGTCCCGGTCGAGAAGCTGAGCACGGCGCATCGTGGCACACCTATCAAGCGATTCGCTCTTGGATGATTTACCACTTTCACGACACAAGCACGTTAGCCGGGATGCGCCGCTATCATGACCAAGGCCACAATGAAGCGCTCTTCATGGATGGCGCAAACATTGCTCCGTTTCTTCTGAAGCTCAAGACTTCCGATTCGCGATGCTATGCGGAAATACTCGGAGCAATTCGTGCCATCATTCCTTTTTTCGACGATTTCATACTCGAACCGAACGCCCAAGAGAAGTTAAGACTCAATTGGCGACAAAAGGGCATTCACGACTACCCCATGCGACCGAGCCACCTCTCGGATGGCTCCATTCGATTCGTTTGCCTTGCAGCCGCGCTGCTACAGCCGAAACCTCCGTCAACCATTATCATTGATGAGCCGGAGATCGGCCTCCATCCTGAAGCACTCGGGATTCTTGGCGAGCTCGTCCACGACGCGGCAAAGCGGACACAGGTTATCTTGGCTACGCAATCTGCCACGCTGATCAATGAATTTTCCATTGAGGACATCGTCGTCGTGAATCGAAAAGATGGCCAGTCGACCTTTGAGAGGCTTAATAAGACAGAGTTTTCAGACTGGCTTGAGGATTACTCAGTGGGAGATCTGTGGACGAAGAACGTCATTGCCGGCGGCGCCACCTATGAGTAGCTCTGGCCGGGTGATGGTCATTGTTGAAGGTCGGACAGAACAAATCTTCATAAGGGAGATTCTGGCTCCATACCTTGGTGCAAAAGGCGTTTTTCTGCGTGCTACCGTATTGTCGAAGTCTGGGCAAAAGGGTGGTGACGTGCGCTTCGTTCGTGCTCGAAAAGATATTGCCGAGCACCTCAAGCAAGACAAAGATGTGTGCGTGTCGCTGTTGGTCGATTACTATGGAATTGGCAAAGATTGGCCCGGACTCAAAGATGTTCGGTCTGGCGCGTCTCCCACTGAGGTCGCAGCGACAGTGTGCTCCGCCACTCAGTCGGCAATAGACACAGAATTCGCCGAACAATATCGGTCAGACGTGCGGTTCGTGCCAAATATCGCTGTCCATGAATTCGAAGCGCTGCTCTTCAGCGATCCTGTGGCGTTGGCGAGTGAGATCAAAGTAAAGCCGCATGCCGTAGAAGCAATCGTTCAAGCATGCGGAGAGCCAGAAGCAATTGACAACTCGCGAGAAACTGCGCCATCCAAACGGATCGAGCAGTTGTACGCCCGATTCAAGAAAACGACTAACGGTATTGAGGTTGCTAGGAAGATCGGAATAGATCGGATGCGCTCACGGTGCCCGGTATTCGATAGCTGGCTGCTGCGCCTGGAATCACTCACGGTTGATCGCTGGTAAGTCACCACATCACCACTCACTCGGCGGACTCACCTCCAGCCATCTGAGACGCCAGCCCAACCGCCTCTTCCACATCAATCTGAAACGCGACGCCAGCACCCGGCTCGCCGTCGAATTGACCGGCGTCGTGAATCCCTTTCAGGACGGCGGGCGCGTGCGCCTCAGATACCAGAAACAGCAAGACATCGCATTTGGACGCAAGTTCAAGGCCGAGAAAGGTCTTCTTGACCGAACGTCCTTCACCGCGCGCGCTGGTGATGACGGTTGCGCCGGTTGCGCCTGCGGCGCGCGCCGCGTCCACAACGGTATCGGTCTTGGCATCGTCCACGAGCGCTACGATCAGTTTGGTTTTCATCAATCAGTTCCTCGAAGAATCTGTGGTGTCGTTGCCGGCATCGCGGCGCCGCGTCCGCCAGGACGCAATCATGGCATAGCCGAGCACCGACATAATTGGAAAGACACTGGCGAAGGCAATGAGGCCAAAGCCATCAATGAGCGGGCTGCGGCCCGGCACGCTTGACGCAAGGCCAAGGCCGAGCGCCGCGACCACAGGCACGGTCACGGTGGAGGTGGTGACACCACCACTGTCGTAGGCAAGCGGCACGATACTTCGCGCCGAGCGAAAGGTCTGCAGGATGACGATCAGGTAGGCCACAACGATATACCAAGGCAGCGGCGTGCCGGTCACGATGCGAAAGCAGCCGAGCGACACACCAACAGCGACACCGACCGCGACCGCAATGCGCAGGCCGCGCGCCTTGAGCGCGCCACCCGAAACTTCTTCGGCCTTCATCGATACCGAGATGAGGGCTGGTTCGGCAACCGTCGTTGCAAATCCAATCGCCGCTGCGAAAGCGTACACGAGCAGATAGTCGTCCCATCTGACTTCTGTCGATGTGCCTGCGCTTGCCGCGGTGAGCTGCTTGGCCATCGTCTCACCAATCGGAAAGAGCGCCTGCTCAAGACCAATCAAGAACAGCGTCAGCCCGATCAGCACATACACGAAGCCGCGCACGATGCGTCCGAGATGGGGCAATCTTCGGCGCAACACAACGACTTGAAAAAACACGAGAACTGCGATGATCGGCGCAACATCGCGCAAGGTCGAAATGCCGGTTTCGCCAAGTGTAGAGAGAATCTCCATCAGGACATCACCATGCCGTAGGCGAGCACAAAGACCAGCGGCGTCAAGCTCGCGAAGGCGATCAACCCGAAGCCATCGATCATCGGATTACGACCCTTGATGGCCATGGATAAACCGATGCCGAGCGCGGCGACCAAGGGGACAGTAATAGTGCTCGTCGTGACGCCACCCGAATCGTAGGCGACACCGACGATCTCTTCGGGCGCGAAGGGCGTCATCAGGGTCACAGTGACATAACCGCCGATGATGAGCCAGTGAATCGGCCAGCCCTTGATGATACGCACCACCCCGATGACAATCGCCGCACCGACGGAAACCGCAACCACCATGCGCAGATTGAAGGCGTATTCGGCGCGCGCCGATTCGGTGCCAAGAATCGCGCCAGCTTCTGAAGCGACATCGGCGGCTTCCGCTGCTACTGCAATGAGCGCGGGCTCGGCCACAGTGGTGCCGAAGCCAAGACAGAAAGCGAACGCGACAAGCGCTGGCAAACTGCCCTTCGCGGCGAATTCCTGGGCGATTTCTTCGCCAAGCGGAAATAGTCCGCTTTCGAGCCCCTGAATAAACAGCGTCAATCCGGCGATGACGCAGGCGAGACCGACGAGGACGCTGCCGAGATTGGGAAAAGGCTGTTGCAGGACGACAATCTGGAAAAAGGCGATCACCAGAATGATCGGCGCGAGGTCGCGGATTGCACCGAGAATGCCCTTGGCGAGATTTCTTATGAACCTAGCCATATTTAGGCATTATTCAGGAAAGCTCGTGGAAGCGCTCAGTCGTACCGCCCTTTGCCGCCAAGCTTCAAGCGAAGCGCATTGAGGCGTATGAAGCCCTCGGCATCCTTTTGGTCATAGGCACCTAGGTCGTCCTCAAAGCTCGCCAAGGTGGACTGATAGAGGCTGTTCGCAGCGCGTCGACCGAGCACCGTCACGTTGCCCTTGAACAGCTTCAGGCGCACTTCGCCGGAGACGGGAACTTGCGAATGATCAATGAGTGCCTGCAGCGCTTCGCGCTCTGGCGACCACCAGTAGCCGTTGTAGATGAGCGACGCATAGCGCGGCATGAGTTCGTCCTTGAGATGCGCGACCTCGCGGTCTAGGGTGAGGGATTCAACCGCGCGATGGGCTTTCAGCAAAATCGTGCCGCCGGGCGTTTCGTAGCAGCCGCGGGACTTCATGCCGACGTAGCGGTTTTCAACGAGGTCCTGCCTGCCGATACCATGGCGCCCGGCGAGCGCATTGAGCTGCGTCAAGAGTGCTGCCGGCGACAGCGGCTCGCCATCAATAGCGACAGGGTCTCCACGCTCAAAGCGAAGCGTGATTTCATCAGCCGTGTCGGGCGCCGCTTCAATCGATGCAGTGCGCAGCCACATGGCTTCTCTCGGCGAGAAATCCGGATCTTCGAGCTCGCCGCCTTCATAGGAAATATGCAGTAGATTGGCATCCATTGAGTAAGGTGCTTCAGTGCCGTCGCGGCGAGCGCCTTCGACAGGAATTTGGTGCGCTTCGCAGAAGGTCATCAGCGCCGAACGCGAATGAAGATCCCACTCCCGCCATGGAGCGATGACTTGAATGCTAGGATTCAGCGCGTAGGCACCGAGCTCAAAACGCACCTGGTCGTTGCCCTTGCCGGTCGCGCCGTGTGAAATGGCGTCGGCACCAGCTTCCTTGGCGATTTCAACGAGGCGCTTGGCGATCAATGGCCGTGCGATGCTCGTGCCAAGCAGATATTCGCCTTCGTACAGTGCGTTCGCGCGGAACATCGGGAAGACGTAGTCGCGCACAAATTCTTCGCGCAAATCTTCAATGTAGATGGCCTTCGCGCCCATGCCCTCGGCCTTGGCTCGCGCCGGCTCAACTTCTTCGCCCTGGCCAATGTCAGCCGTGAAGGTGATGACCTCGGCGCCATAGGTGACTTGCAGCCATTTCAAGATCACACTGGTATCAAGCCCGCCCGAATAGGCGAGCACGACCCGCTTGGCTGCCGTGCCTATTGCGGTCATAGTTTAGGGCGTGTTAACACTATGCCCGCCGACGCTGTTGTCGCCTGTGCAAGAGCCGAAAAAGCCCATTCGCATGCCCCAAAGTGTTCGCTCCGGCTCTTGCTCAGGCGACAACCCTTCGGGCCGGCCCCGTTTTCCGCCAGCCTTCGTTCTCGCTCGCTCATGTGGGGTAGGCCACACAGCGCTCGCTCGGCCTTGTCTGGCGGAAAACGTGTCTCGGCAGCGTCAACGTGCATAGTGTTAACACGCCCTAGGCTTCTGGTTGATCGGCAGCGCTCTCAACGAGCGGCTGCAATTCGCCGGTTTCATAGAGTTCGGTGACGATATCGCATCCGCCCACAAGTTCACCATCAACGTAGAGCTGAGGAAAGGTTGGCCAGTCGGCAAAGTCCGGCAAGGTCGCGCGAATTTCTGGATGACTCAGGATATCCACATACGAAAAAGGCTTGCCGCACGCCATCAGGCACTGCACGGTTCGAGCCGAAAATCCACACATCGGCTGCTGCGGCGTGCCTTTCATATAGAGGATGATTGGATTCGAGGCGATCTGCTCGCGGATGGTGTCCATGACATCGCTCATGGGCAAAATGTCCTTTTTGGTATTCGCGACGCATTGTACCTGCTTGACTCACTTGAAAAGCTCTCAGGAACAGCTATCATGGACTGTGTCACGAAATTTCAATAGGATTCCGTGAAATCATCACCAGATGTATGTATGTATGTATGATCGCCGAATAGACCTGAGACTTTTCGCGAAAGAGCGCTCGCTGTTCCTGCTCGGCCCGCGGCAGACTGGCAAATCCACGCTATTGCGGCATCTCTTTCCAGATGCCCTCTATATCGACCTGCTGACAAGCGAGGTGTTTCGACAGTTCTCCGCCGCGCCAGAAACTCTGAGACACGCCGTCAATGACCATCAACTCGTGGTGATTGACGAGATCCAGAAACTGCCGAACCTGCTCGACGAAGTGCAGCACCTGATTGACACTCGCGGCACTCGCTTCCTGCTCACGGGTAGCAGCGCACGCAAACTGCGCCGAGGCCGTGCGAACCTGCTGGGCGGACGAGCGTTCTTTTTGTCGCTCCACTCCTTGGTGAGCACCGAGATCGGCTTCGAGCGCATTGACGAGCTGCTTCAGCGCGGCGGACTGCCCGGCATTGTCGATTCGCCGCTCTCTTGGGAGGCACTCAAAGCCTATACTGGCACCTATCTTCGCGAGGAGATTCAAGCCGAGGCTCTGACGCGCTCAATAGGCAACTTCGCACGCTTTCTTGATGTCGCCGCACATTTCAACGGCGCGCAAATCAACTACACCAAAATTGGTCGTGATTCCGAAGTGCCGCCTAGAACCGTTCGCGATTTTGTTGGCATTCTGCAAGACACTTTGATCCTGCACGTACTTCCGCCGTTCAGAGCCTCGCCCACGCGAAAGCTGACGGCCACCGACAAAGTCTACTTCTTCGATATCGGTGTCGCCAATGCGCTGTGCGGCCGGCGTTCCCTGCATCAGAGCTCCGCCGAGTACGGCACTGCCCTCGAACAGCTTGTATTCTTGGAGCTTCGCGCAGCAATCGACTACCTGCGCCTTGACACCCGACTCGCCTATTGGCGCACACTCACCGGCGTCGAAGTCGATTTTCTGGTCGGCGACGAGCTCGCTATTGAAGTCAAGTCTACACGGCGGGTCGGCCCCTCTGATCTGAGATCACTGCGCGCGATTGGAAAAGACTTGACGCTTCGCCAACGCCTGCTCGTCTGCCGTGAGCCGTATGAGCGAAGGACGGAAGATGGCATCGACATAATGCCAGTTCAAACGTTCTGTAAACGACTATGGCAAGGTGCGCTGCTTGTCCCGTGAAGCCGGGAGCGAAGCGCCTATAGGCCAAAAATCCGTCCTTTCGAGTCCACTCCGATCGCCTTGGCCGCTGGCTCTCTCGGCAATCCGGGCATGGTCATGATGTCGCCACATAGCACCACGACAAACCGCGCACCTGCCGACAAGCGGACACCGCGAACTGGCAGCACATGGCCATCGGGCGCGCCTTTGGCGTTGGGATCCGCCGAAAAACTATATTGCGTCTTGGCGATGCACGCGGGGAAATGGCCGTATCCCGCGCCTTGAAGCGCTTGCAGGTCATGCGCGGCCTGCTCGTCGAATTGCACATCGCCCGCGCCATAGATGCGCGTGGCGACAGTGCGGATCTTGTCGATGAGCGGCATCTCGTCTTCGTACAGGAGCTTCACATCGCCTGATGCGCCTTCAATGCGCTCCATCACAGCCTCGGCCAATTCAGTCGCGCCTGTGCCACCATCGGCCCAGTGCTTTGCGAGCACGACGCGAACGCCCAAGCCTTCAAGCGCACTACGAATCGCATCGATTTCCTCGTCGCTGTCAGCACTAAAATGATTGACGGCGACCACCGGCTCGACGCCGAAGCCCTGCACATTCCGCACGTGCCGATGCAAGTTCGCCATGCCGCGCGAGACAGCCTCAACATCGGCTCGTCCAAGATCATCGAGCGCCACACCACCGTGCATCTTAAGCGCCCGTACTGTCGCAACGATGACACACGCACTTGGGCGCAGCCCGGACTGCCGGCATTTGATATTGAAGAACTTCTCAGCGCCGAGATCTGCGCCGAAACCAGCTTCGGTCACCACGACATCGACAAGTCCAAGCGCCGTGCGTGTCGCGAGAATAGAATTGCAGCCGTGCGCGATATTGGCGAAGGGGCCTCCGTGAATGATGGCGGGATTGTGTTCGAGGGTCTGTGCGATATTCGGCGCGAGCGCATCAACGAGTAGCGCGGTCATGGCGCCCTGAACCTCCAGATCACGCGCACGAATCAGTGAGCCGTCGAATTGACGCCCTACAACGATGTCACCGAGGCGCTTTTCGAGGTCGGCGATGTCGCTCGCTAAACACAGCACCGCCATCACTTCCGAAGCGGCGGTGATGTCGAAAGCGCCTTCTCGACCAAGCTCACCACGTATGTCAAGAGGGAGCTTGCGCAGCACTCGCTCATTGAGATCAATAGCGCGCCGCCAAGAAACCTGTGCCGGATCCAAACTCAAGCGATTACCCCAATAGAGATGGTTGTCAACTATTGACGCGAGCAGATTGTTTGCCGCAGTCACGGCATGAATGTCGCCATTGAAATGTAGATTAATGTCCTGCATGGGGGCGACTTGCGAATAGCCGCCGCCAGTCGCGCCGCCCTTCATCCCAAAGCACGGTCCGAGAGATGGTTCGCGCAAGCACACCGCCGCGCGCACGCCGATGCGATTGAGGCCGTCGCTGAGGCCGATGCTTGTCGTTGTCTTGCCTTCGCCTGCAGGCGTCGGATTGAGCGCCGTCACCAGAACGAGCTTGCCGCGCGGATTCTTGCTCGCCGAGGTCACGACCTGCGAAGCGATTTTCGCCTTATGACATCCGTAGGAGATGATCTGGTCGGCATTGAGGCCGAGGCCACTCTCCGCTACCGTCGCTATTGGTCTGAGCGCAATGCTGCGCGCGATATCGCCGTCCCGCACCGAGGCCTCCGCACTTCATAGTTAGTGAATACCGCATATTCTATGATGAACAGGCGGCCGCATCCCATCCATATAGCCTGACAGATTCGTATGCGCGCCATGTTGACGTTCAACTTGTCAATTGCACTAGCAATGCGAGCAGCGGCACGGTCGGCAGAAGTGAGTCAAGTCGGTCGAGGACGCCGCCATGGCCTGGGAATAGACCTCCCGAATCCTTGGTGTTGGCGACGCGCTTGACGAGGCTCACAAAAAGATCACCAAGAATGGAGAGCAGCGAGAATCCAAGCGAGGCGAGAATCCAGAACACGACGCCGTGCTCGAAGTTAGAAAAGAATGGAATCGATGCGCCGGCCCAGGTGCCTGCGACAGTGCCGACAACGGCCGCCGAGAGAATGCCGGTCACTGCGCCTTCAATGGTCTTGCCAGGACTCACCTTGGGCGCGAGTTTGATGCTTCCCCAAGCGCGACCACCAAAATACGCCGCCGAGTCGGCGACCCACACGACCAATAAAAGCCAGACGATCAACCATTCGCCGCCGCTCGCTTTCAGGAGCGTGAATCCGAGCCAAGCGCTGCCAAGCAGAAACGCGCCAAGGATGCCGCGCACGACTGGCGGCAATATGCGGCCAGATGCAGGAAAGCACGCGACCATGACAGCCGCCACGCACCAGCACATGAGTGAGGCAATGAGCAATGGCGATGAAATATCCACGTCCACAAGCCCTGGCAGATTGAACACGGCCGGTCCGAGCAAGAGGTAGATCAGCCACAGCAGCACGCTCATGAGCGTGCCCGCCTCGCTCAAGCGCCCCCATTCGATGAGCCCAATGCCGAGCAGAGCGAGCACAAGCACCGCAAGCCAGGTCGTGGGCAGCACGAACAGCAGGACGAGCGTCAGGGGCAGCGCGATCAGCGCAGTCAGCACCCGCAGCCGCAGATTGGACCTCATAGCCTTGATGCCCATGACTTACGCCTCGCCCGCCTCACCGCCTCGATCACCAAACCGACGCAGCCGTGTGCCGTAGGCTGCAATCGCGGCATCCAAATCGTCCACGGAAAAATCAGGCCATAGCGTATCTGTGAAGTAGAGTTCAGTATAGCTCAAGTCCCAAATGCAGAAGTTGCTTAACCTTTGTTCTCTTCCAGTGCGAATAAGCAAATCTGGTTGCGGCACGCCAGCTCGTTCGAGCGATAGAAAACGTCCAAAGGTCTCCTCATCCATATCCTCGATGTCGGCCTCGGATACCCGTCCCTCGAGAACTGCTTTGGCCACTGCGCGCATAGCTTGCAGAATATCCCAGCGCCCGCCGTAACTGAGCGCGACTGTCAGCGTCATCTTGCTATTCACTTCGCTCAAATGCTCAACGCGCTCAATGCGACTCAAGAGATCGTCCGAGAACCTCATGCGGTCGCCAATGACGCGAATTCGCAAGCCCAGTTCAGCAAGTTCCGAGAGTTCATCATCGAGCACACGCCGCACGAGATTCATTAGCACGCGCACTTCGGACTTCGGGCGCTGCCAGTTTTCCGTGCTAAACGCGAAAAGCGTAAGGTAGCCAACGCCGCGATCAAGGCAGTCCATGATCCGAGGGCGGACATTTTCTGCGCCGGCGCGGTGTCCTGCGCCGACAGGCAGGCCACGTTTGCGCGCCCAGCGATAGTTGCCGTCCATGATGATGGCGATGTGGTTCGGTGACTTCATCACGTGCCAGACGGTACTCTTGGCAATCAGTCGGACGGTCTAAAACTCAGCGAGTTCCTGCTCCTTCTCGTGCAGAACATCATCGACCTTGGCGACAGTCTCATCGGTGAGCTGCTGCATGAGCGTCTCACCGCGTCGCTCCTCATCTTCGCTAATGAGCTTCTCTTTCACGAGATCCCTCAAGTCGCTATTTGCATCCCGGCGAACATTGCGTACCGACACCTTCGCCTGTTCGGCTTCGGCGCGAGCCGACTTGATGAGGTCACGTCGCCCTTCCTCAGTAAGCGGCGGCAGCGGCAGTCGCACCAGATCAGATGTCGATTGCGGGGTCACGCCAATATCGCTGTCCATCAGGGACTTTTCGATGATCGAGATCATCTTCTTCTCCCACGGGGAAATGACCAGTGTGCGGCCCTCTTCCACGGAAATGCTCGCGACCTGTTTCAAGGGCGTTGGAGAGCCGTAGTAGTCCACTTGCACATGTTCGACGAGCGCCGGGCTCGCACGTCCTGTGCGCAGTCTGCCGAGCGCAATTTTCAGCGCATCGATCGATTTGCCCATGCGCGTCTTGGCGTCATCGAGAATCTCATCATAGAGTTCGTCGGCCATGGGCTTCGTCTCCCGCTATGTCGAATACTGTTTCGATTACTTTAACCTGCCTGCCGCGCCACTTCCTCGGCAAAGTCAGTCTCGTTTCGCTCGATGCCTTCGCCGACGCCGAAACGAGCCATGGCCGTCACATCAGCGCTTGATTTCTTCAAGAGTTGCCCGACCTTGACCTCGGCATCTAGCGCGTACACCTGACTAACAAGACTTGAGCTTGCCAAGAACTTCTGCAACCGGCCCTCGATCATCTTCTCAATGATGGCGGCGGGCTTGTTCTCGCCTTGAGTCTGCGCGACTAGAATGGCGCGTTCAGCTTCAACTCGCTCGGCAGGCATGTCTTGCGGTCGGATCACGGGAGGCGCTTCCGCGGTGACATGGATGGCGATGCCTTCGCCAAGCTCGCGATCGCCCCCTTTGAGCGCAACGAGCGCACCTTTCTTGCGGTCGTGGTGCAAGTAGCCGTAGACCTGCCCGCCATCGACTGCTTCGATACGCATCACACGTCGCACAACGATGTTCTCGCCAAGTTCCTGCACCAAGGTCTGGCGCTCAGCCTCGAGTTCATCAGTGCTAACGCTTGCGAGATCACTCGCGCCCGAGTCAAGTGCACGGCGCGTGACGTCATTGACAAAGCGCAAGAACTTTTCCGTGCGCGCCACGAAGTCGGTCTCGCTGTTGACTTCAACGAGCACGCCTGCGGCATCGTCCGTGAGCAGGCCGAGCAAGCCTTCCGCGGCGACTCGGGTGGTCTTCTTATCTGCTTTGATGGCGCTGCGCTCGCGCAGCACGCGCACGGCTTCATCGAGGTCTCCATCCGTCTCGACGAGCGCGCGCTTGCATTCCATCATGCCAAGACCGGTGCGGTCCCGCAACTCCTTGACGAGCGTCGCTTTAATTTGTTGCGTCATTACCGGACTCCTCTACTTCTGTCGGTGGCTGTTCTTCCGCCTGAGTACTCTCTGCATCTTCTGTCTCACTGTCGTCGATCACACCTACCGAGTCGTCTATATCGTCCGTATCGTTCGACTTGACCGAAGCGGTGTTGGCTTCATGCGCGGCGAGCATTTCCTGTTCCGCCTTGGCAATTTCATCCAAGGACTCGCCCGCCGCGAGACGCCCTTCTAGGATGGCATCCGCAATGGCCGTCACATAGATGCGCACCGCACGATTGGCGTCATCATTGCCTGGAATGACGAACGAAACGCCGTCTGGATCGCTGTTGGTATCGACTACGCCGATCACCGGAATACCGACGTTGTTCGCTTCCCGCACCGCAATCTTCTCGTGTGACACGTCTACTACAAACAGGGCGTCGGGCAACCCATTCATCTGCTTGATGCCACCAACGCTGCGGGAGAGCTTTGCAATGGTGCGGTCGAGTAGCAGCGCTTCGCGCTTCGGTAGCTTCGCGAAAACGCCACGATCACGATCAGATTCAAGCTGCAACAGTCGATTGACCGACTGTCTCACCGTGCGGTAGTTCGTGAGCATGCCGCCGAGCCACCGCTGATCGACATACGGCATGCCAACACGCATCGCCTGCTCCCTGATGACGAGGGTGCAGGCGCGCTTCGTGCCGACAAAGAGGATTTTCTTCTTGGCGGCCGCAAGACGCCGCGCCTCCTGCATGGCCGACTCAAACGCAGGGACCGTTTTCTCGAGATTGATGATGTGCACCTTGTTCCGTGCGCCGAAGATGTAAGGTGCCATCTTCGGGTTCCAATAGCGGGTTTGGTGACCGAAGTGGACACCTGCCGCAAGCATGTCACGCATGCCGATTTTTTCCATTCTCCTTGCCTCCGGGTTAGGTCTAGCACCCGCTTCGCATCACGACTTTGAGCGTTGTGCTCGCAGCACCCAACGACACGAATTCATTTGCGGGCACGGAATTTAATTCGCAGGCAAGAGCACGAAAACGCGAACGCGCCATTGCCGTAACGAATCGCACTTTATATCATAGACAGCACCTTCAATTCAGCACACACGATGAGACGCAACAGCCGTTCACGATTCACACGCAGCCGTACGCTCGGCAATAACGAGAAGCGCCGCAAGCGAAGCATCTTCGCGACGCGTAAGGTTGACCCCTTGCTCAGCACCGAAGAGCTTCCGCAGATGCGAATCGCAGGACAGCTCGCGGCGGGCGTTCTCGAGATGATCGGCCCGCATGTCGAGCCGGGCGTGAGCACTGAAGCGCTTGATGCGCTATGCCATGAATACATCATTGATGAGATTGGCTGCACCCCCGCCCCGCTCGGCTACCGCTCGTCGCCGCAGCAAACACCCTTCCCCAAGTCCATCTGCACATCGGTCAATCACGTCATTTGCCACGGCATCCCATCGGAAAAGAAACTCAAGAGCGGTGATATCGTCAATATCGACGTGACAGTCATCAAAGACGGCTATCACGGCGACACCAGCAAAATGTTCATGGTGGGCAAGCCGTCCCCGCACGCCGAGCGACTCGTCAAGGTGACGCAAGAATGCCTCTATCGCGGCATTGGCGCGGTGCGCCCGGGCGCATGCCTCGGCGATATCGGCCATGCCATCCAGCGCCATGCGGAAAGCAATCGCTACTCGGTGGTGCGCGAGTTCTGCGGCCATGGCATCGGCCGCGTCTTTCATGGCGAACCTCAAGTCCTGCATTACGGCAGGCCCGGTGAAGGCGTGGAGCTTGTCGAAGGCATGACGTTCACCATCGAACCTATGATCAACTTAGGAAAGCCTAGTGCGAGGCTGCTGCCGGACGGGTGGACAGCGGTGACTCGCGACCGCAAGCTTTCCGCGCAGTGGGAGCATACGATTCTGGTCACGGCGGATGGCGTGGAGGTGTTGACGCTGAGGAAGGAGGAGGGCAGTGCGATCTAATCGTGATCATAATCGCGATAGATCGGATGTCGCCCATCAGGCTTCGCCACCCACTTTGGGAGGCGGATATCGCGTTGTTGATCCCCATGCCCGCCCCGCTAGAGAAACGTCTGTCTGTCCTATAGGCTGACCGCTGAGCGGGCACCATGTGGTGGAGTGTGTATATAAATCCCAAAAACGATGGAGCACATGGATGAATCGGTCGCGGACGAGGCACGGCGATCCCCAGAATCATCCGCTATTTGATCTTCGTCCAGCCTTAATCGACTAATCGTAGCTTCGGTGGCCCTTTCTTCCTCACCGGTTCGGCCTGCTCGTCCGCTACAGAAGCCTTGGCGCACTCGCGCGCTTCGCCTATCAGAGACACGCCGGAATCCTTCGGGTGCTCGCGCGCGAAAATGGCTCGCAAGGACGCCAGCGGCAGTCGAACATCGAAGTGCCGGCCGCCGAAACGCGCACCAAAACACACGGCCTCGGCATCGACGACGAATCCTTGCACCGCCCGCGAAGAGACATTGAACGTAATGATGCCGTCTTTCGCATAGCCTTCGGGGATCGATACGCCAGGCACATCGACCTGTGAGACCAGCATCGGCGTACAGCTGTTATCCTCTATCCACGCGATCAGCGCAGGCAGCAGGAACGGAAGCTTGGGTGTGAGGGGAGACGCCACCTGCCGGACATCCTCCGTCAAATGCCCATTTCGAGTTCACGCTCCGTTAAGCTGATACGAAACGAGTCGCGCTGGAACACTCGACTGGTATAGGGGTGAAAGAGACGTTTGACGCGAGGCGGCAGGCTAATCGACAACACATCAAGGCGCCAGAGTATGGGTGCGACGCAGCAGTCCACAAGGGTGAATTCGTCGCTCAAGAAGTAATCATGTTCAGCGACAACTGGCACGGTGGAAATGATGCTCTCACGCAAGTCCTTGACAGCTTTATCCAGTACCGGCCCCTTTGCGACGCCGTGCGAAATAAGCTTGACTGCTGGCGCCCAGTCGCGGTCAATGCGATGCATGAGCAGGCGAATCTTCGCACGCAGAACCGGATAGGCCGGGAGCAGCGGTGGATGCGGGAAACGTTCATCAAGGTATTCCATGATGATGCGCGACTGATAAAGCGAAAGCTCGCGATCAACAAGCGTTGGCGCACTCCCGTAGGGATTGATGTCGGCCAGATCTTCCCGCACTTCGCTTGATTCAATGTTCACGATTTCCACCGATACGCCTTTCTCGGCGAGCACCATGCGCACCCGATGCGAAGCATGGTCCTGAGGGTCGGAAAAAAGTGTCATCGACGAGCCAGAGCCCGGCAAATCACGATCATTGCTGTCCACTCTTTTTTCCCTCAATTGCCTCACTTCTCCCTGTCTTGCCACTCAAGCCTCCAATTCCGAATCTTGATTGAGGCTGCGAGTATGGCGTGTTACATAAATTAGGTGCGGATTTAGCGCACATCCTTCCAGAATTCACGATTCAGAAGCCATGTGAACACAGCGAGGAATATCAGGAAGAGAATGACGTAGATACCGATTCGGTAGCGGTCCATGCGCGAAGGCTCAGCGACGTAGTGCAGGAAGTTCACAAGGTCCCATGTGAACTGTCGATATTCCTCAGCCGTCAGGGTACCGGTGCCCTCTTCTACTTGCAAGATACCGCACTGCTCTTCGGTCAGCACTTTGCCCGGCACCAGCGGGTCTCTCGCCTCGCCGCCATTTTCAGCAATCATCGGGACATCTGTGCACACCGCACGTTGATTGCCCTGCAGATCAATCAACACATGCGGCATGCCGACATTGGGAAACACCTTGTTGTTGACACCAAATGGCCTGCAAGGGTCAAGATAAAAGGCGTTGAGATAGTTGTAGAGCCACTCTGGGTCGCGCAGTTTGGCAACAAGGGTCAAGTCCGGCGGTGCCACGCCAAACCATGTCGAGGATGACTCCGGCATGGCGGTGGTGATGCGCTGACCAATCATCTGATCAGAAAAAATCAGGTGCTCCTCGACAAGATCGTGCGGGATGGCAAGATCGTCAGCGGTACGCTCGTAGCGCTGGTACTGCAGACCGTGGCAGGCGAGGCAGTAGTTGACATAGTGGCGAAAGCCGCGCTGCAGCGATGGCAAATCATTGAGGTCGGGATTCATCGGCTCGCTATGCCATTGCACATCAGCCTCAATCGGACATTCGGAAGCATTGGCGAACACTGTGCTCCACGCCATCAAGCCGAGCAGAACAATACACGATGACCATCGAGCTTTCATAGGCATGACAGCTACGTCACTCTATCCGGCACCGGCTTGATTTTTTCGATCTGGGTATACCACGGCATAAGCAGGAAGTACGACAGGTACGCCATGGTGCCGATCTGCGACGCAAGCGTCGCCATCGGTGACGGCGCAATGGTGCCGAGGTAGCCAAGTACGAGGAAACTCACGACAAATATCCCAAGCATTGCCTTTGACCAGCGGCCTTTATAGCGAATGGACTTCACCGGACTGCGGTCAAGCCACGGTAGAGCCGCAGGGATCACTATGGCCACCGCCATCACCACCATGCCCCAGAACTTGGCGTCGAGGCCAAAGAGCGGGAAGGTCGCTGCGCGCAGCATCGCGTAGTAGGGGGTGTAATACCAGACTGGCGCGATATGCTCCGGCGTCTTCAAGGGGTTGGCTTCCTCAAAATTCGGCTTCTCGATGAAGTAGCCACCCATTTCCGGCGCGTAGAAGAGCACCACGCAGAAAAGGATCAGAAATATGACGCTGGCGTTAATGTCGTGCACGACATAGTAGGGGTGAAAGGGGATGCCATCACGGGGCACGCCATTGGCATCCTTGTTACTCTTGATTTCCACCCCGTCCGGGTTGTTTGACCCGACATGGTGCAACGCGACGAGGTGCACGAATACGAGGGCGGTCAGGACGATCGGAATGAACACCACATGCAGCGCAAAGAAGCGCGTCAGCGTGATGCCGGACATGACGAAGTCGCCGCGTATCCATGTCGCAAGACTCTCGCCGACGAACGGAATCGCGCTGAAAAGCGAGACGATCACCTGCGCAGCCCAGAACGACATATTGCCCCAAGGCAGCAGATAACCGAAGAACCCTTCCGCCATCAGCACAATGAAGATGGCCATGCCGATGAGCCAGAGCAGCTCGCGCGGCTTGCGATACGAGCCGTAGAGCATGCCTCGGAACATGTGCAGATAGACGACGAGAAAGAACGCCGAAGCGCCGGTGGTGTGCATGTAGCGAATGATGTAGCCCATGTCCACATCGCGCATGATGTACTCGACCGAAGCGAACGCTTGTTCGCCGCTCGGCACGTAGCTCATGGTCAACCATACGCCAGAGCCGAGCTGAATGACCAGCACGAGCAGCGAAAGCGCACCCATGAAGTACCAAAAGTTAAAGTTCTTCGGCGCGTAGTAGCGCGCCAGATGGTAGTTCCAAGTTTCTGTGAGCGGAAAGCGCACATCGAACCAAGCAACTGCGCGGGCGAGTGCTGATGGCGGCAATTCAGATGCTTCAGTGCTCATCAGCTCACCACCTTTCCGCTGTCTTCGCCGACCACGATCAAGGTATCGGAAGCAAAAAAGTAAGGCGGCACTTCCAAGTTGGAAGGTGCTGGCACGCCGCTCACCACGCGGCCCGCCAAGTCGAACCGCGAACCGTGGCACGGACAGAAGAATCCACCTTCCCAAGCCGGGTCAATGCCTTCTTCACTTGGTGCACCGTAGAACTTCGGCGAGCATCCAAGATGCGTGCACACGCCCAAATACACACCAATTTCCGGACGACGCGCGCGCCATTCGTTCTGCGCGTATTGCGGCTGCTGCGGACGCTCCGACCGAGGATCGGCCAAAGCAGCGTCCGGGGTTTCTAATTCTTTGACCTGGGTGCTCGAGCGGCGAACGACAAACACCGGCTTGCCACGCCACGCCGGTATTGGGCTGACCATCTCGCCTTCGGCAAGACTGGCAATGTCAACGGTGATGGCAGCACCAGCGGCGCGCGCACGTGCGCTTGGCGCCCAAGAGCGCACAAAAGGCACAGCAGCACCGGCCACGCCCATTGCACCCACCACTGCAGTGGCACCTATCAAGAATCGCCTGCGTCCGGGCGCTTCTACGGCTGATATAGACTCCATCGAGGAAACTTCCACTCGGATACTTGAAAAATATAAATCCTGCGGACGCTTACCGCTTCGAGTATTGGGGGCGCTTGCGTGCCTTATGAAGACCGACTTTCTTGCGCTCAACCTCACGCGCATCGCGCGTCATAAAACCAGCGGCCCTGAGCGGCGCCTTCAAGTCCGCGTTGTAGTCGACAAGCGCTCGCGCGATGCCGTGACGAATGGCGCCAGCCTGACCAGAACCTCCACCGCCGCGAACAGTGACCTTGATGTCCAAGGCATCTTCGAGTTCAGCGACTTCAATCGGTTGACGCACGATCATGCGCGCGGTCTCGCGCCCAAAATATTCATCCAAGGGACGGCGATTGACGAGAATTCGTCCGCTGCCGGGTGTGAGGTAGACGCGCGCGGTCGAAGTCTTGCGACGACCGGTGCCATAGTGATATTCGACGCCCTCGGGCATTGATGCTCTCCTTCCGTGCGTAAGGTGCTTAGATTTCCATGGGTTTGGGCTGCTGCGCCTGATGCGGATGCGCTGGCCCTGCGTAGACTTTCAGTTTGCGCGCCATCTGGCGACCGAGCGGATTTCTCGGCAGCATGCCTTTGACGGCAAGCTCGATGATTCGTTCGGGCACACGCTCTTGCATGCTGCGAAAGCTCATGCTCTTGATGCCGCCTGGGTAGCCCGAGTGTCGATGGTACATCTTGTCTTCGTGCTTATTGCCAGTCACCCGCACCTTGTCGGCATTGACAACGATGACAAAATCGCCGACATCGACATGCGGCGTGTACTCAGGCTTGTCCTTGCCGCGAAGGACGGTGGCAATGCGCGAGGCAAGGCGCCCAAGCACGCAGTCGCTCGCGTCTACAAGCCGCCACTGTGTCGTCACATCGGCAGGCCGGGTGCTCAAGGTCGTCATAGCAATCGAGATTTCGAGTTCAATTCGTTATTGTCCATTGTTGCGCTTCGGCAAGTCAAACGCGGCTGACAGGCACCCCGACGTTTAGCGGATATTTTTTCCATCGAGCCGATCGGGCGGATCGGACTTAGGCTTGTTGAGACGCACAGAACAGATTGAGATGAAGGCGCCGATTCAGCCCTGCGCTACTCGTAATGAAGCCCCGCCTCGGCGAGCTTCTCGCGCATTCCATATAGGTCGAGACCAAGTTCGCCCGCTGCCAGCCGAGCGCGCATCTTCTTTTCACTCTCAGTGCGTGCCTGGCTGAGCTGCAACGCCTGCACGGCCGTCTCTCTCGGCACAACGCACACGCCATCGTCATCGGCAACCACTACGTCACCCGGATTGACGAAGCAACCTGCGCACACCACCGGCTTGTTGACGCAACCGGGCGTCGCCTTCACTGTGCCTTTGGCAGATACAGTCTTGCTCCATACCGGGAATGCCATCGCAGTCAAATCCGCCGTGTCGCGCACACCGGCGTCAATCACAAGGCCAGCAATTCCGTGCGCTTTGGCGGAGGTCGCCAGCAAGTCGCCGAACATGCCATCGGCGTTCTCAGCCGACAGGCCGACCACCAGAATGTCACCCGGCATGGCCAGCTCGACGGCAACATGCAGCATCCAGTTGTCGCCGGGATGCGCAAGCACCGTGAGTGCACTTCCGGCGATGCGCGCCCCTGGGTACATTGGACGCATATACGGCTGTAATAGTCCGAATCGACCTTGCGCCTCGTGCACAGTGGCAACGCCTTGCTCGGCAAGGCCATCCACAACGGCTTGCTCTGTGCGCTCAATCGCACGCACCGCGACAGGTTTCATGCAAGGCGCTCCCGTGGGCTTCGGCGTATTCTCGCATGGAACTGAGAATCAACGCTGCATACAAGGAAGCCGGATCAGCGAATTTTCGGTCCCGCCGCTCCTGTGGACGACCGATTGAAGACGATTTAGACAACTTTACTTCAAACATACAATCGGCGTACTATCCACCGCCCACCAGGTGGGCAGCACTATGAACCGTGTGCTCTTGAGGAGCATCACCATCTTTGTGGCGGTCGCAGCGCTGGCCGCTTTCGGCTTGTGGTGGCTGCGTCAACCGGAGGTACCGACGACCCCAGCCTTAATGCCGAGCACGCCGGAAGCGGTGCTTGACCGTGTCGCACAGCGAACACTACGAGAGAGTCAAGCGGGCGCAGACCCAATTATCGATCATGCACCGCCCGCGCCGTCTCAGCCCGAACGAGCATCGCAGAAGGGCGAAGTCTCGCTACCAGAAGGCTACGTCCTCGCAGCGCACCTCGACGCCATGCAGCAAGCGCCGCTGACCGAGAAGCCGGAGACTGAGCCCGCGCCAAACGCAAGCTGGCTCGAACCAGCCATTGGCATTCAAGCCATTCTTGAACTGCCTCGAAGCAGTGCCCTCGATCACGTCTTCGCCGTTGTTCGCATTGACACTGGCAAGGATATGCAGGCAATCGGCAAATCCCTCACAGGCCTCGGCGCACGCGTTGAAGGCGCTTCCGGCGACAGTCTTCGCGTGCGTGTCACGCCGGAGCGCTCGCTTCTTGAGGCGATTGCCGCACTGCCCAGCGTGCTCGGCATTGGCGCGCCGCCAGCGGATGCGAAGCGAAGCGCACATTTCGCAGCGCAGATGCAGGCAAGCGCTCCGAACGCAAGCACCCCTGTATTCATCACCCTCATGCACGACGATGCAAGTGGCACATCAAAGCGCGCGCTCGCTGAGCTTGGCGTCACCATCGGCGCCTACGATGCGGATGTTCGAAGCTATACCGCAAACCTGCCCCCACACGCGCTCAATGATGTCATTGCCGCCGACTACGTGATGCACGTTGAACCGGTGTCACTCGTCAGAGCGACGCACGATTCCGCCGTACCGGTAATGGGTGCCGATGGATTGCGCAGCTACGAATATGCTGGCGAGACCTTTGCCGGACTCACTGGTCGAGGCATTGCCATCGGCGTCCTCGATACCGGACTCAATCTGCGCCACCCCGACATCACGCATGGTCGCGAGTCCATCTGCGGCGCAAACTTTGTGCGTGGCGAGCGATGGGACTTATGGGTCGATTCTGACGGTCACGGCACACATGTGTTCGGTACGATTGCGGGCGCTGGGCGTCTTGACCCGTTGCGCGCCGGCATGGCACCAAACCTCAGCCATTTGCGATTCGCCAAAGTCCTGACCCGATTCGGCTGGGGTTCGGATGACGACATTCGCCGCGGCTTCGACTATCTCGCGCGCCCGAGCGCGTGTGCTGGTCGCCCCACCGATGCCGTTGCGCCGCATATCGTCAACATGAGCCTCGGCCGCACGACCGATGATTCGCGCGGTCGCGCGATCGGTGATCGCAAGCTCGACGCCATCGTCCACAGACGCGGGCAACTCTATGTGGTCGCGCAGTCGAACGATAGCGCTCGCGGATTCTCGAATTACGGCACAGCCAAAAACGCCCTTGCTGTTGGTGCCGTCAACGATGCTGGCATCATCGCGGACTTCAGCAGCCACGGCCCGACCGCCGATGGCCGCCTCCTGCCAAAGGTTGTCGGCACGGGCGTCGATATCTGGTCAGTCTCCGGCTCGGCGTCGCGAGACGGCTACGCAAGCTTAAGCGGAACCAGCATGGCAGCGCCATCGGTCGCAGGTGTTGCAGCGCTCGTGCTGGAAGCCGATGGCAATCTTCGTAATCAGTCGGCGCTTGTTCGTGCGCGGCTCATGGCAAGCGCGATTCGTCCGGATGCCTATCTTGAGAGCCGCACACAGTTTCCGCTCGATAATTCCGAAGGGCCAGGGGCCATGCAGAACCAGTACGGCATGGGGCTTGTTTCGGCGCGAACAAGCGTCGCATCGCTGCCGAGCGGCGATGGCTGGCAGGTGGCAAGCGTCGAATCTGCGCCATCCGCATCCGGCTATGAGTACATCGATGTGCGGGTACCGGAAGGGTCGAGCAGGCTCGATGTCGTGCTCACTTGGGATGAAGGCCCGGCCGACACCCTCACCGACTCAGTGCTCAACAATCTTGATCTTTGGGTGGACGCGGGCGCCGACTGCGGCGGGGGCGCCTGCGGCGAACACGCATCGCGCTCCAAGATCGACAATGTCGAGTGGCTGATCGTGCCAGCGCCTGCGGCAGGCACGCACCGCATCAAGGTCGTACCCCTACGCATGTACGGCGAGCCGGCGCGCGCGGCCGTCGCATGGAAGATCATCCAAGGTGCATCAGCCCCTCAGCTTCGAATCACGGCGAAGCAAGTCCCCTCGACCACCGATATCGATCGACTCACGCTGAAGATCGATGTTGAGACCAGCAGCTATCTCGCTGCCGGGACCACCCTGCACTTCGGTTGTTCGCATCGCGCGGCGCATGACTGTGACGGCCTCGCCTCGGCGCTTGAGCAAGCGACGATGCGGGTGATTCGGCAAGACCGACTCGTGCGTGATGAACATGCGGGGTTTGAGTTGGCATACAGCCTTGGTGAAGTCGCGCCGCAGGCACCGAGACAAGTGGAAATCGAGTTCAGCCGACAGACGCTGCCGACCGACACGCCGCTGCATGTCACCGCGAGTGCATGGAACGCCCGTTCAGCCGTGCGCACAATCCTGCTCGACGGGGCGAGCAATGCCAGTTCGCCTCCCGTTGCAGCCAATGACAGCTTTGACGCGGCGAGGCGCATCGCCAGCGAAACCGGCGACACACTGGTTGATTTCTCAATAGCCTCGCGCGAACCGGGCGAGCCTGACGTGGAAGGCGACACCCGCAGCCTCTGGCATATCTGGCAACCGCCGGCAAGCGGGCTGTATCGATTCCAGTTCATTCGCGAAGGCAGCAGACAATCTGGCTCGGCGCGCTTCGACATATACACCGGCGACAAGATTGCCGAACTCGTTTCAGTTGCCACAAAAACTGGCAGCGAAATTGCCTTTACTGCTGATGTCGATACGGAGTATTTCATTCGCGCTTCGACGAGCAATGGCAACACGCCGAGAATGGCCTTGACGTGGGAAGCGGCTGATGTGCGTCCCGACAATGATGACATAGTCGCCGCCTCTGGGATTGTCGGCGAGTCAGGCAGTATCGAGGGCAGCAACGAAAGCGCAACGCTCGAACGCGGCGAGTTCTGGAACGGCCTCGCGGCAACGACATGGCACACATGGACAGCACCCGCCACTGCGCACTGGCACTTTGCACTACAGCAGCAGAACCATCGGGTGATGGTGTTCGCGGGCGACTCGCTCGATTCCCTGCGACTGCTATCACAACCTTCGCCGAACTTCTCTGCTTCCTTGTATGCCAAGGAAGGCGTCACGTACCGGATTGCGATTGCAGCGACAAGCGCAGAGGCATCGGGATCCGAATACACACTGTCTTGGCGAATTGAGAACGACCGTCCTCCCATCGCCGGGCGAACGCCGGACCGATTCATAGACGCTCGTTTGCTCGAAGGTAGCGAAGGGTCGCTTCCGTCACCCTACAAAGACCAGCTCACAGTGGACCCCGAAGAGCCACCCGAGTCAGGAATTGGCACCATTTGGTGGCAGTGGACCGCACCCGAATCAGGGCGATTCACGTTCTTCATCGATGGCTCGGATGTCCTCAGACTAGGATTGTGGACTGGAGCACGCTTGCAGGACCTTGCCCTGCAAGGCGCAAGCATCGCTGGCACCGGCGTCGTATTGGATGCGGAAGCAGGACAGACCTATTCCGTGTCAATCGGACGTTCGCCGGACTCGGTCAATGTGCCCTTGTCACAGCTCGGCGATGCGACCGTCTTGACATGGGGACCGACGCCGGAAAACGATGACCGTGCGAAGGCGACGTTGATCACCGGGTCGAACGGCATCGACTTGGTCGACTTGCGTCACGCGACGCACGCGCACGATGACCCAAGCGATCATGTCGGCCACGAATCGCTTTGGTGGCATTGGAGCGCACCGAGTTCCGGCTGGCACACATTTCGCGTTGATGGCGACCCAGACTGGGCCGTCCTGACCATTTACCCGGCAGTCTCGACGGACGGCGCGGCTGCGCACTTGGTTGCATCGAGCGAGCGCAGCTTTCTGGCAAATGGGCAGGTGGAGACCGCATTGCTCGCTCGCGCTGGCGCGCAGTATCAGATTCGCGTGGCGAAGCGCCCGAACGCGAAACAACTCTTACCCGCGAACCTTCGCTGGCAGCAAAGCTCGGCCCCCGCATACCTTGGCTACCGCGACGCGTACGACGGCCCGGCGACCGACCCACATGACGAAGCGGACTCGTGGACCCACAACCTTGCGATGCACCCCGGCGACATGCAGGTGTTCGCGACACGCAATGGCCAATTCGTGGCGCTTGATCGGGATGCGACGACCGGCGAACTATCGAATGCACGAAGCATCGCGCCAAGCGCAGTTTCCATCAACAACGACACGCACGTACCACCGCCCCTGAACCAACGAGTGCTGCCAAGAACGACACTATGGTGGAGCCGCATCCACGACCGCCTGTTTGCGTTCCACCCGGAACAAAGCAACGCCTTCGCACGCAACGCTGAAGGCGACACCGAATGGACGCGCAATCACATGAGACTAAAGCCTGATGACAGTGGAGGCTCCCTGCCAGTGCACAACACCTTCGCAGCCACATCGCACGAACGATTCCTCTATTTCGCGGATTTGGAATCCCACCAAATCTCTGCATACCGACTCGATTCCGAATGGAGCATGACGCGAGTGCAACAATTCGGCTCGATAGAAGAGGGTAGTGCCGAGGACTCGCCAGCGCGGCACATTGGCGAGGTGAGCCAGATACTGGTGACGCCGGACGATGCCTACCTGATTGCCGCAGACACACGCGGATTGCTCGTGTTTTCAATCGACCCCGAAACCGGTCGCCTGACACTCGCCAACCACATTGCCGTCGCAAGTGACATCGAAGACACTCGGCTGCGAAACTTTGGCGAACTCGGCGGCGTCGTACTCAACGCAGATGAAGGGCTGCTGTTTGTCATTGGCAGGCGCGCACCGCGCCTTGCTGTGTTCGACGTGTCCGCAAGCTATGCGGAACCCTTGCATCTACTCAGCCTATACAGATTCGCCTCCGAGGGAAGCCTGGCGCCAACCGTCTTGCAACGCCCCTCAGCAGAGGGTTTTGCCGAGTGCGGCCGCGCCTACGCACACGCCGACTTGGCGGCTGTCGATGTCATCTGCGAAACCGGCTCGTTCGTGGCGCGCTACGACGCCGCTGAGAATTCGCTTCATATCACCGATTACGCGCTCTATCCCGGCGAGGACCGCTTCGGGAACAAGGTGCCGAGACACGGACATTTTCGGCGATACGCAGCAGAGGATGCGCAAGGCAACATGCTCTACCGCATTACTCAAAACGGGCCGCGAGCCGAGATACATCTCATGCAGCGCGCAAGCGCGATGACCGTTGACGCCTTCAGCAACCATGCGCCGAGCATCAACCGCCGTCTTGAAAATCAAACGGCGACAGTCGGCGCGGCATTCCGTTACGAAATTCCGACTGACACCTTTGCTGATGCCGACGGCGACTCACTCGAACTGACCGTATCCGGGCGCCCGCCTTGGCTCGATTTTGACGCTGCGACGCGAGTCCTGACTGGCACGCCGCTGGCGATCGAGATCACCGCCGCGCCACAGGTCATTGAAGTCACCGCAACCGACGTTCAGGGGGCATCCGCAACACTACGTTTTGGGCTTGAAGTCGTGGCAGCGCCCGCAGGCACGAATCGTGCGCCGCTCGTCGACAACCCCTTGCCCGTGCAGACTACGAGGGTCGGAGAGACTTTTGCCTTTGTAATCCCCTCGACCACCTTCAGTGACCCTGACGGCGATGCGCTTCTCTACTCGGTGTCAGGCCGGCCTCGCTGGCTCGACTATGCGCACGCGACCAGTACGCTCACTGGCACGCCGTCCGCACAAGAAGACGGCATGACCTTTTCACTCAAAGTCTCGGCGCAAGATGGCAAGGGCGGGCGCACCGAGACTGATCTGACAATCACTGTCGAAGCCGCTCCGAAGATCATCGACTTTACCTTCGGCCGCGAGACGGATGTGCTCAGCGAGTGGAAGCACGACACGCCAGTTGAGCTTGGACTCGACTTTGCCGAAGCGCTCGACAGGGCACAGCGGTTGACGCTCACATCGGTCGGCAGCGCCGAGTTGGGCGCTGATTTCCTGCTTGATGAGACTGAAGTGACCGTCGCTGCCGGCAGTCGAGGTGCGCGCTTCTGGTTGACACCGCTGCTTGATTTCGACAGTGAAGGCGAAGAGACCGTCATTTTGGAAGCGCATGCGGAGGACGGGCGTTCGGAGCGCGTGAGCTTGACAATCGAGGATGCCGGGGCACTGTTTGCGGATGCCAAATCCACGCTCTATAGCGACCTCTACGTGTTCTTTGGCGACCGCACCATTACAGCGAGCAAGATCGAATTGGGAACAATCGTCTGCAATCTCGGCGCACGTGACAATTCGCGCGGCGTTCTTCAATTCCGAGTCAGTCAAAGCCCCAGCCTGCGTCCTACGGTGGGGCGCATCGTCAGCGCAAATGTACCTCCGATCAGTGCCGGCAGCTGCGGTATGGTGTCGTTCGATGTCAATTTCCGTGACTTGCCAGCTTCCGGTGCCTACTACGCGGTCGCCAGCATCAGCGCGCTCCCTGAAGAAATACCCGGACGAGCGCACACCAATCAAGATGTGACCGGATTCACTGTCACCTCAGTGAGGCAAGCACGTACGAGTTGTCCGGACCTCGGCCGCAATACATCGCCGGGCACAGCCGATCCGCTGGCATCGCAGCAGTGGCACATCGGGAATACCGGGCAATCTGCGTATGCGCAGGCTGGCGGCACTTCAAAAGAAGATCTCGACATGCAAGCGGCGATCAGTGACGGCCGAGACGGCGCGGGCGTCAAGGTGGCCGTGGTGGACACAGGTCTTGAGATATGCCACCCCGACCTCGCGGCGAATGTTGAGGCGGGCGCTTCATTCAACTTCAATGCCGAAGCATGGCTTGGCTCAGCCGCCTCCGACCCCTATCTGCCAGCAACGGCTGGCGATCATGGCACGAGCGTGGCGGGACTCATCGCATCCGTGCAAGGTAACGGCATCGGCGGCCGCGGCGTAGCGGCGGGTGCGAAGCTGCGCGGGTACAACTTCCTCGAAACGCTTGACCCAGGCCGCGCTCAAGCCTTCAAGGATTCCCTTGGCAGCAGCACGGCTCGCCCGAACTCGTCTGATGTCGATATTTTCAATATGAGCTTTGGTTCGTTGGGCGCTGAATCGATCACGCCGGACGATGACATTCAAGTGTTCCGTCACGGCACGCGAAACCTGCGTGATGGCAAAGGCGCCATCTACGTCAAGGCTGGCGGCAATGGGTTCGGGCGCTGTTCGTCGATGCAACGTATTGACTCCGTGTCGGACTTCAACATCAACGACGAGCTTGGATGCGTGCCCGTGAACGCTGACCGCAATACCAATCTACCCTATCTGATCAACGTTGGTGCCTTCAACGCGAGCGGCAGGCGCGCCAGCTATTCTGCATCCGGCAGCGCACTGTGGGTGAGTGCGCCGGCCGGTGAATTTGGCGAGAACACCCCGGCGATGATCACTACCGACCAAATGGGCACGGATACCGGCTACGATGCCTTGAGCGCAATCGCGGGAACACGCAACTTCGGACTGAAGCCCGGCAGCCAAGACAATCCGCACGGCGACTATGTGAGCACATTCAACGGCACGTCTTCGGCTGCGCCCAACACTTCCGGCGCCATCGCCATCCTGCTCTCGGCGTACCCGAAACTCACATGGCGCGATGTGAAGCACCTGCTCGCCATATCCGCCCGCCCAATCGACCCCGACATCCCGGCGTTCACCGTTGCCATCGGTGGCGCAGCGGCCACCTTGCGCCATGCGTGGATGACCAACGGCGCCGGCTACTCGTTCCACAACTGGTACGGATTCGGCGCAGTATCGGTTGATGATCTGCTCGAAGCCGCGGCGTCCCACACGGCGGACAGCCTTGGCCCGTTTACGCTCATGACGACCCCGGAACGCGCCGAGCCTGTCGCCATTCCCGACAATCGCGGCGCTGGCGTTACCCAACGCATTGAAGTATCGGACATTGAGGACTCGAAGCGCATCGAATCGCTGACCCTCGCCATCAAGGCGACGCATCCGTTTACCAACGATCTCGGCATCGCCCTGACTTCGCCTGCAGGTACCGAGAGCATTCTCCTGCCGGTCTATAGCGAAACCCTAGCCGGCGATGTTGATCTCGACTGGAAGCTCCTGAGCAACGCCTTCTATGGCGAATCTCCGAACGGCGAATGGACTATCCGCATCATCGATGCCGCCGCTGGCGACACTGGCACGCTAGACTCGTGGCAGCTAGAATTTGCCGTGGGGAATGTACCCGAAAAGCGCTAGCGCACCATAGGATGACAGCAGGACAGCGGATAAATATTATGAAAGCGTCATGAAGAAAACACTTGCTATTGTCGTCATGCTGTTTGCAGGTTCTGAGCTTGCGAGCGCGCAGCTTGTCGAAACCCGAGATCGGGAAGTGTTGGCACTGCGGACATCCGTTGCGGGCTTCGAGGGAACGAGCGCCTACGGCAACATTCGGGTCGATGTTCACGACACCGGCTCGCATCTACAGTATCTTGTCACGCTCGATGGCGAAGTGTTCACCCGGCAGGTGCCGCGAGGCGCACCGCACGCGCACCTCGCCTTTGACCCGAAACCGAGAAAGTTCACGCGGCTGCTACCGAGCCTGCGAGTTGAACTCATAGGCGATACAGACATCTCGGCGCTGACCGAGGCCGTGCGCGCCACCGGCATGACCCCGTTTGCGGCGCTCGGCTTTGCGTTCGTGGACCTCCCCGAAGACCTGCATCCGGTCGATGCGCTCGCGATCATCGCGGACTTGGACGGCGACTACCATGCCAACGTCCGACTACCGATGCCACCTATCGACTTGCGGTAACAAGAAGTATGCGTCGCTTCGCCTTGCTCAGCATCTTCGTCCTGATCATAAGCGCATGCGGAGGAGGTGGGGGTAGCGGCGGCGGACAACAGGAAGCGACGACACCGGCAGCGACGACACTGCCTAGCGTGACGTTCGCCTTGTCGGACGCATCCAAAGTCAATGAGTCCGACAATCCTCTCGTGACAGCGACATTGTCCCTTGATCGCGCAGCGAACCGCGAAGTTTCGGCACGCCTAGTGATTGCGGGCACAGCGACGCGCGATTACGATTATGTCGTCAATGGCACGGGCGGTGACCGCTTCACAATAGTCGCAGGGCAGACATCGGCGAGCGTCGAGATCGATATCTACCGCGACTTTGAAGTCGAAGGCGACGAGACCATCACGCTCGAACTCGGCGAATTGTCAGGCGATGTAGAACTCTCCGGCGCCCGCACACTGACCCTTGATATCGTCGATGGCGAAGCGGCCAGCACGTTGAAAAGCTTGAACGACTTCGAGATCGAGGGCGAAGAGCTTTCTCTGATCCCACTGTACTTCCAACCAACAAAAACTTCGATGGAAATAGGGGTTCTTGCTGTCAACCGCACAGACGGGAGCAGGCCATTTCGTGTCGAAATCTCGTCCGACTTCGACTTTGAAGAAGGGTTGAAGACGCTCTTCAATGTCGATATCGAGCCAGAGACAGATGATGACATCCTTAATCCGTTCAAGAATCTACAAGCAATCACCATTCCGCTGCAAGACTTGCGCGTTGATACGGCGTACTACATCCGCGCCTACTTTGACGACCCGCCAGCGTTCTTGGAGGACGAAGATGAACGTCTTGATGTGGCCTACCTCGGCTTCGCCACGAATGCTGAAGGCCAGCTGCGCACCCAATGCGAGGCGCCATCTCGGGTACCTGACCCGTCCGGCGAAGACCCGCTGTTCAGCGAGCAGTGGCACCTCGTCAACACTGGGCAAGCAGCATTTTCTGACACAGGCGGCATCTCTGGCGCCGATCTCGACATGCGCCAAGCCATTGACGATGGCGCAAGCGGCGCTGGCGTCAAGCTCGCAATCATTGATGTCGGCCTTGAAATCTGTCATCCCGACCTCGCCGCAAACATTCTGCCAGGCGAGTCCCACAACTTTCTTTTTGGGCATGATGTGCCGGGCGCAACGCCTGAGGACCCCTTCAACTACGAGGTGTTGGGTGATCATGGCACAAGTGTCGCAGGCGTGGCTGCGGCTGTTGCCAATAACGGACTCGGCGGTCGCGGGGTAGCGCCGGGGGTCGGATTGGTCGGATTCAATCTTGGCATTAGCCTTGGTGAAGATATGGAACGCGAAACTCTGCTCGCGCTCGGCGGCAGCGAATCCATGCCAGATTCCGCAAGTGTCGATATTTTCAATTTGAGTTGGGGTGCCTCGGAGGCCTCAGAAAACCCCGCTCAAGACATGGTAGATTTGCTGAAGCTTGGCACCGGGAAACGGCGAAAAGGCCTCGGCGCACTCTACGTGAAGGCGGCTGGCAATGACTTCGAAGGATGTCTGCGAACGCATCCACTGAACAGTGAAATTGGCTGCCTTGGCAGCAATACCGATCCCGACCAAAACCTACCCTACATGATTAATGTCGGTGGATTCAACGCCAGCGATGTGAAATCCTCCTATTCCTCGGCGGGCGCCAACCTGTGGATGGTCGCGCCTTCCGGAGAAGACGGCATAGGCGGCCCCGCCATCATCACCACTGATCAGGCGGGAAGCGCCGTCGGCTACAGCCTCGACCCGCGTAATCGCCTCGAGGGAGGGAACGGCGACTATGTGAGCGCGTTTGGCGGCACGTCGTCGGCCGCCCCGGCCGCGGCAGGAGCGATTGCGCTGCTGCTTGAGGCAGCGCCAGCACTCACTTGGCGTGATGTCAAGCATGTGCTCGCCGTCAGTGCGCGCACAATCGATGCAGAGCACGGTGCCTCGCGCGCGGCTTTCAACGGCCAGCCCTACATTGCCCAACCCCCTTGGATCACCAACGGCGCAGGCTACGACTTCCACAATTGGTATGGTTTCGGCGCACTGTCGATCGATGCCGCGATCAAGCTCCTGTCAACGCACAGCCCAGACAGCCTTGGCATCTTCACTGAGTCAGACTGGTTCGAGTATGCGGCGGAGATGGGCGAGGATATGTCGATTCCGGATGCTGATGGTGCTGGGATCACTCAAACCATCGATATCACCGGCCTGCCAGCATCGGCAAACATCGAAGCGGTGGTGCTTGAGATCAGCGTCGACCACTTCTATCCGATTGAAGTGGGCATTGGCCTCACATCACCTTCTGGAACCCCAAGCATTCTCAATGCCCCGTTCAACTCCATTTATGAAGAGGTCACAAACATCTCGTCTTGGCAGCTCCTGAGCAACGCCTTCTACGGCGAATCACCTATTGGCGAATGGACGCTCAATGTCGTGGACCTCGCGGAAGAAGATACGGGCGAGATCAAGAAATGGCGTGTGAAGTTCTACTACGGCGAGCATGGAGAAGGCGCGGCCTCACCGTCACCTTAACCCGCGTACTGCGAGATGGGCGCGGCACCGCGCACTCACTCGCGTTGCGTCAGCTTGATCGCTCCTGCGCAGGGGGTTCTTCGATGTCGGCAACCAGGCCGCTCGGTTGCTCCGACTCCTCTTCGCCTCGGTCTACAAGTTCAATAAGCGCCATCGGCGCGCTGTCGCCAGCGCGAAAGCCCATCTTTAGCACCCGCGAATAGCCGCCGGCGCGGTCTCGGAAGCGCGGGCCTAATTCGCTGAAGAGCTTGCCGACGGCAGCCTTGTTGCGCAGGCGATTGAATGCAAGGCGTCGATTGGCGACCGAATCGACCTTAGCGAGCGTGATCAACGGCTCGGCGACACGCCGGAGCTCCTTGGCCTTCGGCAAGGTGGTTCGTATGGCCTCGTGCTCGAAGAGCGCAATCGACAGGTTTCGCATGAGCGCACGTCGATGGGCACTCGTGCGATTGAAGTGTTTTCCACTTTTGCGGTGACGCATGGCTATTTGCTCGCGGGTGATTCCCAGCCGACCAGCTCGGTGCCAAGCTTCAGGCCGCGGCTGTCAAGCTGGGACTGTATCTCGTCAAGCGACTTGCGGCCGAGATTGGGTGTTTTCAAGAGTTCGTGCTCGGTCTTTTGAATCAGATCGCCGATGCAGCGGATGTGCTCGGCTTTCAGGCAGTTCGCGGAGCGAACGGTCAACTCCAGATCATCAACAGGTCGCGACAAGATCGGATCGAAGCTCTTCGGGATGGTGGTGGCACCGGTGAGCTTGGCGATATCATTGTCCAGATTGACAAAGAACGAAAGCTGATCACGCAAGGTTGATGCTGCTAAGCCAATGGCATCCTCCGGATCCATGGCGCCGTTCGTTTCGATGTCGAGAATGAGCTTGTCAAGGTCGGTGCGCTGCTCGACGCGGGTGCTCTCCACCGAATACGCGACTCGCTTGAGTGGGCTGTAGCTGGCATCTAGGCGCAAGAAGCCGATTTGATTGGTCTCTCTGCCTTCTTCAGCTTCCGCCACTTGGCGATCATCGGCTGGCACATAGCCGCGGCCGCGTGTGACGCGGGCTTCGATGCGTACCTTGCCGTTCTTGTTGAGGGTGCAGATGTGATGGTCTGGATTGGCAATCTCAACTTGCTGCGTGAGCTTGAAGTCGCCTGCCTTGATCTCGGCCGGCCCCTTGGCTTCGAGCGTAATGACTTCCTCTTCTCCGCCGAACATTTTGATGGCGACACCTTTGAGGTTGAGCAGGATATCGATGACATCCTCACGCACATTCGGAATAGCGCTGTATTCATGCTGCACGTTGTCGATGATCACTTCGGAGATGGCCGCACCGGGAATGGACGACAGTAGTACACGGCGCAGGGCATTGCCGAGCGTATGCCCAAAACCCCGCTCAAGCGGCTCAAGGGTGATTCTGGCGCGGTTTCGCTCTTGCTCCTGCACCTTCACCGATGGGCGCAAAAACTCTTCAACTGTAGATGCCATGTGCTTGCTCCTCGTAAATCCAGCTTATCTTCAATGTTTCAGAATCTCGATATTTCTATATCTGGGGAATTCTATGTATGACTAAGGGGGACGAATGGGTTATTTCGAATAGAGTTCAACGATCAGGTTCTCGTTGATCTCGGTCGGCAGCTCCGAGCGTTCGGGATGCCGCTGGTAGACGCCCTTCAACGCATCGAGGTCCACATCCACCCAATCAACAGGCGAACGCTGGCTTGCGAGCTCCAAGGCAGCCTGAATTCTCAGCTGCTTTTTGGCGCCGGGCGCGACTTCGATTGCATCCTTCGGTACGACTTGATACGACGGGATATTGACGATCGCGCCGTTCACTTGCACACCCTTGTGCGAAACAAGCTGCCGCGCCTCGGCGCGCGTTGAGCCAAAGCCCATGCGATATGCCACGTTGTCAAGCCGGCACTCAAGAAACTGCAGGAGGTTCTCGCCGGTCGCGCCCTTGCGACGCTCGGCGCGCTTGTAATAGTTGCGGAATTGGCGCTCAAGCACGCCGTAGAGTCGGCGAACTTTTTGTTTTTCGCGCAATTGAATCGCATAGTCGGACTGCCGGCCGCGACGCAGGCCGTGCATGCCGGGCGGACGGTCGGCACGCCCAGTGGCGCCGCGATCAATGCCCTTGGCATCACACTTCGACTGGTGCGAGCGAATGCCGCTCTTCAAGAAGAGGTCGGTGCCTTCGCGCCGCGAGAGTTTGCATTTGGGTCCGAGGTATCGAGCCATGTCAGATAAGTCCTTGCCTGTCTTGTCTTGTTCTATGGGCGCCGACGCTTCGGCGGGCGGCAGCCGTTGTGGGGGATCGGCGTCACATCAGTAATGTTGGTGATGCGCAAGCCCCCGGCGTTCAAGCCGCGCACCGCCGACTCACGCCCCGGCCCCGGCCCTTTGACGAACACGCTCACGCTTTCCAGGCCAACATCGGCGACGCGCTGCAGCACCTGCTCCGCTGCGACTTGCGCCGCGAAGGGCGTGCTTTTGCGCGAACCTTTGAAACCGGCAGAACCGGCGGTCGCCCATGCGAGCACGTTGCCTTGGCGGTCGGTGATGGTGATGATGGTGTTGTTGAACGAAGCGTGCACATGCGCGAGGCCCTCGCTAACGATGCGCTTCGTTTTCTTTCTTGCTGGTGTGCGTGCCATAAGCGTCTCTCAATCTCTTTTGCGGTGGTTTAGCGAACAGGCCTGCGACGCCCTTTGCGCGTGCGCGCATTGGTGCTCGTGCGCTGACCACGCACCGGCAGGCCGCGCCTGTGACGAATACCGCGAAAGGTGCCTAAGTCCATGAGGCGCTTGATGTTCATGTTGATCTCACGGCGCAGATCGCCTTCGATGCTGTACTTGTCCACCTCCGCACGCAGCGAATCAAGCTGCTCCTCCTTCAGCTTGCCGAGCCGAATGCTGGGCGCAATGCCCGCCTGCTCGCAAATCTCGCGTGCGCGGCTCGTGCCGACGCCGTAGAGGTGGGTGAGCGAGACCACTACGTGCTTGGAGTCTGGAAGGTTGATGCCTGCAATTCGCGCCATGTTCTGTTGCCCTTTTGTACGTGCTTAGCCTTGCCGCTGCTTGTGGCGAGGCTCTGTCTTGCAAATGACCCGCACGACACCGCCGCGCTTGACAATCTTGCAGTCCCGGCAGATTTTCTTGACCGATGCTCTGACTTTCATGCTCCTACCTTTTGTCTTGTTTGTTTGTGTGTACGATTCAAGTGCGGCGAAGGCGCGAGCGCCCGTAGTTCTTCAAGTTGGCCTGTTCCATGAGACGAGCGTACTGGCCTGACATCAAGTGCGCCTGCACCTGCGCCATGAAGTCCATGGCTACCACAACCACAATCAGGAGCGCCGTGCCGCCCAATTGGAAGGGGACATTGAAAAACACGATCATGAACTCGGGCAGCAAGCAGACAAGCGTCACGTAGAGCGCCCCGAACGTCGTCAATCGCGTAATCACATCGTCGATGTAGTTTGCCGTCTGCGCACCTGGCCTGATGCCCGGCACGTAGGCGCCTTGACGCTTCAGATTATCCGCGACATCTTTGGGGTCGAAGACGATCGCGGTATAAAAGAAACTGAAGAATATGATACCAGCGGCGAACATGAGAATGTAGGCTGGCTGTCCGGGCGATAAGACGAGCGCGATTTGCTGCAGCCACTCGAATCCCGGAGATTGGCCGAACCAACTCGCAATCGAAGTCGGCGCGAGCAGCAGGCTCGATGCAAAAATGGCCGGAATGACACCGGCCATGTTGACTTTCAAGGGTAGATGGCTTGTCTGGCCCTGCACCATGCGACGCCCTTGTTGGCGGCGCGCGTAATTGACCGTGATTCGCCGCTGCCCACGCTCAATGAACACCACGAAGCCGACCACGACAATTGCAAACATGCCGATGGCGAGCAACGCGATGATGTTGATGTCGCCTTGCCGCGATGCCTCGAACGCTTGGCCGAGCGCTGCCGGAAACCCGGACACGATGCCGGAAAAGATGAGCAGCGAAATGCCGTTGCCGACGCCGCGCTCGGTGATTTGCTCGCCGAGCCACATCATAAACATGGCACCCGTCACCAAGGTCAGGGTCGCCACGAAGAAGAAGCCGAAGCCCGAAAAATAGCTCAGCCCTTGGCTTGACAGCGTCACCGACAGCGCCGAGCCCTGAATAAGCGACAGCAACACCGTGCCGTAGCGCGTGTACTGCGAGATCTTGCGCCGACCGGCTTCGCCTTCTTTTCGAAGCTGCTGCAAGCGCGGGTCCATCATGGAGAGCAGATTCATGATGATGCTCGATGTGATGTAGGGCACCACGCCGAGCGCGAGGATGCTCATGCGCTCGAGCGCACCGCCAGAGAACATGTTGAAGAGATCAAGAATGCCGCCCTGCTGCGCGTCAAATAGCTGCTGCAGGCGAACTGGGTCGATGCCGGGCACGGGAATGTGCGTGCCGATGCGGTAGACAAGCAGCGCGATAAACACGAACAGCAGCCGGCGGCGGAGGTCCACCATGGAACCCCCTGCCGGTCTGGACATCGTTTGTGCTGTCGCAACCATTGCTTTGCGGAGTGTGACTTGAAGAGCGTGCGTGGCTTAGGCGTGCTTCGCGCTAACCTTCGAGCGCGGCGCGAGCGCCCTTGGTGAGGTGTACTTGGTCGCCTTCAGCCTTGACGGTCAAGGCTCGCTTGAGTTCACCTGACTTGATGATGCGCACTCTCGTTACGGTCGATGTAATGAGGCCAGCTTTGCGCAAGCTTTCGAGACTGATCTCGTCGCCTTCGATCTTGCTGAGCTCATCAAGGCGCAGTTCCGCTGTCGTCAGCGCTTTTCTGGAGCGAAAGCCGAACTTGGGCAGCCTTTGCTGGATTGGAAGCTGGCCACCCTCGAAACCGCGTCGCACACCCCCGCCGGAGCGAGCGTTCTGACCTTTCATGCCGCGCCCGGCAGTCTTGCCGGTACCAGAACCGGCACCGCGTCCAAGACGTTTCTTGCTGCCGCGACTACCAGCAGCCGGGGCTAAGTCATTCAACTGCATGATTGCTTATTTCACCTCCGTGCAAGTGGGTTCCTCGACATCCAACAGGTAGCGCACACGATTGACCATACCGCGAATCTCTGGGCGGTCCGGCAGACGCACCTCGTCGCCGATGCGCCGCAATCCAAGCCCCGCGACGCAGGCACGATGTTGTTTGGTGCGCCGGTTGGTGCTTTTACGAAGTCGAATGCGCAACCGCGCTTCGTTCTGGTCTGACGTGGCCTTCTTCATGTGCTTACTCTTTCACTCCAACTGATGCCTCGGCAGACGAAGCTTGCTGCGGATCGGCAATGACATCTGCATGGGGGATATCCACGTTGGCGGCATCAGCGACGACATCAATATTAGGATCATTAGGATCGGCATCTGCGACTTCGACGCCAGCATCGGCCTCAGAGGCCCTTGTCGCACGCAGGTCGGAAAGCCGCTTGCCGCGCTTCGCCGCGACCTGTTCCGGGGAGCGAATCTTGCGCAGCGCCTTGACGGTCGCGCGCACAACGTTGACCGGCGTGGTTGAGCCGTAGCACTTGGCAAGGACGTTGCGCACCCCTGCCGCTTCGAGCACGGCGCGCATGGCGCCACCCGCGATCACACCTGTTCCTTGCGACGCTGGCTGCATGTAGACCTTGGATGCGCCGTGACGCTCCTTGACCGCATACCAGAGCGTGTCGCCGTTGAGTTCGACCGGCTTCAGGTTGCGACGCGCATTTTCCATCGCCTTGCCAATGGCGATCGGCACTTCGCGCGCTTTGCCGCGCCCGAATCCAACGTTGCCATTGCCGTCGCCAACGACAGTCAGCGCGGTGAATCCGAAAATTCGCCCGCCCTTGACCACCTTGGCCACACGATTGACTTGCACGAGCTTCTCGACCAAGCCTTCTTCAACGATTTCTTCCGCGTATGCCATTTGCTGTGTTTCCGTGCCCCTAAAATTCAAGTCCCGCTTCACGAGCAGCATCGGCAAGCGCCTTCACCCGCCCGTGGTATCGAAACCCTGATCGATCAAACGCGATGCGGGAGACCGACTTGTCCTGCGCCCGCTCCGCAATCTTTTGACCAACACGCTTGGCGGCTTCGATATTTCCTCCAAAAGCAACCCCCAAATCCTTCTCCAAGCTCGACGCCGCAGCGAGCACCTGCCCGCCATCGCCGCCGATCAGCTGGGCGTAAATGTGCCGTGGCGTGCGATGTACGGTGAGCCGAGTGACGCCCTGTTCGCGCATGACAAAGCGTGCGCGTCGTGCGCGCCGCAGCCGCCGAGCCTTGGTATCAGCCGGCTTGTACTTGAGTGTTTTGTTGGCGACGGACATGTCTTCTTCCCTGTTCTTTCTTGGCGTGTTGAGCTAGGTTCCTATTGGCGCCTACTTCTTCTTGCCTTCCTTGCGCCGCACCTTCTCGCCGACGTAGCGCACACCCTTGCCCTTGTAAGGCTCCGGCGGCCGATAGGCGCGCAGCTCCGCTGCCACCTGGCCAACACGCTGCTTATCCGCACCGCGCACAAGGATGCTCGTTTGCGTGGGTGTATCGATGTCGATACCTACTGGCGGATCATAGGCAATCGGATGAGAGAAGCCGAGCTGCATGACAAGTTGCTTGCCCTGCTTCGCAGCCCGGTAGCCAACGCCTTGCAATTCAAGCGCTTTCTCAAAGCCTTTGGTGACGCCAGTCACCATGCTGTCGATGAGCGAGCGTGCGGTGCCGGCAAGTGCTCTCGACGCACGGCTCGTGCCAATAGCCACCACATGCGCCTCGCTGCCGCGCACCTCGACTTCAACGTGCGCTCGCGAAATGGCTTGGCGCAACTCACCGCCCGGCCCTTTGACAAGAATCTCGTCGCCAGCGGTGTCCACCGACACCCCTTGCGGAATCTTGACTGGCATCTTTGCGACTCGAGACATGCTTCGTACTCTCCTTTCGTGTCCGTATCGTGCCGCTAGAACACCGTACACACGACTTCGCCGCCGACACCCAAGCGCCGTGCGTTCATGTCGGTCATGATGCCTTTCGATGTGCTCACAAGCGCCACGCCAAGGCCGCTCCGCACGTAAGGGAGGCCGTCTCGCCCGCGGTAGATACGCAGCCCTGGCCGGCTCTGGCGCTTGATCTCCTCAATGACCGGCCGGCCTTCGTGGTAGCGAAGCTCAATGGTCAGTTGCGGCTTGGCATCTTCACTGACATGAAAATCTCCGACATACCCTTCTTCCTTCAGCACTTTAGTCATCGCCAGCTTCATGCGCGATGAGGGCATGGACACCTGCACATGGCCCGCGCTTTGCGCGTTGCGAATGCGTGTCAAATAGTCGGCGATGGGGTCTTGCATACTCATCTAAGCACTCCGAACTACCAACTCGACTTCACGAGCCCAGGCACATCGCCGCGCATGGCTGCTTCGCGAAGCTTGGTGCGACCGAGGCCGAAGCGGCGATACACCGCACGAGGGCGACCAGTTTGCCCGCAACGGGTTCTGAGCCGGACCGGACTCGCGTTCCTCGGCAGCTTCTGCAAGTCGAAACTTGCCGACATGACTTCTTCAAGCGGCTTTGAGCGATCGCCGATGATCGCTTTGAGCGCCTTTCGCCGCTCCTCGTACTTGGCAACGGTGCGCTCACGTTTGCGCTCACGTGCAATCATTGATTTCTTCGCCATTGATGCCTCTCGTTACTCTGCTCGTTCGTTCAACTTAGGCGCGAATCGGGAACTTGAGGGCGCGCAGGAGCGCAAGCCCGTCGGCGTCGTTCGTGGCCGAAGTTGTGATGGTGATGTCAAGCCCGCGAATGCGGTCGATCTTGTCGTAGTCGATTTCTGGAAACACGATCTGCTCGCCAAGCCCCATGGAAAAGTTGCCCTGCCCGTCCATGGAGCGAGGATTCAAGCCACGAAAATCGCGCACCCTTGGAATCGCAATGCCAACCAGGCGGTCAAGGAATTCGTACATGCGCCTCGACCTCAGTGTCACCTTGCAGCCAAGCGGCATGCCTTCACGAATCTTAAAGCCCGCTTCAGATTTGCGCGCGCGCGTGACCATTGGCTGCTGCCCGGTGATCTGGCGCAAGTCACGCATGGCGTTGTCAAGGACGTTGCGGTCTTCGGACTTGCCTTCTCGGCCTGCTTGCCCGGCACGCGGACTCGCCGCCGGTTGACCGGTTGGCTTGACCACGCCCATGTTGACAGTGACTTTTTCGATGCGAGGCACTGCCATAAGATTACTGAGACCGAGCTCTTTGGCGAGTTCGGATCGCACTTCGTCAATGAAGCGTTCACGCATGCCTGTCGCAGTTGCCATGACTTGCCCCGTGTTACGCGCTGTCAGGCACAAGCGTGCCTGTGGACTTGAAAAAGCGCACCTTGCGCCCGTCGTCTTCGGTGCGAATGCCAACCCGATCGCCGCCGCCCGACTCGCCTCGGTCAGGGTTCCACAGCGCCAAATTGGACACGTGAATCGGCGATTCCTTGCTCACCCGCCCGCCTTCTTCCATCGCCTGCGGATCAGGCTTGACGTGCTTGGTCACCATGTTGACGCCCGAGACGAGCGCACGCCCGCCCTTGCGAAACGCCGTGATGCGACCGGTGCGGCCCCGGTCGCGACCAGCAATCACCACCACCTCATCATCAAGTCTGAGCTTGTTCATCTCGCGGGCGCTCCTAAATGACTTCCGGTGCCAAGGAGACAATACGCATGAAACGCTCGCTGCGAAGTTCGCGCGTGACCGGCCCGAAAATGCGCGTGCCAATCGGCTGGAACTGATTGTTGAGCAGCACAGCAGCGTTCTCGTCAAAGCGGATGCGCGAGCCATCCGGACGACGAACGCCCTGCCCCGAACGCACCACCACGGCATTGACGACATCGCCTTTGGAGACACGGCCTCGCGGCACAGCTTCCTTCACCGCCACCTTGATGACATCGCCGATATTGGCGTAGCGACGACGCGAACCGCCGAGCACCTTGATGCACTGCACTCGACGCGCACCGCTGTTATCCGCGATCTCAAGCATTGTTTCAGTTTGAATCATTGTCTTCGCCTCAGCTCGTTAGGCTTGCGCTGTTTCCACGACTGCATCGAGCACCCATGATTTGGTCTTCGAGATCGGTCGCGACTGACGCACGCGCACGAGATCGCCGAACTTCGCCTCATTGCCCTCGTCGTGCGCATGGAGTTTCGAAGAGCGGCGAATGTATTTGCCGTAGACCGGGTGCTTCACACGACGCTCGATCAATACGCTGATCGACTTGTCACGCTTGTCACTCACAACGCGCCCAGTCAGCGTATTGTGCCGTTTGCTAGCGTCCTGATCGCTCACTTGCCTGCGCCTCCGTCTTTTTCGTGGTCTGGTTGTTGCCGCTCACGCTCGCTGAGCAACGTTTTGATGCGTGCAATCTCGCGCCGCGTTTCACGCAAGAGATGCGGCTGGCCAAGCTGGTCACTCGCCTTTTGCATGCGCAGATTGAAACTCGACCGGCGCAGCTTGACGAGGTTTTCGCGAAGCTCTTCGGTCGATTGCGTGCGGTATTCTGAAGCGGCTGTCATTGTCTGGGTCTCAAGCTCACATCGCGCCGCGCTTGGTAAACGCGGTCTTCACCGGCAGCTTGCTCGCAGCGAGCGCGAAGGCTTCGCGCGCGACTTCCTCGGCAACGCCTTCCATCTCGTAGAGCATGCGCCCCGGCTGAATCTGCGCCACCCAGTATTCAACGCTGCCCTTGCCCTTGCCTTGGCGCACTTCGAGCGGCTTTTTGGTGATGGGCTTGTCCGGGAACACGCGAATCCACACCTTGCCGCCGCGACGAATATGGCGCGTCATGGCGCGTCGGCCAGCTTCTATCTGGCGCGCCGTGAGTCGGCCACGCGAAGTCGAGCGGAGTCCGAACTCGCCAAAGCTGACGCGGTTGCCACGCTGCGCGAGGCCACGGTTGCGGCCAGTCTGTTGTTTGCGGTATTTGGTTCTCTTCGGTTGCAGCATGATGGATTACTTTTTATGAGGACAGTGCGCTAGGGCGTGTTAACACTATGCCCGCCGACGCTGTTGTCGCCTGTGCAAGAGCCG
>JAPOTJ010000005.1 GCA_026709225.1 Gammaproteobacteria bacterium | reverse complement strand
TCATTGGTTTGTTCGTCAAGGATTGTGCCAGAATGCCGCTCCCAGTCTAGCAGAGAGTGAAGCGCTGAGCGCGGTAGACTTGATAGACCTTCCCTAGGCCTATAGCGGTCATTTGGCGATGCGCGTACTGCTCGACACGTCTTTAATTTTTAACTTTATGGATAGGCCAAGCGCTTTTTCGGACTTGGAGCGCCGCATTCTGGAAGCATCCGGTACGGAGGTCTTTGTGAGTGCAGTCTCTGTTTGGGAGATGAGGCTCAAGTATCAGTCACGCTACCCGTCTGGTGATCGCAAGAGCCGATTTGCCCCCGAGAACGTGTTGGATGCACTCGAGCCTCAGAACATTACTTTTTTGCCGATGACAATGCGGCATGCCGCGACGATTTTGAGCGTGCCTTTGATGCACAGAGACCCATTCGGCGAAATGTTGCTGGTTCAGGCTCAAGAAGAGGGACTCAGATTGCTGACAAGGGATCGCGCTCTTTTAGATCACCCGTTGGCAGTTGCGGTCCGAGCGCTAGGGAAGTCCGAGGTCTAACGTCACAATGAGAATGGTGATCGACTGGGCCAAGCGCTTCGGCGCGCCGCCTTGGTTCTACGCGAAGGCATTGCCGTTTCAGCGCTGCTTCGGCGTGCTCGGCGTGCTGCTGTTGATCGTCGGTAGCTTGTGGGGGCTTGGGTTTGCGCCGCAAGACTATCAGCAGGGCAATAGTTTTCGAATTATTTTCATCCATGTGCCGGCATCGTTCCTCGCGCAGTCCTGCTACATGCTGATGGGTATTGCGGCGTTGCTCGTGCTCGTCTGGCGTGTGAAGCTCGCCGATGTCTGCATCGATTGCGCTGCGCGGCTCGGCGTTGGGTTTACCTTGATCTCGCTTATTACCGGGACGATCTGGGGCAAGCCGACTTGGGGTGCATGGTGGGTGTCCGACGCGCGCACCCTGTCGATGGTCGTGCTCCTGTTTCTTTACTTAGGCGTGATTGCGCTCAAGCGTGCACTCGATGGTCAACGCTCCGCTGAGCGCGCCGCGGCGATGCTCGTTGTCGTTGGACTCGTCAACCTCCCGATCATCAGGTATTCTGTCGATTGGTGGCTCACCTTGCATCAGCCGGCGACTTTCACACTGACCGCCGCGCCGAGCATGCCATCGTCGATGTGGCTGCCGTTGCTCTTGAACGTGATCGGGCTCTACGCGCTGTTCGGCTGGCTACTGCTGCGCTCCATGCGCGTGGATGTGCGCATGAGACACTATGGTGCCGACTGGACTCTGTGATACTTATGACATGACTGAGATGTTTCAATTTGGCGAGCATGGCGTGTATGTCTGGAGTGCCTGGGGGTTGTCGGTGTTGATTGTCCTCGCGATGGCGGCGATGCCGAGCCTGCGCTGGCGTGCTTTCAAGCGCCGTGCAGACCTGATGGCGGATGCCGAGGCGGAGGAACGCTAGTGCGCCCGATTCGAAAGCGACGCTTGGCGCTCGTTGTGTCGGTGCTAGTCGGTGCCGCGCTCGCCACGACGCTTGCCCTGCTTGCCCTTAATCAAAATCTCGACCTCTTCTATCCGCCCGCAGATGTCGTGTCAGGCAAGGCGCCTGTCGGCAAGCGTATTCGTGCTGGCGGCATGGTCGAGATGGACAGCGTCTTGCACGGCATTGATGGTCTCGAAGTACGTTTTCGCGTTGCCGACATGCAAGCCAACAGCTTCGCCGTGCACTATCAAGGCATTCTGCCGGATCTATTTCGTGAAGGGCAGGGCATCATCGCAACTGGCGAACTTCAATCGAACGGCGTGTTCGAAGCCGACCTATTGCTCGCAAAGCACGATGAGAACTATATGCCGCCAGAACTCGCCGAGATCATTCCCCACTAGTGCGCCATCAAGCTGACAATGCCGTATCAGTGACCGTGGGCAGTCCCCATGCGGCGTTGCGCCGCTTGGAAATACGGTGGGGTATTCCCTGCGCGACGCGCCTTGCACGGAACCTGCCCTCAGCCACTGATACGGCATTGTCAGCTTGACGGAGCACAAATGACCCCCGAATACGCCGTTTTCGCGCTGATCCTCGCCTTGGGGCTGGCCTGCCTGATTTGGCTCAATCCACTGCTTGAGCGATACGGCCTCGGGCGCGTGTCCACCGATCTGCGGCTTGCGGCGGGCGTGACTGTCCTGATTGGCATCGCGTTCGCTGCGCTCATATATGCCTTCTTGACGAGCGACTTCTCGGTTGCCTATGTGGCGCAGAACAGCAACACCGCCTTGCCGAGCTACTTCAAGCTGAGCGCGGTCTGGGGCGCGCACGAAGGTTCGTTCCTGCTGTGGTGTTTGGTCGCCTGCGTCTGGATGCTTGCGCTCGGCGTCACATTGCGTAGCGGCGCGTCGCCGCAGTTGCAATATGCCGTGCCGGTGATGGCTGCGCTCATCACAGGCTTTCTGCTCTTCATGCTGCTGACGAGCAATCCCTTTGCGCGTTCCTTCCCGTTCGTGCCGAGCGAGGGAAGCGACCTGAATCCCCTATTGCAGGACTTCGCACTCATCGTGCATCCACCAACCCTCTACGTTGGCTATGTGGGTTTGACAGTGCCCTTTGCCATTGCTGTGTCCGCGCTCATCCATGGCAAGGAATCACGTGATTTCGCTGCCTTGATGCAGCCCTTTGTGCTTGTTGCTTGGGCGTTTCTCACGCTCGGCATCGCGCTTGGCAGCTGGTGGGCGTACTATGAACTCGGCTGGGGCGGCTGGTGGTTTTGGGACCCAGTCGAGAATGCATCCTTCATGCCTTGGCTGGTGGCGACTGCCCTGATTCACTCGCTCGCCGCCACCAAGCTGCGCGGTGTGTTCATCGGTTGGACGCTGCTGCTCGCCATCCTTGGTTCTGGCCTGTCGCTGCTCGGCGCGTTTCTGGTGCGCTCCGGCATCTTGACATCGGTACACGCCTTTGCGCTCGACCCCGAGCGAGGGCTGTTCATTTTGCTGCTGCTCGTCGCGAGCGTCGGTTCAGCGCTCGCGCTGTTCGCTTGGCGGGCGCCGCGCTTCGGCGCGTTCGCGAATTTCGGGGTGTATTCGCGCGAGTTCTGGCTGCTGATCAACAATGCGCTGCTTGTCGTCGCCACCTCGGTGGTGCTGCTCGGCACCCTCTATCCCTTGCTGCACGAGTTTTTGACTGACGAGAAGGTGTCTGTCGGGCCGCCCTATTTCAATGCCGTGTTTGTGCCTTTGATGGTGCTTTTAAGCATAGCCATGGGTGTTGGCCAGTGGACCGCTTGGGGCGCGCGCGCCTTGCCGAATGCTCGCCAACTCTTATGGATTGGCGGACTTGCGCTCGGCTGCGGACTTGTGCTGCCGCTTGTTTTCACCGGCGCACTGAGTATCGCAGGGTTGGCGGCGACATCGCTTGCAGGCTGGCTCGTGTTCGGCGTTGTCGAGCAGTGCCGCACGTCGAAAGGCGCGCGCGTGCGCCGCGTCGGCATGTGGGTGGCGCACACTGGATTCGCTTGCTCTCTGCTCGGTGTTGGATTGACAAGCCAATACTCGGTAGAGCGCGACCTCGCGCTTAGTTCGGGCGAGTCAGTGCAGGTGGGCGATCTCGCGTTCGAGTTCCAAGGCGTGAGCGAGGCTGCGGGGCCCAATTACGTTGCGGAACGAGGCCGCTTGCAAGTTCGAGCCTTGGGCTCCGGGCAGTCCTTCACACTTATTCCGGAAAAGCGACGCTATCTCTCAGGCGGCCAGGTAATGACCGAGGCGGCGATTCGTCCTGCGCTTGTTCGCGATGTCTATGTGTCGCTCGGCACGCGCATCGACAATGATCGCTGGTCTCTGCGCATTCAAATCAAGCCGTTCGTGCGCTTGATCTGGCTTGGTGCGCTCATCATGCTCTTTGGTGGACTGTTCCACGCATGGCTCACTCGCTCTGGGGGTCGGCATGAATAGGCGCCTACTCTATGCCGTGCCGCTCCTTGTGCTGCTCGCCCTCGCGCTCGTCTTTGTCATGCGCATATTGGATCCCGAGGCCGGCGACCGGACGCTTCGGCCAATGCTCGGCAAACCCGTGCCGGCGCTCGAATTGCCGGTCCTTGGCGACCCGGGCAGGCAGGTCAGTCCGCAGGACTTCGCAGGAAGCTGGCTGCTCGTGAATCTCTGGGGGAGCTGGTGCGCGCCCTGTCGCCAAGAGCACGGCGAACTCATGCGAATCAGCCGCGAAGAGGATGTGCCGCTGCTGGGTATCAATACGTGGGACACCTACGAAGCGGCGCAGGACTTCTTGGCGGAACTCGGCGACCCATTTGACGTGGTCGGATTCGATGTGGACGGCGAAGCGCGTCTTGAGTTCGCAGTCACCGGTGTACCTGAAACGCTGCTCGTTGATCCGAACGGATTGGTGGTCGTCCATCACATAGGTCCGCTGAGCGCTGCGCTCTTCGAGCAGGCATTTCGGGAGCATGTTCCGCAATGAGGGCGTGGCTGCTCATCGTTTCGCTGCTTTCCACCGCAGCACTTGGGAGTTCGATCGATGGCTTGTCCTTTGAAGACCCCGCGCTCGAAGAACGCTACCGCACATTGATTGAGAACTTTCGCTGCCCGGTCTGCCAGAACACGAGCCTCGCGGGATCAGATGCGCCAACCGCTCGCGACCTTCGGACGCGCGTCCATGAGATGTTATTGGAAGGCCATTCGGACGATGAGATTCGCGACTGGATTGCATCGCGCTATGGCGACTTCGTGCTCTATTCGCCGCGCGCCGAAGGCGCGATGCTGATCTTGTGGGTGGGGCCGCTCGCGCTACTGCTCATCGCGGGTTTGATTCTCCTGTCGGTGCTGCGGCGGGCGAGACAATCATGAACCTCGTCTCATTTTTGGGTTTCGCGGTGCTGCTCGCTGTCGCGGCGGCGTTTCTGTTTGCAGGTGCCGTGGCGTGGCGGCGGTTGATCGTTGTTTTGATCGTGCTCGCGGCCTTGTCTTGGCTTATCTACCTGGAGATTGGGGCATTGCCGGACATGCGCGTGCAAGCCTGGATGAAGCTCGTGCAGCAAGGCGAGACCTTCAGTGCCGGGCAGCGAAGCGCATTCCGAGGGCTGCTTGAAGATCTCGGCGAGGATGAAGGTGGCGAGCGTTATGCCTTCCTGCTCGGTCACGACTACTTGAACGAAGAGCAGTACGAATATGCGCGCGAAGTCTTTGCGGGCCTTCAGGCGCGAGGCGTCGAAGACAGAGAAGTCGATCTCGCATTCGTGCACAGTGATTTTCTTGCTCGCGGCGGGGTGCTTGGGAGACAAGCGCGAGACCTTGCCGAGCGTCTTGCAGATTCGAATAACCCCGTGCTGCTTGAGATGCTCGTCCTTGATGCCCTGCGCAGCAATGATCAACAGGCGTTCATGCGCCATTGGCCAAGCTATTCGACGACGCCTCGAGGTGCACAGCTTGGGGAGCGCCTCGGTTGGAGCGAGGCGCCTGAATCCGATGACGAAGTGGCCATCGAAGTCAGCGTGTCGGCAGCGGCGGCGATTTTCGCAGATGCAGATACGCCGGTGTTCGTGCTTGCGCGCCAGTTCGAAGCGTCCGGTCCGCCGCTCGCCGTGAAGCGCTTGACGTTCGCTGACCTGCCGTCAAGCGTTCGCCTGACCGATCAGGATGCCATGCTTGAGACGAATAGACTGTCCGATGCGAGCCGCGTGCAAGTAGTCGCGCGTATCGCCTATTCTGGCAGCGCCATCGCCGCCGAGGGCGACATTGAGGTTGCATCGGGTGCGATTGAGCTTAGCAGTGAAGATGTGCGCGTTGAATTGCTGATCGAGTAAACCGGCTTAAAACTCAAATGAACTAGTGTCCTGTCCCATAAATAAGTGTGGGTTCAGCGCGCAGGAGAAGGGCTGTG
>JAPOTJ010000090.1 GCA_026709225.1 Gammaproteobacteria bacterium | reverse complement strand
TCGCTCCGGCTCTTGCTCAGGCGACAACCCTTCGGGCCGGCCCCGTTTTCCGCCAGCCTTCGTTCTCGCTCGCTCATGGGGGGTAAGCCCCACAGCGCTCGCTCGGCCTTGTCTGGCGGAAAACGGGTCTCGGCAGCGTCAGCGGGCATAGTGTGAACACGCCCTAATACGAATAACTGCTTATTCATCGCCGGAAGCGTCGGCTGCAACCTCGATTCGAACACGCTGACGATCAATAATACGCTGTACGGCTTGGTCAAGCGCCGTGCGCTCACGCTCGCGCGCATAGTCGCGCGCGAGCGTGGTGCGCAGCGTCTCGAATGGCGGTGTCATGGCCTCGCGAAGCGCATGCACCAGCACAAGATGCACACCGTGCGTCGAAGTCAATGGCCGCGACCAAGTGGAAAGCGATGGTGCGCCCGCAAAGAGTGCCGTCGCCATGTCCGCACCGAAATGGTCAGCAATGTCTTCGTACCGTCGGTCCACGTAGTTTCGGTGGTATAGGAATTGATCGCCATAGCGTAGGGCATCGGCAAAATCGACGGCTTCTTCGCGCAACTTTCGTAGCAGGCGATGTGCGTCCTCAAGTATGTTTTCCCCGCGCAGGCGCGGGTTCAAGTACACATGGGTGAAGGTGATGTGCGCAGGCATCTTGTACAAGTTGATATGCTGCGCGTAAAAGTCGCGCAGGGCCTCTTCGCTTGGGCGAGCCTCAAGATGTGCGAGCGAGACGAGGGCGAATTCGAGGCGCTGCACGAGCCGTCGCTCCATCACATAATCTTCCTGATCAAAGCCAAGTCGCCGCGCTTCCCGAAGGAGTGCCTGCTCGCGCACAAATGCCTTGATCAAGACATCCAGATCATCCTCGCGCATGGCGCGAAGTCGTGCGCCGGCGGCGTCCATGTCAGCCATTGCCGCACGCTTGGCGATGAAGGAAGCAAGCGCCGATTCGTCAACGACAATGTGGTCGTCGTCCACGGGCGTGGGCTGCGTCCAAGCGTACAGCAGATAAATGAAGCCGCCGGCAAGCAACACGTGCAGCAGCGGGTCACGCATCAGGCGCACGATCACACCAGCCAATCCCGCGCTTCAGGCAGCGCTTTACGGGACTTGCATCGTGGCTGCCAGTCGTAGGCCCGGTCATGCCTGTGGTGGCAGTGAAGCCAGCACCGACCCGCTGCCTTGCCCACATTCGAGGCGGCAGCGAGCGCTGAGGTCAAGGACGTGATTGCAATGTTCGAGCGCCGCTTGCTGACCGCAGGCGGCAGGCGTTCGCTGCGAAAGTAGACACGCGGATCGAAGGCTTGGAACGCTGTGAAGATGCGCTCCTGAGCGTCTGCAAGGGACTGGTCAACTGAGTCAATGTGGACAGCCAGCACGAAAGGACTTGTTCAAGTGGCGACAGTGGCCGATACTATGCCATCAAAGTTCAGCGCGCAGTGGACGCAAGAGATTGTCAGAGAGCCGCAGTGAGACGAGACTTCAGGATGAGCTGCTTAAGGGCGACCTTGAGGTCGAGGCGCAAAAGCCCGCTACCAAGCAGCCGCCGCGCTATCAAGTCGTCCTATTGAACGACGACTACACGCCGATGGAATTCGTTGTGCATGTGCTTGAGACCTTTTTCGGCTTCGGGCGCGAAAAGGCAACGCAGCTGATGCTCGCGGTGCACAAGCAAGGCAGCGCTGTCGTTGGCATCTTCACGCGCGATGTCGCCGAGACCAAATCCGAACAGGTCAATAACTACGCGCAGTCGCACGATCATCCACTGATGTCGCGGGTCGAAGCCGCTGACTGACCGCCGGAATTGAAAGCGAGTAAGATAGACCAATGAGCCAATCAATCCGTCACGCAAAGCGACAGACCTTGGACGTGTGTCATGCTGAGTGATTCCTTGCAGCAGGTGCTCAACGAGATGTTCCACGGCGCGCGGGCGCAGCGCCACGAGTATGTCACCGTTGATCATTTGCTGCTGGCGCTGCTTGATGAGCAGCGCGCGCTTGAAGTGCTGCGCGCGGTCGGCGCCGACCTTGACCGGCTGCGCAGCAGCCTGACCGAGCACATTGAACAGAACACGCCGAGGCTCCCCGCTGGTGACGATTCGCGGGAAACGCAAGCGACGCTTGCTTTTCAGCGGGTCGTGCAGCGTGCGGTCTTCAATGTGCAAACTTCCGGACGAAAAGAAGTGACTGGCGCCAACCTGTTGATCGCCATTTTCAGCGAACAGCAAAGTCAAGCCGTCTACTTCCTCAAGAAGCAGGGCATTGAGCGTATCGATTGTGTCAATTTTGTCTCGCACGGCATTACCAAAGTTGGCGGCGAAGGCGGTGGCGGGGAAGAATCTGCGGGCGCGGCATCAGCAGGTGCGCAAGTTGAAAGTGAGCAGGGGGAAGGCAAGTCCGCATTGGAACGCTTTGCCACCAACCTCAATGAACTGGCGCAGTCGGGCAAGATTGACCCTCTGATTGGCCGCGAGCACGAGCTTGAGCGCGTCGTGCAAGTGCTCAGTCGGCGGCGCAAGAACAATCCCTTGCTCGTGGGCGAGTCCGGCGTCGGCAAGACGGCCATCGCCGAAGGCCTTGCGAAGCGCATTGTGGACGGCGAAGTGCCCGAAGTGGTCGCTGCGAGCACGGTCTACACGCTCGATCTTGGCAGCTTGATTGCGGGCACGCGCTACCGAGGCGATTTTGAGAAGCGCTTCAAGGCGGTGATCAACGAGCTCTCCGGCGAAGCCGATGTCATCCTCTTTATCGACGAAATTCACACCATCATTGGTGCGGGTTCGGCTTCCGGCACCGTCATGGATGCGTCGAACCTGTTGAAGCCGGCGCTCGCCGCTGGCGACATCAAGTGCATGGGCTCCACGACCTACCAAGAGTATCGCGGCATTTTCGACAAGGACCGTGCGCTCTCGCGGCGCTTTCAGAAGATCGACGTGGAAGAGCCGGATGTCGAGAGCACCTATCGAATCCTCAAGGGCCTGAAATCGCGCTACGAGGATCACTATGCGCTGCGCTACACCGACAAGGCGCTGCGCAGTGCATCCGAGCTCTCGGCGCGCTACATCACCGACCGTTTCCTGCCCGACAAGGCCATTGATGTCATTGACGAGGCGGGCGCGGCGCAGCAGCTTGTGCCGGAGGCGCGGCGCAAAAAGACCATCGGTGCCGGCGAAGTCGAATCAGTCGTTGCCAAGATCGCCCGCATCCCGTCGCATCAGGTGTCCACGTCCGATCGTGAGGCACTGCGCGACCTTGAAGGCCAGCTCAAGATGGTGGTCTTTGGACAGGACGAGGCCATCGAGACGCTCTCATCGGCGATCAAGCTCTCGCGCGCGGGCTTGAAAGTGGATCAAACGCCGATTGGTAGCTTCCTCTTCGCCGGGCCGACTGGCGTCGGCAAGACCGAGGTATGCCGCCAGCTCGCGCTCATCATGGGCGTTGAACTGCTACGCTTCGACATGTCCGAGTACATGGAGCGCCACACGGCGTCGAGACTCATTGGTGCGCCGCCGGGCTATGTCGGCTACGACCAGGGCGGGCAACTCACCGATGCCGTTACCAAGCACCCGCATTCTGTGGTGCTGCTCGACGAGATCGAGAAGGCGCATCCGGAGGTGTTCAACCTGCTCCTGCAAGTGATGGATCACGGCACACTCACCGATAACAACGGGCGCAAGGCCGATTTTCGCAACGTCGTGGTGATCATGACGACCAATGCGGGGGCGCAGGCGATGAGCCGCAGCTCGGTTGGATTTGTTGAGCAGGATCACACGACCGACGGCGGCGAGGCGCTGAAAAAACTATTCACGCCAGAATTCCGCAATCGAATTGACGCCATCATTCAATTCAATAAGCTGGTTCCCGAGGTTGTTCGGACTGTGGTGGACAAGTTCCTGACCGAGCTGCAAGCGCAGCTTGACGCCAAGAAAGTGCAGCTTGATGTTGACGACGCGTCGGTTGACTGGCTTGTCGAAGAAGGCTATGACGACAAGATGGGCGCAAGGCCGATTCACCGGCTCATTCAAGAGAAGATCAAGCGGCCGCTTGCCGAGGACATCCTGTTCGGCGTTCTCGCGCAAAAAGGCGGCACCGCGAAGGTGCGCGTGGTCGATGGTGATCTTGCCGTCAGCGCGGAATCACCCACGCCTCCAAGCAGTCCAAAAAAGGCGCGTGAAGTCGAGAACGTTGACTAGGGCGAACGCGCCCCAGCGACTAACGCTCGCGATAGGTAATTCGGCCCTTGCTGAGGTCGTAGGGCGTCAGTTCAACGCGCACCTTGTCGCCTTTGAGGATGCGAATGTAGTTTTTGCGCATCTTGCCGCTGATATGCGCGGTGACCACATGTCCGGCGTCAAGTTCCACCCGGAACATGGTGTTGGGCAGCGTTTCGACGACCCGCCCCTCCATTTCAATCTGTTCTTCCCGCGGCATGCCCTCGTCTATTCAGGCCCTGCGCCCGTAAGTGAACGCGCATTGTCCACTATTCTAGGAACGACTTGCAATGCGAGCGTTCGCTTCAGAACATTTCCAACTGCCCCGGCGTGCGGGGTTTGCAAAAGCGCGAGACATCGAGGTCGCTGCGCGCCGTCTCGAATCCAAGGCGGCGGCGCGCAATGGCAAATCGCTTGCCGATCAGCTCAGCGACAGCGCCTTGCCCGCGCATGCGCTTGCCGAATCGCGCATCGTAGACCTGCCCGCCGTGGCAGTCGCGAATGAGCGCGAGCACATGCGCGGCTCGCTGCGGGACATAAGCTTCAAGCCATTCTGTGAACAGCGGCTCAACCTCGTGCGGGAGACGAATCAGCACATAGCCAGCGCGCGTTGCACCTGCATCTCGCGCCGCTTGCAGGATGTCCTCCATTTCGTGATCGTTCACGCGCGGGATCACCGGTGCCACCAGCACGCCTGTATCGATGCCAGCTTCGCGTAAGGCGCGAATGCATTCGATGCGTCTCGCGCCCGCAGGTGTGCGCGGCTCAAGGCCGCGCTTCAAATCGTTGTCAAGCGTGGTGACGCTGACCATCACCGAGACGAGCTTGCGGCTTGCAAGCAGGCCAAGCACGTCAAAATCGCGTTCGATGAGTGTCCCCTTGGTGACGATGGTGCAGGGATGATTGGTCTCGCTCAACACTTCGAGCAGCGAGCGCGTGATCTTGAGCTTGCGCTCAATAGGCTGGTAGGGGTCGGTGTTGGTGCCAAGCGCGATGGGCTTTGGCACGTAGCCCGGCTCGCCGAGTTCTTTTTGAAGTAGTTCGGCGGCGTTTGCTTTGTAGAACAGCTTGGTCTCAAAATCGAGACCGGGAGAGAGATTCAGGTAGGCGTGGCTTGGACGTGCATAGCAATAGATGCAGCCGTGCTCGCAGCCGCGGTAGGGGTTGATTGATCGCTCAAAGCCGAGATCGGGCGAGGCATTGGTTGAGATGATTGATCGCGCCTTGTCCTCGAAGATCTCTGTGCCGGTTTGAATCGTCGCTTCTTCGTGGTTGAATTCAGGGTCGTGGGCGAGCGACTGGGTCTCGAAGCGGCCTTCAAGGCTTGAAAGCGCGCCTCGGCCTTTCGTCGGCATGTCGAGCTTGTGACCCATGCGTGCAATTGACGGCGAATTCCCTATACTCTACGCCACTTGGCGGGGATGTGAACGTGCTTGAACTCGTAACATCAGGCGGCGTGTTGATGTGGCCGATTGGCCTGTGCTCGGTCGTGGCGCTCGGCATCATCATCGAACGCTCATGCAGCTTGTCGCGTTCGCAGGTGCTGCCGGCGGGTGTCTTGCAGGCCGCGCAGGATGCGCCGATCAGCGATGCGCGGGCAGCGCTTGGCAAAAGCGAGCTGGCGCGGGTGCTCGCCCAAGTGCTCGAAGCCGCGCCCGAGGGCGAGGCGGCCATGCGAGAACGCATCGCGGAAGCGCTTGATGCAGCGACACTTCGCCTTGAGCGTTCTTTGAACTGGCTGGCCTCGATCGCCTCGGTCACGCCGCTGCTCGGGCTCTTGGGCACGGTCCTTGGCATGATCGATGTCTTTGCGCAGCTGATGGTGCGTCAAGGCAGTGACCCGACGCCTTTGGCGGGTGGCATATCCGAAGCGCTCATCACCACCGCGGCAGGTCTGTCGGTGGCGATCCCCTGCCTGCTCTGTGTTGGACACTTTGATCGCCGCGTCGTGCGCTTGTCGCATGACATCGAATCAGCGGCGCGCGCGCTGCTCAGGCAGCGACGAGCAGCAGGCGCATGACCGCGAGCACCCGACAACGACGCTCGCCCGTGCGCATCGAGTTGACGGCCTTGGTCGATGTCGTCCTGCTGCTGCTGATCTTCTTCATGGTCAGCGCACGCCTGATGCCAGAGTTCGCGTTCGAGCTTGAGCTGCCGAGTGCGCGAGCCGCGAGCGAGGTCGAGCTTCACACCAATGAGCTTCGTATTGCAGTGGATGCTGAGGACAGCTATTTCCTCTCAGGTGAAGCCGTCACATTCGCGTACCTCGAAGCGCGCCTGTCAGATGCAGATCATCCGATCGTGGTGCTCGATGCCGATACAGGAGCCAGCCACGGCGCGGTGGTGCGCATTCTCGATGCGGCCGAAGCGGCTGGCATCGATGCGGTGCGCATTGCGGCGAAGTTACCCTAGTGTCCTGTCCCATAAATAAGTGTGATTCAGAGTGAGCACAATCGCCGAGGG
>JAPOTJ010000072.1 GCA_026709225.1 Gammaproteobacteria bacterium | reverse complement strand
GGGCGCGGCCGCGGCGGACATGGCGGTCGGGATCAGCGCGTTCCGGCGGGCCTACACGGGCGCGCCGCCTGAGAACGGCCTCGGGATCGAGTTCACCGGGCGCTGGTGACGCAGTGGTGATACGACTCCAAGGGGCGAAGCAGGGAATTTCTTCTGTGTAACGTCACCACTATGAACGCTCGCGAACACGATGCCAATTCATGTGACTTCGACCGTCTCTGCGCTTGGCTGGCCTATTTGGAAGGTCGATTGACGATCATATAGAGCCAAGCTTGAGTTCAGCGGGCGCTGGCTCCGGCGAGGAGCCTGCGAACCCACGCATGAGATTTCGCTCAAGCGTCTTCAGTCGGGGGCTTTTTCTTTGAAAATTCGGAATATCAGTCCGAATTTTCAAAGAATTACGCTATACTCAACCGCATGATTGAACGAACCACATACCTTGAGCGGCTGTCGGTCAGTACCGCCCGATCCCCCATCACCGCGCTGCTCGGCCCTCGGCAAAGCGGTAAGACAACGCTTGCGAATCAGTTTGCGCAAGGGAAAGCGGCTACCGTCTTCGATCTTGAGTCTGAACAGGACGTTCGCGCGCTCGCAAACCCGGAGCTCACCCTCGGTGAACTCACGGGCCTTGTCGTGCTTGACGAGATTCAGCGCATGCCGTCGCTCTTTCGCACCCTGCGCGTACTTGTTGACCGGCCGAAGTCTGACACACAATTCCTGATACTCGGAAGCGCTTCGCCCGACCTCGTTCGCGGCGCATCGGAATCTTTAGCGGGTCGTATCGAATTCGTCGATATCGCAGGTTTCAATATGCAAGAAATCGGCAGCGCGGACCTGCTCTCGCTCATGCTGCGGGGTGGCTTTCCGCGCGCATACCTTGCGTCTTCCGATGCGGACAGCTTTGCTTGGCGACAAGGCTTTATTCGCACATTTCTTGAGCGTGACATGCCTGAGATTGGCATCCGCATTCCTCCAATCGCCATGCGACGATTCTGGACGATGCTCGCGCACTGGCACGGGCGTACTTGGAATGCGTCTGAACTTGGCCGGTCCTTGGGCGCGTCGGACAAAACGCTGCGCAGCTACCTCGACATGCTGACCGGCACGTTCATGATTCGCCAGCTTCAACCTTGGCACACCAATGTCAACAAGCGGCAAGTGAAGGCTCTAAAAGTGTATTTCAGAGACTCGGGGCTGCTTCACGCGCTGCTTGGCATAGAGACGCAGCAAACCCTCATGGGACATGGAATCGTCGGATTGTCATGGGAAGGCTTCCTCATCGAGCAAATCCTCTCCCTCTTGAACCCTCCATCGGCATGGTTTTGGGCCGCACACGCCGGCGGCGAAATCGACCTCATCATCGACCAAGAGGGCAAGCGCATCGGTTTTGAAATGAAGTTCAGCGAAGCACCGAAGCTTGGCAAGGCGCTCTACGGCGCGGTGGACATCTTGGCGCTTGACCACCTCTATGTTGTTTGCCCGACGCGTCGTGCCTATCCGGTCAACGAGCACATCAGCGTGTTGCCAGCCGCATCTATTCCGGACCTTGCGAACAGCAAAGAGCCCTGCCCTTGAGACATGAATAGCAAAGACACAAATAAAATTTGCGAATGATTCGCATTTGTGTTTATATGCGTACCCCTGCTCCATTGGTCGAAGGAATTTCTATGGTGGTTGGATATGCGCATGCAAAAATCGTGACAACGCTTCGTGCGTCAATCCTATTGACGCTGGTTGCTGGCAACGCCACACTCGCAAACGATGAGACGCCATCAGAGCGTGTCGGGGGCGAGAGTGACCTCCCAATCGAGACGATGACCGTCTACGGCACGTCAAATCCGATCCCGGTGTTTGACTATCCAGGTCATGTGACCGTGATCGACCGGAACGAGCTAGAGGCGCGCGCACCGTCTTCGATGTCAGATGCGCTGCGCGATGTGCCTGGTCTGGAGTTCCGCGGCGGCCCGCGACGGACAGGCGAATTGCCCGCCATTCGCGGCTTAACTGGCGAGAACGTATTGGTGCTCCTTGACGGTGTGCGTCAGAACTTTATATCCGCACACGATGGCCGCTTTTTCGTGGACCCAGAAGTCGTTGGCAGGGCTGAGGTCTTGCGCGGCGGTGCCTCGGCGCTCTATGGGTCAGGCGCAGTTGGCGGAGTGCTTGCGATTGAGAGCGTGGCGGCGTCCGACCTGTCGGATCAGCCCTGGGGCTTTCGATTCCGCACGGGATATCACAGCGTCAACGACGAGGCGCTTGGCTCGGCCACCGCGTTTGCCCGCCGAGGCGGATTCGATGGCATTGCAAGCTTCGGCATTCGGCAATCGGGCAACATCTCACTCGGCTCCGGTGTTGACTTGCCGTCAGACGACGAGATTGACACCGCGCTTATCAAAGGCCGCCAAGCGCTGACCGACGAGCTTACCCTTGACCTGTCATGGCAGCGATTCGGTAACAAGGTGATCGAACCGAACAACGGCCAAGGCACACTCGGCACCGGCAACGATGTGCTTGACCGCGAGGTTGACAAGGACATCGATTCACACACCTACAAGGCGGGCCTCGCCTACTACCCTGCGGGCAACGACTGGCTCGCTCTCGACATGACCGCCTACGTCTCCAATACCGATGTGGTCGAGTTTGATCCAACCCTGCCTCGAACAACCGTCCGCGAAATCGGTACTGTTGGATTCAACCTGCGCAACGCATCGCGCATTGTGCTTGGTCGCACGGACACCACACTGACCGTTGGCGCCGACTGGTATCGGGATGAGCAGACCGGACTCGACAATCGCACCATGGACCGACGCCGCAACGGTGTGCCGAACGCCAGAAGCGAATTCACGGGCGTGTTCGGCCAGCTAGAGACCTTGATCGATACCGACATTGGTCGATTTCTTTTGATTCCGGGTATCCGCTTTGATCGCTTCGACAATTCGCCCGACACAGTGAGCGGAGGCAACAACAAAGACGAAGCGGTGTCGTCGCGTTTCTCGGCAAGCTTCTCGCCCTCGTCGCTCGGTTGGCTAAAGCTTTTTGGCGCCTATTCGGAAGCTTTCCGCGCGCCGTCGGTCAATGAATTGTATCTTTCCGGCGTACATTTCAGTATCCCGCATCCGGTCCTGTTCAATCCGATGCGAGGGTCGCTCGTGTTCGCCTCCAACAACTTCACGTCCAATGCGAGCCTCGTACCCGAGCAGAGCGTGACCTTTGAGCTCGGCTTCGGGCTCGATTTTTCTAGCGTGCTGACCGAAGGAGACCGAGTTCAAGTCAAGCTGAGCCACTTTGACACCGAAGCCGATGATCTGATCGGCATCAGCGTTCTCTCAGAGCCAGACCCATCATGCTTCGTGCCACCGTTCTTTCAGCCGTGCACATTCGGTACGACCCAATCCGCCAACATCAACGAGGCCGAACTGTCGGGCTGGGAAGCGGAGCTCAGCTACCAGGCAGCAAGCATGTACGCGCGTCTGGCGTTTGCTAGCATTGAAGGCATGGATACCACGACCGGGGATGATTTGGGTTCGCTGACACCCGACCGCTTAGCGCTCGATATCGGAACGAATCTGTCCGAGGTGGATGCAACGCTTGGTCTGCGTTTGCAGATTGCCGACGATTTCAAACGGCGCGGCGCTAGCACCGACAATATCGATGGCCTCACCGCCAGCGGCAGCTTCGCGATCGCTGGCGGTGTGGGTGTCGCCGAAGAGCGCGACGGCTACGGCGTAGTCGATGTATACGCGACATGGCGACCTCGCATTGCCGAGCAGCGTCTTCGTTTCGACCTCGGCATTGATAATGTGACTGACAAGAACTATGAGCGGGTGTACCAAGGTGTCTCCGAACCCGGACGAAACTACAAGCTCGCCGTGTCTTGGCAACTGAGCCCTTGAACCGGAAAATAAACATGAATGTGAAAGCAGGCACTCTCTCCGCAGCGCTCCGCGAGCGAACGAGCACCCTTCACCGCCAGGCGGAGCGCACTGGATTTGTCGGCGCATTGCTGAAAGGGCGCGGCACGCTTGACGGGTACGCATCGCTGCTCAGGGGTCTGCTTCCAGTCTATGAAGCGATGGAGAATGCGCTCGCCACCCACACGAAAAGCAATGGCGTCGGCCTTCTCGCGCTGCCCGCCGTCTATCGCACTGAGGCGATCCGAGCTGATCTTGAAGAAATCTCGGCAGCCACAGAATTTGAGCCGCCCGCGCTGTCCGCTGCAGAACACTACGCCGAGCGCGTCCGCATGGCGGGCGCAGGCGATGGTGCACGTCTGATCGCGCACGCCTATACACGCTATCTCGGCGACTTAAATGGTGGCCGCGTCCTGCGCACACAACTCGCGAAGACCTTGTCGCTGGACCCAAAAGCCCTGAGCTTTTTCGACTTTCCTGATATTGACGACGTTCGCGCGTTCGTTGCCTCGTACCGTGCGCGTATTGATCAGGCGGGCGAATCGCTGCACAATCGCGACGCAATACTTGAGGAGTCGGCGCAGGCGTTCCGCTGCAACATTGCGCTATCAGAGGCAATTGAAACCCAAGTCGCCGCGCGCTGTGAATCGGGCTCAGAAGCCGTCAATGCGTGATGGCGAATCGAGCGTAGATCTTCGCAGCGACGTGAGCGCAAGTGCGCCCACCAAGCCAGGATTCGCGGTGCTGACATGGAGGGTGCTCGGATTCGCGTGCGTGGGCATCGGTGTGATCGGCGTCGTGGTGCCGCTGCTGCCGACGACTCTGTTTCTCATCCTAGCGCTCGCCTGCTTTACGCGTGGATCACCCAAGCTCGCAGCGAAGCTGCTTGCGCATCCACGATTCGGGCCTGCGCTGCACGCATGGCAGCAGCATCGCGCCATTCCAAAGCGTGCCAAGGCGCTTGCCGTGTTCGCCATGGTGGTTGCCACCGCGATCGCGGCACTGAGCACTGAAGGCTGGCCTGTGCCGACACTCGTGGGCGCAATTTTGTTGTGCGTGGGATGCTATGTGGTGACACGCCCTACGGCAGAGACGAGTAATCAAGACGCGGTTTCGTAATCCGTTGCCGTCCAAGGAGTGGCGGACGGTATAATCAAGCAAAGAAACGCATTGCGTCATGAGGCCATGGCACAGAAGAAACAACGCGATGTATTTGCTGACATTTCGACAGATACTTTGCCGGAAGACATAAAGAAACACATCCGGGATAACTATCAGGCCGGGCATTTCGAAAAGGTGTTTCCAGCGGGTTCGAGCGCGATACCACCCATGCTTGTCGGTCGTGAACAGCAGATGGCGCAGCTAATCAGACTTGTGAACGAAGTCTGCGACGAATCAGCTTACGCAAGCCCGTCCATCATCGGTGTTTTCTTACATGGTCCGAGGGGCACTGGTAAGACCGCACTGCTCAGTGCCTTGCAGCAAGGGTTGCAGCGCACAGGAAAGGCAAATGTGGTGAGTATGACCGGCGACAACGCGTTGCTGTCAAGCAGGCACTTGATTGGTCGCCTGTCAAAGCACATGGCGCCGCCAAGTGAAACGACGGAGACCTATCGAGGCGATGTCAAAGCCGGCGCAAACGCACTCGTTCTCAAAGGCGAGACATCCGGTGGCGTCGAAGTTGCACACAAGACGACCGAAGGGCATCAGTTTGTGGAAATACAATCGTGCCTGGAGTCTGTCATGGACAGCTCGCCAAACGCGCCTTTGATGCTCTTGGTGGATGAAGCGCATGGCGCGAAACCCGATGTCTTAGGACGATTGCTCAACGCCATACAAGCATTGGCGCGGGAACCCGAACGCTCAGTCGGCATCGTGCTTGCAGGCACGCCTGACACACTCGATGTGCTCAGCGACGAAGGGTGCAAAGCCACTTGGTTTCGAGACCGTGCACAAGAAGAACGTTCCGCACCAACGCCGAACGATCTGACAATCGAAGATTGCCGCAAGGCAATCACAACGACACTGGCCGCCGCAGAAGTGAGCATTGACAATGATCACAACTTGACGGACATGCTCGCCAAATGCAAAGGGAGTCCATATTTTCTTCAATCGCTCGGCAAAGCCGCATTGCAAGCCGCACGGAACCACAACGACACCGCCGACTTTAAGGCTGGCGGCGAGATCGACCACAGGTTCGGACAGGCGATTCTCAATCGGTATGCGAGCGCATGGCGCGATTTGGAGCATAAAGGGTTGACCGGTTGCGCGTTGCAGCTCGGGGCGATTTGGAAAGCGCAAGGCGAGCATGTTGACCGATTCCAAATCGATACACAGATCATCCGCAAAGCCATCCGGTCAGGTCTCGATCATGGCCCGGGGCGAGACGACCGATCAATACAAACAACATCTCAAGCAAACACGCACTTTGGTCATTTGGGGTTGCTTTGGTCGCCAAGCCTCAACCCCGACGGCCCGTGGGACCTCGGGCTCCCCTCTTTCTTCGATTACGTCGAGATGCAATTTTCCAAGGCCCATTACGAGAAAGAACGGACATCGCTTCACGCCGACATGAAACATCTTCTCAGCGAACTCGGCGTATCTCACGACACGGATGGTTCGCGACCGCTGAGCCTTGAGCGCTGAGAACCTACATTCAAGCCTGTAGTGCAACTTTCAGCGAAACGTTGATTTCACCAAAAGTGATTGAGCCCATACTCAAATGAGTTATGTAATGAAAGCAGGTCTGAGATGAATGCAATGGTTACGGTATGAGTCACCCGTCGTGCTTGACCGGACATTCGAAGCGCTTAAACTGGTCTGACCCGGTGCCCTTTAATCGAGAATACAGCGTAATTCCATTGAGATGCGAGTATGAGTCAGTATCCAATTGCTTCCACAATGAGTTCGAGCCCTTATTCAATGGCGAAGGCCAAAATGCGACGTACCAATCACTTTTTTTCGACTCGTTAGCGGTTTTCGTTAGGATCTCTTCTATCTCGCAAATCCGACGTTCAATATACGTCTCATAATACGGTTTCGTTTGATTAAGGCCTGCGGCAAAGATCTTCAGAGGGCTCGTTACCACCAAGAGCTTACTGAAGTCTTTGAAGAACTCGCCACCGTTGGTTGAGCTCTCGCACTCGAAAGCGCACTCGATTCGATTCCGTACCTTAATTGTTCTTGCCCTCGGGTCTCGAAGGCACAAACAAGCTTCTTCGGTCCAAACGCAGTCGAGCAACCACTCGCCCGGTTTCCTAACGAAGCTCTCACCGACCTCGATGTGATGTTTCTTCCATTTACATTCCGGGTTTACAACGGGATTTAGCTTACAGCAAGCATTGCTTAAAAATAGCGCTGATCGAAGAGGATTTGAGTTTGATCCTTTCAGCTCACGTGTCTGGCTCAGGCTGTTGCTGAGTGCTGTGCTCAGAGCACAATATACTTTTTCAGGTGTTACTGGCATGCCATGCTCTGTCTACCGAGGGCGGAAATACGACGGCTCGCGCACCGGGCCGCGCGGCGGTATTTCAAGTTCCACTCCGCCCAGAGGCGCAAAACACTCGCGGGTGAACTTCACCAAGTTCCAAGGGGCTATTCTCGCCATTGTTTGTACCTCTGACGGTACGGAGCGCACCTCAACCGACCGATGCCTACAGTGCGAGCAAGTATACGTGTTCCATTGGTGCGCTGAGTTTTCTGGTGCTTGCCAGTTGACACCCGCAACCCGCAACTATGACAATTCCACTTTCGCGCCCCAAATATCGCTATCTGGGGATGCGAGCATACGTTCAAGGGGTGTCGCCAAGTGGTAAGGCCCCGGGTTTTGATCCCGGTATCGTAGGTTCGAATCCTGCCACCCCTGCCATCAAACGGTTAAAATGCCGTCCGCTTGAGATGCCGCCTGACCGCCGCGATTTCTTCCGCAAGACACATGACCATACCAACACTTTTTGCCGGCAACTCCAATTCGGACCTTGCCCGGAACATTGCCTATGAGCTTGGCACCGCGCTTGGCGAAGCGTCGGTGGACAGGTTCGCGGACAGCGAGATCAATGTTGAAGTCAGGGAGAACGTGCGCGGCAAAGATGTCTTTTTGCTGCAATCGACTTGCCGGCCCGCCAACGACCATCTGATGGAGCTGCTCATCCTAGCGGATGCCGTGCGTCGCTCTTCGGCGCACCGCATCACCGCCGTACTCCCCTACTTCGGCTATGCGCGGCAAGATCGCCGACCGCGCTCGGCGCGCGTTTCCATCAGCGCAAAAGTTGTCGCCGACATGGTGGCGGTTGCCGGCATCAATCGCGTGCTGACCGTCGATTTGCACGCAGACCAAATTCAAGGCTTCTTCAACATTCCGGTGGACAATGTCTACGGCTCGCCGGTGCTCATCGACCATGCGCTCTCCAGAAACTACGAGAACCCGCTCGTTGTCTCGCCGGACGTGGGCGGCGTCGTGCGGGCGCGCGCCATCGCCAAGCAGATGCACGATGTTGGGCTTGCCATCATCGACAAGCGCCGTCCGACACCGAACGAGGCCGAGGTCGTCAACATCATCGGCGACGTTGAGAACCGCACCTGCATCCTTGTCGATGACATCGTCGATACTGCGGGTACACTCTGCAATTCCGCAGATGAACTCAAACGTCGCGGCGCATGCAAGGTAATCGCCTACATCACGCACGCGGTGCTATCGGGGAATGCGCTTGAGACTATTTCCGAATCAGGCGTCGATGAGATGTTTGTCACCGACACCATTCCACTGACGCCCGAGGCACAGGCGGTGCCGAAAATCAAGCAGCTATCTCTCGCGCCGCTACTCGCCGAAGCGATTCGCCGAGTCAGCAACGAAGAATCCATCAGCGTCATGTTCCGGTAGCGGAGCGCCTTGCGAGCAACGCCGAAATCACACGAAGAAGTACAGGAAACAGCCAGTTATGAGCGAACAAATCACTTTGCAACTCCAACAGAGAAGCGTGCGCGGCACCAATGCGAGCCGGCGGCTTCGCCGCGTCGAACACATGATTCCGGGCGTGCTCTATGGCGAAGCGGGCGATACCCAATCCGTCATGATCTCGGATGTCGAATTCGGCAAAGCGCTGCAGGAGGAATCGTTCTTCTCGCAAGTGCTCAATGCCGAGCTTGACGGCGAGCAGATTCCAACCGTCGTCAAAGACCTGCAGCGCCATCCGGCGAGCAATCGCGTGCTGCATTTTGACCTGCTGCGCATCAGCGAAGACAACGAGATTCAGGTTTCGGTGCCGCTGCATTTCCTCAACGAAGAAACCTGCATCGGTGTCAAGCTCGGCGGCGGCAATATTGCCCGGTCAATCACGGAACTCGAAATCCGCTGCCTGCCCAAGCACCTCCCGGAATACATCGAGGTGGATTTGGCCGAAGTTGAGGCCGGGCAAACCATTCATCTGTCCGACCTCTCGCTGCCCGAAGGCGTCGAGTTTCTCCATGCCACCGATCATGTACACGACAGTCCAGTCGTGAGCATCACGACTCGCCGCGGCGGCAAGGTCGATGAAGATGAGGAGGACGCGGACGAAGGCGACGAAGAGCAAGAAGCTGCGTGACAGGGAGGTACATTTGAGGCATGGCGATTCAGTTGATCGTCGGTCTCGGCAACCCCGGCGATGCCTACAAAGACACACGCCACAACCTAGGCGCGAACTGCCTGCGTGCGCTGTTGCGGCGTCACGGGCTTGAGGCGGCCCATGCTGCCCGCTACAAGTCGGACTTTGTCCGCGCGCCGATCTACGGCCAAGCTCGCCGCTGCCTGATACCGCTGACCTATATGAATCTCTCCGGCCAGCCAGTCGGGCGCGTGTGCCGGTTCTTTCGCATCCCCGCCGAAGATGTCCTTGTCATCCACGATGAAACAGCCTTCGCGCCCGGCGTTGCCCGCCTCAAGGACGGCGGCGGCGCAGGTGGCCACAATGGTGTGCGCGATGTCATTCGCGTGATCGGTCCCGGCTTCAAGCGACTCAGGCTCGGCGTAGGACAGCCGCCAAAAGGAAGCAACGCCGTCCCTTGGCTTGTCAACTATCGCCCCCCGCAAGAAGAGCGCGAATTGCTGCTGGCGTCATGCGAGATCAGCGACGCCGTGTGGGCGCCCTTGCTGAACGATGATATGGAAGCGGCAATGAATATTTTGCACGCGCCGTCGTCGGACGACTAAGGACTCGGGCAATGGGATTTCAATGCGGCATCGTCGGACTGCCGAATGTCGGCAAGTCAACGCTCTTCAATGCGCTCACCAGCGAAACGATTGAAGCCGCGAACTACCCGTTTTGCACCATCGAACCCAACAAGGGGATTGTGCCTGTCCCTGATTCCCGCCTTGAACGCTTGGGCGCGGTCTACTCGCCGCAAGCCGTGATTCCGGCGGCCATGACCTTCGTCGATATCGCAGGGCTCGTCAGCGGCGCCGCCCAAGGCGAAGGACTCGGCAATCAGTTCCTCGCGCACATCCGCGAGACGCAGGCCGTCATCCAAGTCGTGCGCTGCTTCGAGGATGACGAAATCACACATGTGTCCGGCGAAGTTTCGCCGAAAGACGACATGGAGATCATCCACACCGAGCTTGTCCTTGCAGACCTCGATACCGTCGAGCGCGCCATGTCCAAAGTGAAAAGGCGTGCGGGCGCGGGCGACAAGGACGCGAGGCGCGAACTTGCCCTCCTCGAAAAGCTTGCCGACGGACTCGGCGCGGGCCGAGCCGCGCGCGAGATCAACCTTGTGGAACATGAGCGGCAACTCGCCGCGCCCTACTGCCTGCTCACCGCCAAACCCATGCTCATCGTCGCCAACTGCGCCGATGGAGACACGGACGACAACCGCCTGCTTCAAGAAGCTCGTGATGCCGCGGGGGAAAGCGAAGTGATCCCTCTATGCAACGCCTTGGAAGCCGAAATCGCGCAGCTTGATGCCGATGAACGGGATGAATTCGCCAAGGAGATGGGCATCGACGAGCGCGGCCTCGCGAAGGTGATACGCGCAGGCTACTCGCTGCTTGGGTTGCATAGCTTCTTCACCGCCGGGCCGAAAGAAGTGCGCGCTTGGACTATTCCCGTAGGCACATGCGCAAGAGAAGCCGCGGGCACCATCCACACAGACTTCGAACGCGGCTTCATTCGCGCCGAAGTGGTGTCATTGAGTGACCTGCTCGCGGCTGGCGGGGAACGAGAAGCGCGCGAACTCGGCAAGATTCGCTTGGAAGGCAAGGATTATGTGGTGCAGGACGGCGATGTCATGCACTTTCGTTTCAACGTGTAGTGCTCGCCAGCGGCGGGTGGTAGATCATTTGCACGCACACGCCATCAGGGTCTTCACAGTAAAAGCTGCGCGCGCCGTCGCGGTGCGTCTTCGGCGCCTTGAGGATGGTCACGCCATGCGCTTGCATGTGCGCGTGCCAGGCATCGACATCTTCTGGTGAATCAAGCAGGAATCCGATGTGATCCAAGCGTTGACCGATTGACGGCGAAGATTCGCGAGTCGCCCGATGCAGTGCAAGATTGTCGTTGCCGCTCGTAAGATAGATGTTGTCCGCGTCTGGCTGCCACTCAATAGTCATGCCGACAATGTTCACATAGAAGTCGCGACAAGCTTCCAAGTTCGTAACGTTCAGCGCCACGTGCCGAAGGCCGGCTGTCTTCAAAGGCGATTTCATGCGCTGACCATCCTTTCGAGCGCGCGCCTAGGATCATCGGATGCCATCAGCGACTCGCCGACGAGAAAGGCGTGCACATCAATCTCGCGAAGCGCACGAATATCGTCCGCCGACTTGATGCCGCTTTCGGCAACCACCAAGCGCTTGCCGAGCGCGCTCGGCGCAAGACGCCGCGTCACATCAAGATGCGTCTCGAACCCATGCAGATTGCGGTTGTTAATCCCGATCATCGCCGCTTGAAGCCCAAGCGCACGATCAAGCTCCGCTTCGTCGTGGACTTCAACGAGCACGTCAAGGCCAGCTTCGACGGCGCATCCATGCAAGTCCTCAAGCTCGGACTGACTGAGCGCGGCGACGATGAGCAGCAGGCAATCGGCTTGCAGCGCGCGCGACTCGTAGACTTGCCACGGATCAATGATGAATTCCTTTCTGAGCGCAGGCAGACGAGCCGCGTTTCGCGCATCATTCACATAGGCGTCTCGACCTTGAAAAAAGCGCGTGTCTGTCAAGACAGAGAGCGCCGCGGCACCGCCAGCCGCATAGGCCGCTGCCGTGCGCCCGACATCAAGGTCGGCGCGAATCACCCCCCGGCTCGGGCTCGCCTTTTTGATCTCCGCGATGATCGCGGGCTTGCCCGCATGAATAGTCGCTTCGAGGGCATCCTGAAAGCCGCGCGCACGGGGTTGATCAGCGGCTCGCGCGCGAATCTCGGCAAGCGACATGCTCGCCTGCTTTTCAGCGACTTCGATTCGCTTGACACGCAGGATTTCATCAAGAATCGAGCCTGATTTCATGCTTGCCTCGCGCCCCGGAGTTCTTGCGTGAACGCAATGAAGGCCTCGAAACGGGCAAGGGCTTCGCCTGATAACACGGCTTCGAGCGCCATTGCAGATGCTTCCTTCAGTTCCTTGGCGAGGCCGGCCACATAGAGGGCGGCAGCGGCGTTGATACGCACCAAGCACGACGCGGCGCTGTCCACCTCGCTGAGCGACGCGCGAACCAGCTTCGAGCTTGCATCAACATCCGTGGCCGCAAGCGATGCCGCGCTTGTCCGCTTGACACCGAAATCCTCCGGCACCAAGGTGCGACGCGAGATCGCGCCGTCTTTGAGTTCAACCGCATCGGTCTCTCGATCAAGGGCAATCTCATCGAGCCCATGGCTATGCACCAGCAGCACATGACGGCTGCCGAGCGCATCGAGCGCTTCCGCCATGGTCTGCAGCCAAGCCGGATTGCCGACGCCAATGACTTGATTGGGCGCGCTTGCAGGGTTCGTGAGCGGACCAAGCATGTTGAAGACGGTCGGGATGCCGAGAACACGGCGCACCGGCATGACGTGACGCATCGCGCTGTGATGCGCTGGCGCGAACATGAACCCGACGCCGAGGCGCTCAATACACCTTGCAACTTCCTGTCCATCAAGGTCAATCGCGGCACCGGCGCACTCAAGCACATCCGCGCTGCCACTCGTGCCCGTCGCGCGCCGATTGCCGTGCTTGGCCACGCGCGCACCGGCTGCGGCCGCGACAAATGCCGCGGCGGTGGACACATTGAATAGCTTGTTGGGGCCACTGCCGCCAGTGCCGCAGGTGTCCACCAAGTGAGGGGTATCAATATTGACTTTGAGCGACTTCTCACGCATCACACGCGCCGCGCCGACGATCTCGGAAACCGCGGCTCCCTTCGCGTGCATGAGCGCAAGCAACGCGCCGACCTGTCCTTCGGTCGCCTCGCCGCCCATGACAGCGCGAAACACCGCGTAGGCTTGCGGCTCTTCCAAGTCTCGACGCGATGCAAGCTGCGCGATGGCGGCTTCAGTTTGCATGTCTTGCATGTCGGCCTCGCTTGCGATTCCAAGCATCCGCTTGCTCAAGGAAATTCTTTAGCAGCGCGTGTCCAGCCGGCGTTTTGATTGACTCAGGATGAAACTGCACACCACTGACCGGATGGGTGTCGTGGCGAAGCCCCATGATCTCGTCTGGGTCTTCGGGTTCGGCGCTCTTCGCAGTGACCTGCAGGCAATCCGGCAAGGAATCGGCTTCAACGACCAAGGAGTGATAGCGCGTCGCTTCAAACGGGTCGTCGATGGAAGCGAACACATCCTCATTCGCGTGACTGATACGCGCGACCTTGCCGTGCATGACGCGCCGTGCGCGCACAACGCGCCCACCGTAAGCCTGACCAATCGACTGATGGCCGAGACACACCCCCAAGATCGGAACATCCTTGCCGAGGACGCGCACCAGTTCAACTGAAATACCCGCCTCGTCGGGCGAGCACGGGCCGGGCGAGATGACGATCATTTCAGGCAGGTCGGCAGCAATGTCCGCCACGCGAATTTCATCGTTTCGCTTGACGCGCACATCAGCGCCGATCTCGCCGAGATATTGGACGAGGTTGTAGGTGAACGAGTCGTAGTTGTCGATCAGAAGGAGCATGGCACTAGCTTAGCAGCCAGCCGCCATCGACATCGATGGTGGTGCCGGTCGCGTACTCGTTCAAGATCAAAAACTCGACCGCTTCGGCCACTTCGTCTGGCGTACCAAGACGCTTGATCAAGAATTGATCGACTGCGGGTTGGAGCGCCTTCTTGCGCAGTTCCGGGTCAGGGCCAAACATCGGCGTGTCAATCAAGCCCGGCGACACGACATTGATGCGCTTCGGCGCGATCTCGCGTGCGATTCTGAGAACAAACGCTTGAATGGCGCCACCGACGCTGCCGAGCGCGACCTGTCCGGTGAGGCTGCGCTTCGCGGGCGCGCCGGTGATGAGCACAATGCTTGCGTCCTCGCTCATGTGAGGCAGGCCGAAGCGAACGGTGTTGGCATAGCCCCACAGCTTGTCAAAGGAGCCTTTGAACGCATCCATGTCCATCTCAGCAAAAGGGCCTGACGCGCGAACGCCGCCGGTCGCCGTGTTGACGAGAAGATCAACGGGCGCATGGGTCTTGAATACCGCTTCGACATCCTCAGCGTTTCGCGTATCGCATGTCTCAAGGGTCACTTCGCTTGGCAATTCGTCTCGCGCTCGTTCAGGATTTCGACTGATGGCGACGACCCTGGCGCCATGCGCCGCAAGGCGCAACGACACGGCAAGCCCAATGCCAGACGTGCCGCCGAACACGAGCGCTTTTCTGTTACTTGGGTTCATGTGTGAATCTTCTCAAAAAATGCAGTATTCGGGTGGATCCGCCACGAGCTTCAAGGGTTAATTTTTGGCGGGCTTTTTGGCATAATGCGTTCCCTTCAACGAACATCTCACCGGCAGGTCGAACCCTAGCATATCTAGGAGAAATTCCTTGACGCAACAGGAGACCAGCCATGACGGCTTTGCGACCAGAAATCGAATCCTTCGAGCAAAACGGCATTGCTCGCACCGCCTTCGCACGCCTGCACGATGAGGCGGTGACACCCTTGTGGTTCGGCGAAGGCGATGAAGTGACCCCGGACTTCATTTGCGAGGCCGCAAAAGCATCGCTCGATCAAGGACATACCTTCTATACGCACACTCGCGGTCGCACCACCTTGCGCGCCGCACTCAAGCGCTATCTTGATCGATTGTATGGCGTGGATGTGCACCCTGACCGCATCAGCGTCCCCGGCTCGGCCATGCTCAGCGTCAATATTTCAGCGCAGATGGCCGTCTCGAAGGGGGATCACGTGATTGTTGTCAGTCCTGTATGGCCGAACATCGAAGCGGTGTTCAGGGTAATCGGCGCTGAAATCGAGCACATCCGGCAACGCCCAACGCCGCAAGGCTGGCTGGTCACAGCGGACGAAATCATTGCCCGCGTGCGCGAGAAGACGCGCGTCATCTTCCTCAATTCGCCGTGCAACCCAACCGGATGGGTGATGCCACGCGCCGAGCAATTGCGACTGCTCGAATTCTGCCGCGAGCGCGACCTCTTGATTATCGCCGACGAGGTCTACCATCGATGTGTCTTTGGAGCCTCGGTCGCGCCGTCGTTTGTCGAAATAGCTGCTGATGAGGACCCCGTCATCGTCGTCAACAGCTTCTCCAAGGCGTGGGCCATGACTGGCTGGCGCATCGGCTGGGTGGTGGCGCCAAAGCGCCTCGCCACGGTCTGGGCGTCGCTCTCCGAGTGCTTCAACACCGGCGCCAACGTGTTCGCACAAGCCGGCGCAACGGCAGCCCTTGACCAGGGCGAAACCTTCATTGAGCGACAGCAAGCGAAGTTCGGCAAGGGACGGGAGCTGGTGCGCGAAGCCTTCGAGAGGCACCCGCGCCTTGATTACATCGAGCCGCAAGGTGCCTTCTACGCCTTCCCCAAGGTCCGAGACCTCACGGACAGCGCGCGCTTCGCCGAATCCTTGCGCGACCAGATGCACGTCGGCATCGCGCCGGGCTACACCTTCGGCCCCGGCAACGAATCACATTTTCGGATCTGCTTTGCGCGGCGGCATGATGAACTTGAACGAGGGCTTGAGGAGATATTGAGGTTCTTAGAGGGATAAACCGAGAGCCTGCAAGTCATTCTTCAATTGAAGGAAGTATTGATCACAATAGCTCACCCTGTCTCCAAGGCCTCCGAAGTTTGACCCCGTAATCTTGTTGAATCGAATCTGCAAACGTAAGAATTCCCGCCTCATGCTTCTTATTGGCTGCATCCGTTGTCCACATCTCGCAGTTGAAGACAATTGCCGTGGCGACATGGATTGCATCTGGCGCCGACAAGTATTTGCCATTCTCCGTGCGATATTTGTCGCGAAGTTCGGCGGCAAGCGACGCGATCCTCGGATTAACATCTACCAGCAGCGCGTTAGACCTCCGCATCGTGCTCTCAAAGTTCATATACTCTTCTTCGGTTAGCTTGCTTGATCGCACTTCCGTCAACACCAACGTAGACGCGAGGATTTCTAATTGCCCATCATTGAACTGTCTTGTTCGCTCTTTTAGAGCTTCCAACTCGCCCACCCTATGCTCTTCACCCTTCGGGGCAGCATAGAAGATACAGGAATCCCAGCATAAGCGATCAATCCCAGCCATCTCGAATCTCTTTTAGGTAGTCGGCCGCGGTGGAATCACCCGTCATATGCGGATAGACACCTACTTCAAGCTCAGGCAATTCGCTATCGGCTTCGTGAATATCAATATCGTGAACTTGGCACTTATAGGGGCTAACGTGACCAATGCGGTAATGCAGCCTACCAGTCACCGTTACGCTTTTCTCTACCGCCGCTACTGCTAGTCCCAGCATTTCTTTTGAAAAATCGCAGCGAACCGTTTCACCTAGCTTGGAATACAAGTAAAAGTTTCGATATTTACCATGCGAATTGAATCGCTCTACATGCCCTCGTACACTTCCCCAAGATTCGGTCTCTTGAGTCTCCACTGTAGCGATGGCAGTTGCAAAGTTGCTGTCAACTCTGACTTCAGAGTAGTTCTGTCTGATCGTTGCGAAGGAAAATTTCTGCCCGACACCTGCCGCAAGATCCTTGAACGCCTCTATCAGTCCTGCATCAATCCCATCCAAGGAACCAGCGCATACTTGCGTCAGGCTGTTCATCAAATGGCCCAATACCGACTGAACGACGCCTTCATCCGTACCTTCCGCGCCAAAGCCTTCAAGCGTAACGCAGGCTGGAGAATCATGACTTAGATCAACGATCCTGAACGATATAGCCGATTGACCATGATCACCTAAAACCAAAGCTGTGGAGCGACGAACCGCCTTGTCGAAATTCTGCAACCCTTGCAAAAAACAGTCCAGCCGCACATCACCAGACTCGGATGCCAGTCCTTCAATCTGAAATTTAAGGCGTGCGTCGTTGGGCATAGGATTACTCTCAGACGTGAATGCCTCACATGTGGGCGAATTCACCATGCAGTATCAGAGCGAAGATTAGCATATGAGCCATTGCTGATGTTTCGTTCTGATGATCTATACGACCGAATTGCAGGTAGCCTACATAAAGTCCCAATATCAGTGCTTGACGCTAACATATATCACTTGTTATAAAGCGACATGATCTTCGAAGAAAGGTGAAGAGAAAGAGTGCAGCCGGTTCAGATCCGAAGTCTTAGGCAGTCGCTTGGCCTCACCCAGCAAGAATTCGCCGACCGACTCGGCGTGTCCTTCGTCACTCTCAATCGCTGGGAAAATGACAAAGCCAAACCTTCCCCGCTGGCGGTCAAGAAAATACGCGAAATCTCTGAAGCGACCGCCCCCCAGACAACTGAAGCGACCGCAAAGCCTCGACTCGACTTCCTCGGCAACCCTAGGGCGTTCAAAGTCTACGTGGAAGGCGAACGCCTCACCTTCGGGCACCAATTCAATCCGGCCTTCGCCACCGAAATTAGCAGAATTGATCCACTTCCGCATCAGCGGATCGCTGTCTACGAGCGCATGCTGCCACAGGATCGATTGAGGTTTCTGCTTGCCGACGATGCCGGCGCGGGCAAAACGATCATGACAGGGCTGTATGTACGCGAGTGCTTAAGCCGTCGAACCTTGCGCCGTATCCTTATTGTCGTTCCTGCGGGCCTTGTTGGTAACTGGCATCGCGAATTGCGGAGCCTGTTCCAACTGAACTTCAAAATTGTTCGGAGCGCGGACGCTCGAAACGCAAATCCTTTTGCCGGCGAGGGAAGCGATTTGGCGTTGGTGAGTGTGGACAGCTTGTGCGCAGAAAGGCTGTTCGCATGCCTAAAAGACCCTGCGGTCGATCCCTACGACCTCGTCGTATTTGACGAGGCGCATAAACTCTCAGCAAGTCGCGACAGCGACGGAGCGCTTCGCCGCACCAGACGGTATCGCTTGGCAGAGGCGATCGCGGGCGTTCGCCCGCTCTCCCTCGACTGGCAACTTCCGTGGCGCGCACACAATCTCGTGCTGCTCACCGCTACGCCGCACATGGGCAAGGACTTCCCGTACTACTGTCTTTGGCGGCTGCTTGAACCTGAAGCACTCAGCACGCAATCGGCATTCACAGACTTAGAGCCAAGTTGGCGGGACGCGCACTTTATTCGCCGCGTTAAAGAGGAGATGGTTGACTTTGATGGCAAAGCGCTGTTCCCGCAGCGTGTGTGCGACACGGTCCAATATGACTTGTCTCAAGGCGATGCCAGCGAGCAAGCGCTCTACAACGAGACAACAGCCTATATCAGCAACTACTACAACCAAGCGAGGCTCCTGAATCGCCAAGCAGCACGGTTTGCAATGACGATTTTTCAACGAAGGCTTGCGAGCAGCACTTGGTCGCTGCTGCGTTCTCTGCGCAATCGAACGCATAAGCTTGATCGACTCATCGATGACCTGAAATCAGGCAGAGTGGATGAAGCGAAATTACGTCAGCAGCAACAAAGGCTTGACGAACTTGAGGATGTGCTAGAAAGCAAGACCGCTGACGAAGAAGACGTATCTGAGCGAGGCGAGGAAGAGCACGAGAGCAGCGAGGCAGAAGCGCTCGGCGCTTTCGTTTCGATGAGCCTTGCCGAACTCAACGATGAACGAGGCCAGCTTGCTCGATTGACGCAGCTCGCCGAGGCGGTGTACGCGACTCGCTCCGAATCGAAGTTTGATCGAATGCGCAACCTCATTGATTCAAGCGAGCACCGGGAAGAAAAGATCATCATCTACACGGAGCACAAGGATACGCTCGATTTTCTCGTGCAGCGACTTGAAGGCATGGGATATGCCGGGCAAGTCGCCTGTCTTCACGGCGGCATGGACTTTCGCAAGCGCGACCTCGAAGTTGAGCGCTTCCGGCGTTCGCATCAAAGCGGCGGCGATGGTGCGCGCTTTTTCATCGGCACAGATGCGGCGGCCGAGGGTATCAATCTTCAATTCTGCTCGACGCTCATTAACTATGACATCCCTTGGAATCCTTCCCGACTCGAGCAGCGCATGGGCCGTATTCACCGCTACGGACAACAACGCGACAGGGTACACATCATCAATTTAGTGGCCGGAAACACGCGAGAAGGCAACGTCGTCAAGACGCTCCTCGACAAGCTCGAGGAAATTCGCAGGCAACTGGGGAACGACAAAGTATTCGATGTAATTGGACGGGTCTTTGAGGGCATGGAACTCACCAACTACATGCGACGGGTTCTGGACTCGACCAGCGGTCAAAATGTTGATTGCTCAGAAGTAGAGTCGCTTATCACTGCACAACAAGTGACCGATCTGACATCTCGCGAGGAACATCTGTACGGCATCACAGGAGAAGTCAGCGAGTCGTTACCGCAGCTTCAGTCTGAAATAGCAACGCAGAAGCTACTCAGACTCCTTCCGGGCTATCTCCGCCTCTACCTTGAAAACGCCGCGCCGTTCATAGGTGTGGATTTGGTGGGAGACATAGGCGGGCAGTTTCTATTGAGGCCAAGACAGAAGGGCGTGCTTGAACGCCTCGCGCCGTTGATCGAAGCTCACTCGGAAACCACGAGCGGACGATTCACATTATTTCCGGGCGCGAATCCGATCAATGCAACCTTCCTTCATCCAGGCGAACCTATATTTGACGAACTACAGTGCATCGCCCGCGATGCCTGCCGCGCCTCCGCGCTACAGGGCGCCATGTTCACCGACCAAAGTACAGATACGCCCTACTTGCTTTACTTCGCGCGCATTCACGTCGAGCGGGCAAGCTGTGACGATATGCCGGAGCTACGCAAGTCCAAATGCATCGAGCAACAACTTATCAGCGTCAGGCAGTTCGCTGACGGACACATATCGATGGCGCCGGTAGAGCATCTCTTGACTTTGCAACCCGCGGGACGATTAAGTCCAGCCAGCCATTCCCTGTTCTCGGAAGCGCATGAGCGAGTCGGTCAAGCGGAGGCGCACCTTCAAGCCTTTGCATTCGATGAGATAGTCTCCAAACAGCGCGATGTCGCCAATGAGCAGTTGATTGAATCGACAACTCGTGTGCGCCGGGCGTTCGACCTGCAAGCATCGCAACTTGCAGCCGACAGAAAGCGAATGGCCGCAAAAGTCAAGCAGGGACACAGCGACGCCTCAAACGAACTTGAACGCATCAAACAAGACCAGAGAGCACTCTCAGAACGTAGAGAACTTGCTCTTCATACGGCGAGGCAGGCGGCAGACCTGATCGGCCTCGGCTCGTTGGACATCATCGCGATCGCGCTTGTGCAGCCAGCCGAAGCCACAGACGAAACAGGGCCGCTTGACATCGAGTCTGAGCGTATCGCCATTGAAATGGCGGTTGCCTTTGAAAGGGCGAGGGGTGCGGAAGTGTTTGATGTCTCCACCGCAGATAGAGCCCGCAAGGCAGGGCTTAATGACTATCCGGGCTTTGACCTTCTCTCGAAACATCCTGAAGGAGATCGCAGCATCGAAGTGAAAGGCCGAGCGGGACGAACCGACGTTGCTTTGGAAGAAAATGAATGGGCCGCGGCCTGCAATTTGCAGGACAGTTACTGGCTCTACTGCGTATTCGATTGCGGGACAGCCGCTCCCAAGTTGCTGAAGGTAAAGAATCCTTTTCAGAAGTTAGTCGCGAAGTCGCGAGGACGACTGGTTGTTGCATATGGTGAGGTTATTCGCGAGGCAGAAGAGGATAAGACCAGTGATTCCGCCTGATAGCGCACAAAAAGAGACGCCCCCTTTCGGGGGCGTCGGCCCGGCAATACTATCACCGGGGGGGTTAACGGGTGCAATTATGGTAGTAAGTAACATGAGTGTCAAGCAGAGTTGTCGTCCGACGCTTGTGCTCGTTGAGCCCAAGCTTGACATTCTCAAGCACGAGGCACAAAGGTCTTCAAGAAAATGAACCGCGTGCTCTCCTACATTGATGGCCTCAATCTCTACCATGGCCTTCGGTCAAGGGAATGGAAGAAGTACTACTGGCTGGACCTTGTCGGGCTTACCCAGCGCCTTTTGAAGCAACAGCAGATCCTTGAGGCGGTGCACTATTTCACATCTACGATTCTTCCGAAGAAGCGGGTTATCGTGGCATGGCCTCCCGAACGGCGTTCTGAAGACCTAAGACGGGCTGCAACAGCTTCCACGTCAATCAGCGAAGCGGCTCTCCGTCTGTCACAATTGCCAGCAACGGTGACTAGCGAGAGTGGGCACTTGTTGAAAAGGCCGAAAGAGTGGCACTAGGCTGCGGATCGTAACGAATACAGGAGGTTGACATGAGTGTTCCTGAACATCGGTTGGAAACTTATCCCCATCAATGGACGTATATACATAACTCTTGCGCCATCGCGGCCCCTGGAACCGGAACGATAAGTTGACTTTCGAATACGGCAAGCCGCTACACGGGATGGCCTTTGGCGATCAACGCCTTTTTCCGAGTGACGACTCTGCTTGGGGCGAATCTTGGCAGCCACCGGAACCCGACGCAACTGCCACACTGTGGCGCTACATGAGCTTCGCCAAGTTCTGCTCGCTGTTGGAGCGTCAGCAACTTTTCTTCGCCCTGGTAAGCGACATGGCAGATAAGTTTGAAGGGTTCATCTCTCCTCCGACATCGCGCAAGCTAGGAGATATTGTTGAGCGAGCAGAGCGTATCGGGTGGATATTCCTACGCGAGATAACGCAAAACGCCTTGATAAATTGCTGGACGGAGGCTGACCATGAATCCAGTCTCATGTGGACTTCCTACGCGAACGCAGAAGGGGTGGCTATAAGAACGACCTTCCAAGATTTGCAGGCATCATTATTCTCAATCGCCCCAACGCTACCCGTCAGCTTCGGAAAGGTTGCGTACGTCGATCACCGCCTGAAGGAGTTGCCACGCTTCAGTCATGCACCGCTCTTCCACAAGCGGGTGGAATACCGAGGTGAGGAAGAGGTACGCGCCACCCTACCGAGCCCGCCTTGGGAAGTTCGCCTTGACTTGGAAAACCCGAATGAAACGAACGTTCTCATAACGCTCGATTCGGATGTCGCGAAGCAACGCGGACGCTACATCTCGGCAGATCTCGCCATATTGATCAAAGAGGTTGTCTTGCATCCGCATAGTGAGGCATGGTTCGGCAGGTTGGTGCAATCCGTCGTAGATCGGTCACCGATCAGCGTACATGTAGCACCTTCAAGCCTTAGATGAGCGAGGATGGCATTGAACGACAAACGCCTCATCGAAGTCGCGTTTCCCTTACGGCAAGCATCGCTTGACTCTGTGCATGAGAAGAACGTCCGCCACGGGCATATCTCGACATTGCACATCTGGCCAGCGAGGCGTCCTTTGGCGGCGTGTCGGGCGGCGTTAATCGCAACGCTCTTGCCTGATCCGGGCAACAAGGAACAGCGTGACGAGGTTCTCAAACGCCTTGGCGGAACGCTCATCAAGACGAGCAAGAAAAAGAAGTTGCCGGGCGGTGGTGTGAAGGAGACGGAAGCTTGGCAGACGCAAGGCGGCATATTGCATTGGGGGCGCGAGTCGGGGCCGGAGCTCGATTGGTTTCGGGAGGAGATTAAGAAGGCATACGGTGGCCGAGCGCCGAAGGTGCTCGATCCGTTTGCAGGAGGCGGCGCTATCCCGCTCGAAGCCATGCGTCTTGGCTGCGATGTGACGGCCGCCGACATTAATCCGGTGGCTTGGTTCGTACTCAAATGCACGCTTGAGTATCCGCAAAAGCTCGCTGGGCAGAAGGTAAAACTGCCGGACTTCGCTCTTGAGGACGGCGAGTTCATGGGTGCGTATCTGAAGGCGATGGGCGTGAAGCAGACGCGCGCCAAACGTGGCCAGACAGCAGAACTCTGGGAGGCGCCAAAAATTGACTCGGCGCTATTGGAGGCCGACCTATCGTGGCATCTACGCGCGTGGGGGCGATGGGTGCTGAAGGCGGCACGCAAGAAACTTGCGAAGTTCTATCCGACCTATGCCGAATTCTGTTCGCTAAAGCCGTATCAGAGGTTGTCCGTCGATTCGGGGGACAGATTGAAGCTGGTGCCGCTCAACGATGATGGTCAGCCGCAGATTGATCTCTTGAATGCGGGGTTTGATGCAGGATACTTGAAGAACTCTGCAAACCCGCGATGGGTGGCAAAACCGACCGTAGCGTATCTCTGGGCGCGGACGGTGTCGTGCAAAGCTTGTCGGGCTGAACTACCGCTGCTGAAGACGCGCTGGCTTGCCAAGAAAGAAAATAAGCGGGTGCTGCTACGAATGCAGCCTCGTGAAGACAAGTCGGGTGTTGACTTCGATATCGAGACCGATATTCCGCTCGTTGGCGGCAATGCCGCGCAGCGGCGTGAGCACGACAAGCGCATCAGCGCGGGCACGATGAGCCGCGCCGGCGCCACCTGCCCATGCTGCGGTACAACCATGACGATGGAAGATTTGCGGATGGAAGGACGAGCAGATAGGCGCGGTCAGTTGATTACTGCCGTAGTGGTCGAGAGCCCAAAAAGTAAAGAGTACCGATTACCCACTTCTTTGGAATTAACGCAAGCCAGAACGGCGAATAGCGAACTCCTCTCAACGTTCGAGAAATTGCCCGACGGCATTCCGAGTGAGCCGATCATAAGATTTGGCAAGCAGGGGGGAAGCTACGGCTTTCCCATTATCACTCACGGATTCGACACATGGGACAAGCTGTATTCTCCGCGCCAGTTGCTCGCGCTCGGCGTGCTCGCCAAGACAGTTCGCGGACTGAAAGAGGAACTCGGCGCATATGGATATTCCGATGAATGGCAACAAGCACTCGTTGCCTACAACGCGCTGCTATTGGACAAGACAGCGGATTACGGCTCATCCATATGTAGCTGGCACAATTCCCGCGAGATAATCGGCCATACCTTTGCGCGCTTCGCCCTGCCAATGATGTGGGACTTCGCCGAACTTGCTGTGGTGAACGACGTGGGCGGCGCATGGACAGCGCAGTCGGACTGGTTGTGCCGCTATGTCACTCATGCGCTCGTAGCGGCTGAGAAAGGGGCTGCAAAAGCCAGCAAACGCTCTGTGCTTGAGGATGCTGACGAAAAAGTGGATGTGATTGTCACAGACCCTCCCTACTACGACGCGATTCCATATTCCGATCTCATGGATTTCTTCCACATCTGGCTTCGTCGGGTGCTGCATGGATTGTCAGCAGAGTTCGACTCAGCCTTCGCCAACCCACTGTCTCCGAAGTGGAATCAAGCTACAGACGATGGCGAGCTCATCGACGACGCATCCCGCTTTGAAGGTGACAAACAGGTCTCCAAGCGAAACTACGAGACCGGTATGGCGCGAGCGTTCATGAAATGTCACGAGGCACTCACAGACGACGGGCGTCTTGTGATCGTCTTTGCCCACAAGCAGGCGGATGCGTGGGAAACATTGGTCAGCGCGATCATCAAAGCGGGCTTCGTTGTCGATGCAAGCTGGCCCATACAGACGGAGATGGGCACTCGAATGCGCGCCTTTTCCTCCGCTGCCCTCTCCTCTTCCGTCTGGCTTGTCTGCCGCAAACGCGACCCGAAGACGCGAGCCGGATGGGACACGCAAGTCCTCAAGGACATGCAATCAAACATCACCAAAAAGTTGCGCGACTTCTGGGATGCAGGCATTCGCGGACCGGACTTCGTCTGGGCTGCCACCGGCCCGGCGCTCGAAGCCTACAGCCGCTACCCTGCTGTGAAGAAAGCATCAGAATCTGGCGCACTCATGGGCGTCGAAGAATTTCTGCGCCAAGTGCGCCGCATCGTCGTCGATTTTGTAGTCGGGCGTGTACTCAGCCGCAGTGCCGAAGATGACAATTCAGAAGACAATCTGCTTGACGACATTACCACCTACTACCTCTTGCATCGCAGCGACTTTCTGCTCAGCGACGCGCCATCCGGCCCCTGCATCCTCTACATGCTGTCCTGCGGCGTGTCGGAGCGGGAACTCACAGATGCACACGGCATCCTCGCCAAAGGCACAACATCCGGTTCAAGCAACGAAGAAGATGATTCCGGCAACATTGAGGCAACGGATTCAGGCAGCAAACTCAAGCTCAAGCCTTGGACAAGGCGAAGTCGCAAGAATATCGGCGAAGAGAAGGGCGACGGACGCGCACCGCCGCTGATCGACCAGCTTCATCGCGTCATGCACCTATGGAAGGCTGGCGATGTTGTCAAGGTCGATACCTATCTGGATCGCCGTGGTCTCAAGCGCAACCAACTCTTCGGCCAGCTTGTGCAAGCGCTCATCGAGCAGAGCAGAGAAGAAGGCCAAAATGACGAGTGCGCGATGCTCGAACGCATCGCCAATCATTTGAAGCTGTCCATCGGCACCGGGCAGCGGGAGATTGCCCTCGAATAGGGCTCACGGAGGAATCAGCCGATGGCAAAGAATATCCCCAAACCTTGGCATGAAGTGGTCCGCGTTCGAGCGGATATTCGTAGCGAAGAACTGTCGCTCAAGGCATTCGCGGCGGACCTCTACGATGTCATGCTCGACCGCAATGTCGGTGTCTACCACGACCCGCAAGCGTTTTTCTCGCTGACGTATCCGACGCTGCGATTGCGCGAGCTGGCGCGTGATGTGACTCGTCGGCTTGCTGGCAAGTCCGAGAAAGCCGTCAGGCAACTGCATGTGACCTTCGGCGGCGGCAAGACGCACGCGTTGATCGCGCTGGTGCAACTCGTCAGAAATCCCGTCGCCCTGCCGGATGTGCCTGCCGTTCAAGAGTTTCGAACACACTGCGACTTGGGTGAGGACTTTCCGAAAGCGCGTGTTGCCGCAGTCGTTTTTGATCGACTCGATGCGGAGCAAGGCATGGAAGTCAAATCCCCAGAGGGCACCATCCGCAAGCTCAAGATGCCTTGGAGCCTCATTGCTTGGCAGCTTGCTGGCGAGAAGGGTTTGAAACTGCTGAAGGACGATGGTTCCGAGCGTGAAAGCCCGCCTGCCACCAATGTCATGGAACAGCTTCTGGAACTCGCGAGAGAAGATGCGCCGTCGGTCTTGATTCTGTTCGATGAAGTGCTCTGGTTCGTGCGCACCATGGCCGACCAGGACCCCGCTTGGATTCGGCGCATGGCCGACTTCTTGCATAGCCTCACGCAGGCCGTCTCCAAAGTCTCGAATGCCTGCCTCGTCGCATCGCTGCTGGCATCCGAAACGAGCAAGATGGACGATCTTGGCAAGCGAATCAGCAAAGAACTCTATGACGAGTTCAAGCGCGTGGCCGATGATGGCATTCAACCGGTGGAGATTCAGGATGTACCGGAGATTCTGCGCCGCCGGCTCTTTGAGATCGAAGGCGACACGGACAGGAGCGTATGGCGTCAGCAAGTCATGGCTGCGCTCAATGGCATTACGCCGCTTGATGACTACACCAGCAAGAACCGACCGCAAGAGGAAGATCGCTACCTGAAAGCCTTTCCGTTTCATCCTGACTTGGTGGACCTCTTTTACTCGAAGTGGACGCAGCTTGAAGGATTTCAGCAAACACGCGGCATTCTCAAAACGCTCGCAACGGCGATACGCGATGCTGAACCCTGGGACACGCAGCCCTTGATCAGCGCACAGGTATTTCTGTCGTCACCTGAAGCAAATGGTTTCAGCGCGGCGGCTCGCGAGCTCGCAAGCACGGCGCAGGTCGAGCAGTACGAAGGAAAAAGTCAGAATTGGTCGGCGATTCTTGAATCTGAACTGGCGCATGCTCGCAAGGCAACGGAAGGGCTCGGCAGCCTGAAGGCACGGGAAGTCGAACAAGCGGTGATTGCCACCTTCCTGCACTCGCAACCGATCGGGCAGCGTGCAACAGCCCGAGAATTGAAGCTGCTGGCAAGCGGCGGCGCACCGGATGCGATCGAACTTGGCAAAGGACTTGCGCATTGGGCAGACGCATCCTGGTATCTCGACGACACCTTCATTGATGACCGAGAGGAAGGATTGCCAAAGCTCTGGCGACTTGGCTCCAAGCCAAATTTGAAGCAAATGCACCACGATGCACGTGCGCAAGTCGCTGATTCGCAAGTCGATGAAGTCATCGAAGAGCAGGTCCGCAAGTCGAAAAAGCTCTTTGAAGGCGTGCGAGGCGCTGGCATCAAGCTGCATACGCTGCCCACGCACCCTTCGGACATTGAAGATGATGGCGCATTTCATTTTGCCGTGCTCGGCATCAAATCGGCCTCCGAAAGCGGCAGGCCAAGCGCCTTTGCCGCGCGCTTTCTGAATGAGACTACCGGCGCGGACAAGCCTCGGGCGCGCAATCGAAACGCGGTGGTACTGGCAGCGCCATCAAGAGAAGGCGTCGAAGTCGCGCGAGAAAAGGTGCGCGATCTTCTGGGATGGGAGAAAGTTCGCGAGCTACTTGGGAAGCGAGACGATGTGGATACCCATTCAATGGCTCGACTCGAAGGCAATGTGCGGGCAGCGACAAATGACGTGGCTTCGCAAGTGCTCTTGGCGTGGTGCATCTGCGTGACCGTTGATGAAGACAACAAGGTCGCTGCGTTTCGAGTCGGTGCTGATAATTCGCCCCTGTTTGCAAGGCTGTGTGCCGATCAGCGCACAAGGATTGAGAGTGTCGCGGTGAATGCCGAAGCACTGTTGCCGGGCGGACCCTATGACCTATGGAGTGAGTCAGACGATGCACGCTACGTCAAGGACTTGGTGGGCGCGTTCGCAGCCACGGCGCGACTGCCGAAGATGCTCAATCAACAAGCGATATTGGAAACGCTGCTGCAGGGCTGCGAGTCAGGCGATTTCGTGCTGCGCGTGACGCGCAGCGACAAGTCGTCGCGCACCTTCTGGCGAAACCGCCCAGACGATATGGCGCTCGCCGAACCAAGCCTTGAAGTCGTGCTGCCTGACAAGGTTGAACTTACCGAATTAGAACCCGGACTGCTTGCGCCTGACGCCCTGCCCGCACTTTGGGAACATTCGTCGATCAACCTAAAGACGCTATCCACGTATTTCTCGGGCGGACATCCTGTCGCGGTAGACAAGGGCGGCTACACCGAGAGCCAGATCGTACCCGCATTGCTTGAGCCTGCGATCATAGAAGCCGTCAAGCAGGCTGTCGCCAGCGGATACATATGGCTGGTCAGCGGCACAATCAGTGTTCTCGGTGAAGGGCCGCCCGCAGGTTTTATCGACGAGCATGCGGTTCTTTACCCGCCGCCAGAGCCGATAAGCGCGGCCGACCTCCTGCCAGAGAATATTGAAAGCGCATGGTCAGACAAGCGTACTTCAGCCGATCTAATCCAAGCTGCATTATCGTCAAAGGACAGGCGGCCTTTGCCTTGGCCGCTGGTTTGCGATGCACTCAACACCGGATTTCGCCTAGGTCTGTTCGAGCGCACCCCAGACTCCGCGCCTTGGCCATGCGACGCCGGAGGCGCGAGCGCCATCAAGATTCAAGTCGGCGCTGCGAAGCCCGACAGCGAGACCGATGCTACCAAAGCCACATCCAAGCTCGAATCGCACGAAATACAGGACTTGGCCGAGGAGATTGACGACCTCATAGAAGTCACAGCCGGTCACACGCTCCGGTTTGAAGTCACCATTCACGTTGGCGACGAAGGGGCGGTTGATGCGATGACCAAAGGTCGAGTGAACGAGGTTTTGGGGAAGGTCAAGTCGGGGTGGCGGGTGGATTGACTCGGCGCAGCGTCACCGACCGAGCGCACTACATCTGACCGCGAAACGACGGATGCCTGCGCTCGGACGCCCTCATCTTACACGGCAAATGCTCGCGCACATGGTCAATGATCTCGGTCGACCAGACCCGTGTCGCGCATGGATTGCAACTGCGTTTTGGTCTCGCTACGAATTCGCTCATCGTCTACAGGCGCACGAATGAGCCTCTTGTCGAACGAGATCGGAGGTTTCGGTAAGCCCAAGTATTCGCGAAGCTCCATTGATGCTCGGCGCTTTCGCTCAGAGAGTTCCTCAATCCTTCTGCACAGGCGCTCCGAAGTCCATGGCTTGTATCCCTCCGGGTCATATGGCCGGTCTGCGCGGTCGGCTGTCATGGCGCTCATCAAGCATTATGAGTAGGCCGGTATTGTAGCGGCTCAATATACGCTTCAAAAAACTCGGTCACATGGTCGCACGATCATCAAGGCATCGAAAACTCAACCGTCGCCAATGGTCCAAGCGGCAAGCCGAGGAACACCCATATCACTGTGAGCAGCAATCCTGCAAGCAGGAGGAACACCGAGTAGGGCAGCATCGTCGCCACGAGACTGCCAAGGCCGAAGTCCTTTTGCCAGCGCTGGGCGAACACCAGCACAAGCGGGAAATAGGGCATGAGCGGTGTGATGATATTGGTCGCGCTGTCGCCGACGCGGTAGGCGGCGGTGCTCATTTCCGGCGACAGCCCCAAGAGCATCAGCATCGGCACCAATACAGGCGCGAGCAGCGCCCACTTGGCGCTCGCCGAACCGATGAACAAATTGAGCACGGCGGCGAAAAGGATGATTGTCGCCATCAAAGCGACATCGGGGAGACCTGAGCTTTCCAAGACATCAGCGCCGTGAATCGCAAAGATGAGGCCGAGGTTCGACCAGTTGAACATGGCAACGAAATGCGCCGCGGCGAACGACAGCACGAGGTAATAGGCCATGTCACCCATGGCATCGCGCATCATGGCGACGAGGTCGCGATGATTCTTCACGGTGCCAGCGGCTGCGCCATAGGCCCAGCCCGCGGCCAAAAAGATCACTAGAAAGCCCGCAACCAATGACTGGAACAAGGGGTTGAAGCGTGATTCCGGTGGTGCCGATTCGTCGATCAGCGGCGTGCCAGGACCTACGCAGAGGAACACCCAAACGGCCACGACGCCGAGCACGGCGAGCCCGGCCATCTTCAGTCCACGCCGCTCATCCACGGTCAGTCCTTGAGCGGATTCTTCGGCGACCTCCGTATCCTCCGCATCGGCCATCGGTGTCAAGCGAGGCTCAATCACGCGATCAGTGATGTACCAGATGACCGGTAGGAATACGACGGTCATGGCGACGATAAACCATGCATTGCCTGCGACGTTGGCATCCCAGGTGGGAAGAATCGTCTCTGCAGCGGATTCCGTGATGCCGAACAGCAAGGCATCGAGCTGACCGGGCAGAAGGTTCGCGGAAAAGCCGCCTGACACCCCGGCAAAGGCAGCGGCGATGCCTGCGACCGGATGCCGCTTGGCGGCGGCGAAAATAACGCCTGCGAGCGGAATCAGCACGACATATGCAGCGTCAGCAGCAAGATTCCCAAGCATGCCGACGAGCGCCACCGCAGGCGTCAGCAGCAGCTTCGGCACGTTGCGCACCGCCGCGCTCATGGCACTGCCAAGTAGTCCCGCCCGTTCTGCGACGCCCGCGCCGAGCATGACCACAAGCACATACCCCAAGGGATGGAAGCTGGTGAACGTCTTTGGCATTTCCACCAAGAGCCGCCGAATGTTGTCGGCGGAGAGCAGGCTTTCCGCTTGAATTACGAGCGCGTTGCCTGCGGCATCGACTTGCGTTGGATGCAGGGCGAAGATGCCGGTCGCAGCGGCCAGCAGACTGATCGTAATCATGGCGATGATGCCATAGAGAAAGATCACGACCGGGTCTGGCAGGCGGTTTCCGCCACGCTCGATCCACGCAAGGATGCCTTGCGTGCGGCTGAGATCTGGTTGGGAATCGGCGTTCATGGCAGTAATTGATGAGAAACGCTGGCGGTAGGTGAGGTGCTCCCCATATTTCCGGTGTCGACTTCCATTTTCATTATAGAAGGCTGTCTATGGAGTGCTAACGCCCGCAGTGTCCTCCGTCGTCACTTGTCGTGTTCGGTGGTAACAAGCGCACAGGTCCTTGTATATCATAGGAGACACGTTTTAATAGTCGTGGAGTGTGCAACTGCAATGCTGATAACAAACCATCTAGTCCAGCGATATTTCGCCACGGCGAAATATCGATATCTGCGAGGGTTGTGAGCAAGTTTTCCACTTCGTCTTCTCCCACCCCATAATATTCGTCACATAGCGCATCGAGTGCGAGGTCGATATCAGCCCGTCCGTCTTGAATAATCGCTGCGACATCAATGCCGTCTCGCTGTTCTCGACGATGACACATGGCGATCATCTTTTGCGCAAGCAAGTCTGTCAATGAAGCGATTCTCAAACCGTTGTCGGCAACTGAAGGTAAGGCGATACACCCGCGCCCTGTCAATTTTCCATGTACATCGATTTTCGGTGTTGTAGTTGTAGCGAAGAATTTCACATAGTGATCGGGCTTCCTTCGAATAATCTTGTGCTTTCCAATCTCCGCATGATTCCATCGCTTACGAAGTATTCGTGGATGCTCTACAGCATCGCTTGTCACGAGATCAATGTCATACGACACGCGATGCCCAATTTGCCAGGCAATCGCAGTCCCTCCAACGAGCACATAACGATTCCCTGTTCGCCCCAGTGCTGACCAAATTGCTTGGATCTTCCCGTCAAGAGACTCGAAGAATGACATCGGCTTCAAATTGGAATGGGGAAGATTTTGCCTTGTGGATCGCATCCCCACGTCAAATTCTCGTCTGGCTCAATGGCGGGGATATCACCCTGTTGATACGGACGATCATGACCGACGGGCAATGCCCATCCATCGGCGAACTGTCCCAAGTCATCATCCTCTGGCTCAAAAGGGATATCAAAAAACCGCTTCCATGCACGCCACGATGAATGCGACAACGCACTTCGCCCAAATTGCATTAGCAACGCACGTACTGTGTCTTCACCGATCGCATGAATGAACGCTTCGCGTAATTCCCGAGGTCGATGCATTGGCTCGGTCAAATAGTCAAGCATCGCCGCCAACGCTGAATCTGCGTCATGCACAGGCTCACCCTCGAATGTTGGCAACTGCCATAAACATGTTTCACAAAGCGTGTCCCACAAGCTTGCATTGCACAGTGCATCTGCAGCTTTTGCTGCGACTTCGCTTCTCGCCGGTGCAATGTGTGTGATCGGAAACATGGCTACTCCTGAAACAAAGGCAATCAAGACGAAATGCGACCGCGAGTTCGTTGTCTTTGTCTAGAAATCAAGTATATAACTCTCAACAATTCACTGCTGATATCTCCATCTTGCCATCGCATTCTTTCCTGCTAATTGGGCACGAGCATAGTGACCCGGCGTCAATGGTGATTTCCATAGACCAACTTCTGGCATATCCGCAAGAGTTGCACCTTGTTCGACAGGTGACTGCGCACTCTCAACTCTGAGCGAATGAATGGATGCCCCGACGCTGCCTGCATCCTTAGTTCTCCAAAGGTTGAAGATTGATGCCTGCGCCAACGACCCCTCCTTTCTGAGGCGCTCCCCATTCCTGTGTCTCCTTCTTAAGCTTGGAGCACGCCGTAGCAACCGGTCCGAAAATTGGGGAGCAACTCATACATATTTCCTCAAAGGGTACTCAATAGGCTTAACGATGCGACAAACACCTTGCGGGGAAGTGCGCAAACTGCGTGACGGAGCAGACTCTCGGTCTCTGCTTCAATGATCCCTTGCAACATACCCCTACTCTTCTGATTCCTCCGCGCCCGCATCGCGTAGAAGCTTCGCAATGTCCTCATGGCCTTGTTGCTCCGCAAAGTCAAGCGGCGTGTTGCCGTTGTTGTGCTTGGCGTTCAGGTTCGCGCCTTCGTCGATCAGCAGCTTCGCAGTGTCCATACCGCCGTAATACGCCGCCCAGTGAAGTGGTGTATTGCCTCTGCTGTCCCGGAGTTCTATGTTCGCGCCGTCGTCGATCAGGGCTCGTGCCATCTCCACATGCAACACCGCCAAGTGAAGCGGGGCTGCGCCGTCTGTGCGTTGTCGATTTACGTCTGCGCCAGCTTCGATCAGCAACCGCGCTATGCTCAAGTTGCCATCGCTTACGGCCCAGTGAAGCGGCGTGCTGCCCCTGCTGTCTTGGGTTTCCGTGTCCGATCCAGCTTCGATCAGCAGCTTCGCAATAGCCGCATCATCGCCCCTCAGAGTCGCCCAGTGAAGGGGCGTATTGCCGTAAACATCCTTTTCGTTCACATCCGCGCCAGCCTCAATTAACACCTGCACAAAGTTCGCATATAGGTTTCTTACAGCGTTGAGCAATTCGCTTTCACACACTGAACAGTGCCTTGCCTCACCTGAATCTAAGAAAACATCCTCGATGCTGGTTTTCATGGTGGCACGACCATTTGTCGCCTCATAAAATGAGATGAATCCGTCCTCATCGCTGTTTCGCGTTACAAGGTCCTCGTACCTTTCAAGCGTCTGCGCGACAGCATTCAATACATCATTATCAAAATTTGCGATGGCGCCGGGTAGTTTCGTATCGAACACCGGCGCGACGGCAAGCATCCTAAACTCCGTCTTTCGCTCTTTCTGCGCAACGTGTGTTTCTCTCCATGACGAAATAGATTGCAGGTATTGCGCCATGCTGTAGGTGCGGACGCCGTCAGCTCGAACACTCATTTTCTCGTTTCCTAACCCATCAGTAAAATGGGAAGCATCCCTTGCGTTGACCAAACAATCTAGGCTTGGCGCTTCGTCTGCGGTGGCGAGTCCCATTGAATACAACTCGATTGGCGATAAATGCCCATACCCGCCCTTTTCGCTGAATCTGTTCATGACATACACGCCGCCGCCCCTGTCCTCAAGTGTGTTTTTATCATAGCCGCCATGTATCCCGTTCGCACTGGAAAAACCCCAATGCCCTGTTCCGCGCCCGCGAATGTCTCGGACGCATCCGTCTGGCAACCCGGCGACCGTCCATTTGTGCAAGAGTTCATGGGTGAGCAAGTTGTAAGATAAGTCCCTCCCACGATCATTGCCCCCAGGAAATACTACCCCCCCGCCTGTATCGAGGACCGTCACGAAACCCGTTGCAACGAAGTCTGCACCTTCCGAATCGTTCGCCGCGTGCATACTAAAAAATTCACAACATTTGCCATTCCAGAAATGAGTTGCATAGTCTCTCGGTATGACAAACACAATAAAATCGAATGTTCCGCGGGGGAAGTACCTCCCAATTAAATACGGAAGCCCCTTGGCCCAATACGAATAGCGATGGCGAGAATCGGCATTCACTCGCCACACAAGCAGCCTATCGTTAATGATTTCGACAAAACCCGTATCGTCGCCGGGGGGGACCCATCCGGTCTTGCCTTGTGGACCGCCGCCGTTTCCCCATGCCGCAATTACATGGCTCGCCCCGCCACGCCCCCAACCGGCATCGCTGTGCGGACTGCCTCCATCCCCCCACCCCGTGCGGCCTTCCTCGCCTTTCTCATCCCCGCCCCCATGCCCCCAATGGGCGTGCAATTGCGAGATGCCAAGCGCGAGGCCCGCTACGAGAGCGAGTGCGCGAACATTCCTCACTTCATGGCCTCGTGATGCCGCTTCAATGCGTCCACCTTCGCCGCCCGCGTCGTTTCTTGATCGGTGGTAGTCCCTGTTCCAATGCCACGCCCCGGCGCTTCGCCGTTCAGGCTGAGGCGCGTTGGGCATTCCCTCGCGCCGTACTCAAGCAATCCGATGTTGTTGCGGGTGGTCATGCCCTGCGGATTCGTGCCGTTAGCAATCCCGTCATCAAGTAGCCCGCCGTCGTCGGTGTCTATGCTGACTTCCCAAGTCAGATGCCAGCACGCCTCAAGCAGGTCGCAGCACTGCGCGATTTCCGAGGCATGGGCTGTGGCGTTGTACACCGAGGCAACCGGCATGGTGCGCTTGCATTGAATGTGGTCTTTGATGCACTGGTAGGTTAGCCCTGCCTCAAGCTGCGTAAGGTTGCTACCTTGCGTGTTGCTGAACACCAGATCAATGCTGCTCGGCACTTGCGCTTGAAGGGGGGCGGTGCCGGTTGCGAACACGGTCAATACCGCAAGCGTGAGAAGTGTTCTTGTCATTTGGAAGTCTCCGAAGTGGAAGAAATACAGAAGATTGGAGTATAGCGAATTACGTGTCAGAGGTACCTCCGACGTAAATCAAACAATTTGACACGGGAGGCCAGATATGGCGAAGGATTTTTATAGACTTCCTAACACCTTTGAATTTGTCCTTTTGATATATATTTCAATAGCTTAATATCAATGAAAATCGTTGATTTTCAAGGGGACAACTTCATACCGTTGGTGCCGGAAGGCGGAATCGAACCGCCGGCCTACTGATTACGAATCAGTCGCTCTACCGACTGAGCTATTCCGGCATGGACACGCGCGAGACGCAGCTCGCTCACGTCCGGTAGTCGGCGTTTATTGTGACATATTCATGCGAAAGATCACTCGTCAGCATCTCAGCGCGCGCCGAGCCTCTTGCAAGTGAGATGCGCAGGTCGTAGTTAGCCGACTGCATCACGCGCCGCGCTGCCGCTTCGTCGTAGGCTTCGCTCATGACCCCCGCGGCCATCACCGGCACGTCTCCCATGGAAATGCTGACACGGGATTGATCGAAGCTTTCGAGTCCGGCGTTGCCGATCGCCATGCAGATGCGCCCCCAGTTTGGGTCTTCAGCAAAAAAGGCGGTCTTGACGAGCGGCGATTGGGCAACGCTTCTCGCGACGCTGAGGCTCTCATCTGTTGTGTGCCCGCCTTCAACAACCACGCGCACCGACTTGGTGCCGCCTTCGGCGTCTCCGATCAACGCGCCCGAAAGCGTCTGCATGACCTCCTCAAGCGCATCCCAGAAGTCGTGCGCGTGATCGTCGATTATGACGCCGGAGGCGCCGGTCGCCACGAGCACGCAGGCATCGTTGGTGGACGTGTCACCATCGACGGTCACGCGATTGAACGACGTTTCAGAGTAGGTCGTGAGGCGACGCGAAAGAACCGCCTGATCAACCCGAGCATCAGTGACCAGAAAGGCGAGCAGGGTCGCCGTTTTCGCTTTCATGTCGGGTGCAATCATGCCAGCGCCCTTTGCGATGCCCGCGATACCAAGCGTGGAGTCGTCACGCAAGACTTGCCTGAACTCGAGCTTCGGCACTGTGTCTGTGGTCATGATCGCCTTCGCTGCTTCGAGCCACCCGGCATCAGACAGATTAGCGACCGCCGCTTCAATGCCTGCGCGCATCGCGCGCATCGGCAGCTGCTCGCCAATGACACCCGTTGAGAATGGCAGCGCAGCCTCAGCGTCGATACCTAGATGGCCGCCAACAAGCGCACAGCATTGCTGCGCTCTTTTGTATCCTTCCTCGCCGGTGGCGGCATTGGCATTGCCGGAATTGACCACGAGCGCCCTCACCCCACCAGCGGCAAGACGTGCTTCGGCGATATCGACCGGCGGCGCGCGAAAGCCGTTCTGCGTGAACACGCCAGCGGCCGAAGCGCCGGCGTCGAACGCCATCACCAGCACATCGTCGCGGCCTTGGTAGGACTTTGATGCAGAAATGCCGCCTCGACCTGTGCCGAGCCGGCAGCCACGAATGATGTTCATGAGGCGCGCTGCTCAGCACTACCAGCCCTGCCGTGGCACTGCTTGTATTTGAGGCCCGAACCGCAGGGACAGGGTTCGTTGCGGCCAATTTTTCGCGTCGAGCGCGCGAAGCTCGCGACATTCGATCGTGCCTTGCGCGGCGCCGCGGGGGTGCGTTTCCGCCCGGCGTCATCGCCGGCCTCCGGCGCAGCATGTGAATAGCGCATAGAAGCGCTTGCGGCGCTGCGCCGTTCGCGCTCACGCGCTTCAATATCCTCGCGCGGCTCGATCTTGAGGCGCGTGATCAAACGCACAAAGTCAAATTTAATGTTGTCCAGCAGTTCAGAGAACAGCTCGAAGGACTCGCGTTTGTACTCCTGTTTGGGCTGCTTCTGCGCATAGGCGCGCAGGTGTATGCCTTGCCGCAGATAGTCCATGTTGGCGAGATGCTCCTTCCAGCGCTGATCAAGCACTTGCAGCATGATCTGCTTCTCGACCAGGTTTGGCTCAATGCCGACGGCTTCCCAATCTTGCTTGCGCTTGGCGTAGCTTGTCCGCGAACGCTGCACAATTCGTTCCAGTATGTCCTCTGCGACAAGCTCCGGCTCATCGCGCGCCCAGTCGGCGACAGGCGGATCGAGCGCGAGGTCATTGCGAAGCACCTGCTGCAAGCCTTCAATATCCCACTGCTCATCAATACTCTCGCGCGGCACATGGGAGAGGACCAAGTTCTCGACCACTTCATCGCAAATGAGATCCACCGTTTCAGAGACGCTTTCCGATTCCATCAATTCGTTGCGCTGCGCGTAGATGACCTGGCGCTGATCGTTGGCGACATCGTCAAACTCGAGCAAGTTCTTGCGCACGTCGAAGTTGCGGCCTTCGACTTTGCGCTGCGCTCGCTCAATCGACTTGTCGAGCGAGCGGTGCGAGATCGACTCGCCGCTTGATCCGGCGAGAGAGACAAACATCTCTTGCATTCGCGGCGACAGGAAGATGCGCATGAGGTTGTCTTCAAGCGACAAATAGAAGGCCGACGAGCCCGGGTCGCCTTGCCGGCCTGAGCGCCCGCGAAGCTGATTGTCGATGCGCCTCGATTCGTGCCGCTCGGTGCCAACGATGTGCAGGCCGCCAGCGGCGAGCACAGAAGCGTGTTCTTCTTCCCAAGCGTGCCGCGCTTGCACCCGCTCTGCCTCGCTCATGCCGTCACCCTCGCACAGCACCTGCGGATTGCCGCCGAGCACAATGTCGGTGCCGCGACCGGCCATGTTGGTGGCGATCGTCACCGCCCCCTTGCGACCCGCCTGCGCGACGACCTCGGCTTCCTTCTCGTGATGCTTGGCATTCAACACCTTGTGCGGGATCTTTCGCTTGGTCAGTTCGCGCGACAGGCGCTCGGAAGATTCCACCGATACGGTGCCGACCAAGGCGGGCTGACCGCGCTCGCGGCAATCGAGCACATCCTCGATGATGGCATCGAACTTCTCGGCTTCGGTGCAGAAGACGAGATCGTTTCGATCATCGCGGACCATCGGCTTGTGGGTGGGCACCACTACCACGTCGAGCCCGTAGATCTGCTTGAACTCAAAAGCTTCGGTGTCCGCCGTGCCGGTCATGCCCGCGAGCTTGTCGAAGAGGCGAAAGTAGTTCTGGAAGGTCGTCGAAGCAAGCGTTTGGCTTTCCTGCTGTATAGCGACGCCTTCCTTGGCCTCAACCGCCTGATGGATGCCGTCTGACCAGCGGCGCCCCGGCATGGTTCTGCCGGTGTGCTCGTCAACAATGACAATCTGGCCGTCCTGCACGATGTATTCGACATCGCGCTTGAAGAGCACATGCGCTTTCAGCGCCGTGTGCACATGATGCAACAGCGCCAAGTTGTGGGCACCATACAAGCTATCATCAGCGGCGAGCAGACCGAGCCGCTGCAAGCGTTCTTCAACAAACGAATGACCGCGCTCGGTCAGTTCAACCTGGCGGTTCTTTTCATCGAGCAGAAAATCGCCTTCTTCTATGACCGGATCATCGTCTGAGGTACCGCCGACTTGGCGCTTGAGTCTTGGCGCGATCTCGTTCATGCGCACATAGAGCTCGGTGCTGCGCTCGGCCGGGCCGGAAATAATCAGCGGCGTGCGCGCCTCGTCAATGAGAATTGAATCGACTTCATCGACAATCGCGTACCTTAATCCACGCTGCACGCGCTCGGACGCGGCAAACGCCATGTTGTCGCGCAGGTAGTCAAAACCGAATTCGTTGTTGGTGCCGTAGGTGATATCAGCGGCGTAGGCGGCACGCTTCTCCTGCGGGTTTTGTCCGGATTGAATGACGCCGACTTCAAGGCCAATACCACGGTAGGCCGGTGCCATCCATTCAGCGTCGCGGCGCGCCAGATAGTCATTCACGGTGACGATATGCACATTGTCGCCGGCGAGTGCATTGAGCGCCGCGGGCAGGGTGGCAACGAGCGTCTTGCCCTCGCCGGTACGCATTTCGGCGATGCGCCCCTCATGCAGGGCAACGCCGCCCAAGAGCTGCACGTCAAAATGACGCATGGCAAGAAAGCGATATGCGGACTCGCGCACGGCAGCGAAGCACTCGGGCAGCAACGCATCGAGCGGCTCGCCGTCAGCCATACGCGCTTTGAGCGCCGGTCCAATCTGGGCAAGCTGCTCGCTCGACTGCGCCTTGAACGTGCTCTCGAGCTCGTTGATGCGCGCGGCGGTCGCGCGCATACGCTTGAGTTCGCGCTCGTTCTTGGAACCTACAAGGTTGCGTAGCAAGCCTTTCATCATGTGACCGTGGTGATTGTGTGCGTGTTGGCGGTGGCGGAAGGCGTCCCGCAACCTACCAATTTTAATTGTTTTGCAAGCTCGTTAGGAAGAATGCACAAACCGCCACGGATTAAGTCGCTTGCCATCGTGAATCACCTCGTAATGCACATGTGGCCCGGTGCTGCGGCCGGTGTCGCCGACTTCGCCGATCACTTGACCTTTTTCGACGACATCACCAGGTACCACATGAATGTTGCCTGCATGGGCGTAGAGTGTCTTCAGCCCATCGCCGTGCGAGATTTCAACATAGTTGCCGTAGGATCTGTCGCGTCCGGCGAAGGTCACGACACCGACGCCCGTGGCAATAATCGCCGACCCATGACGCGCACCGAAATCCATACCGTTGTGAAACGCAGGCGCGTGGGTGATGGGGTCATTTCTGCGCCCGTAGCTCGATGATATCCAGCCGCTCTTGACCGGCTTGCCGCTCAGCTTGTCTTCAATGCGCTCGGATGAAGCGCCGAGCACGAGTGCGCGCAGCACCGAAAGCTGTCGCTCGCGCACTTCGAGTGTCGCCCGCATGCCTTCAAGCGAGGCCACTGTTGATTCAAGTTCCCCCGGAGCAACGGGCGGCGCATCGTCGCCGTCCGCACCTTGCAGCACCGGCCCGCCGATGCCGCCGATGCGCGAGCGCTGAATGTCAAAGTCATCAGCTTCAATACCCGTTTCCTCGAACATGCGTGTACCAAGGGATTCAATACTCGCAAGACCTTCCTGTAGAGATTCCGCCCACGTCAGGACGCTTTCAATATCCAAATAGGACTCGCGGCGCAAGGTGTCGAGCTCAGTTCTTTGCTCTTGAATCGTCGTCTCCCACGCATCGAACTTTGACGCGCTCGCGATTGCACCATCGTAATGGGTGCCGATGACATTGAGCGCCATCACACAGGCAATGAGCGCGCCCACGGCGAGCACCAGCCCAATCTGCAACATGACTGGCGTCACGCGCAATGACAGTCGGCGGCCATCCGATTCGCTGACCAGCACGATGTACACTGGTGCCAGAAACAGACTCGCGAGCTTGGCTTTCACCGTGCGTTCCATCAATGCCCTACTCAAACCAAATCGAAAAAGCGGCAGCGCAATCCGCCGCCTCTTGAGTGAGGCCGAGCGACTCAACGATCTGACAGAAGAGGTGCGCGCCTTCCTGCCTGCGCGAATCGCCCACCAATGTCGAGTTGCCGGTCATCATGGCGACACCCTCATTTTGCTCGCTGATAATGCTTCCATTGCGACGAGACTGCGGTATCTACAAACGGACATTTTGCCACGATTAAGGCAAATTAGCGACTTTGCGGAGATTGAGGCAATCAAGGTCAGTGCTTCTTGAAGCGATCTGGCAGGCACCAAGGAACGTATCTAGCGACTCAAATACGCCTGAATGTTCGTCCACTCGGGCTCGACCGCCTCTTGTTCAAGCTTTTTCGCACGAGACGGGCGATTACGCGGCTTGTCTCCCGTCGCAGGCACATGGATCGGTGTACGGTTGGTGATGGGCGTTTCGAGCTTCGAGTAGTCCCGCGCACCCGTACCGTCGCGTGAAATCCGATCAATCACCGGCTGATAGTCTGCCTCGGGGCTCGGAATCGTGACCACGAGCGTGACCCGTACCGCACCTTCCATTGCTTCATCGACAACCCAGCCAGCTATGAGTTGCGCTGAATCGCAAGCAATTTCTGCAGCGGCGTTGTTGATCTGGCCGAACTCCTGCAAGGTCAGGTCGCGCCCCGAGGTGACGTTGACCACGAGCCCCGTCGAGCCTTTCATATCGACGTTCTCAAGCAGTGGACTGGACATGGCGGCGGTCATGGCATCCTTGGCGCGGTTGGCGTCAGAGGCTTCGCCAACGCCGATCAACGCCTTGCCGCCGCCGCGCATGATGCGCGAAAGGTCCGCGAAGTCCACGTTGATTTTACCGACCTTCATGACGAGGTCGGAGATGCCGCCGACCGCCGTGCACAGAATATCGTCGGCACGTGCGAAGGCGTCCTCTATGCGCTGATCGCTGTGCGTTTCGCTGAGCTTGTCGTTGCTGATCGTGATGATCGAGTCAACTTTCGTCGCGAGCTTTTCGATGCCGTCTTCTGCGACCTTCTTGCGCGTCGGAAGCTCCCAACTGAACGGCTTGGTGACCACCGCCACCGTCAATATGCCACGTTTGCGTGCCAGTTCGGCGACCACCGGCGCGGCGCCTGTCCCAGTGCCGCCGCCCATGCCGGCTGCGATGAAGAGCATATCAATCTCATCGAGATGGGATTCGATTTCGTGCTCGGACTGGTGCGCGGCTTCGCGCCCCTTGTCGGGGTCGGCACCCGCGCCCAATCCAGATTCCCGCTGCATGCCGAGCGCCATCGTCGGCACGCTCAAGGTGCCGAGATGGCCGGAATCCGTATTGAGGGCCAGATAACTGACCTCGGACTCCCCTCTGTTGAACATATGGTTGATGGCGTTGCCGCCACCACCACCAACGCCCATCACCTTGATGATGGCCTTGCGAGGTTCTGGATCTTCTACAACGAATAATTGCGACACGACACTATCCTCCTAGTGATCATTTGAATGGTCAATAGCCGCTTACCACGGCGGTTTTGCGCGCGCCGGAGCCGAACAGCCTAGCGATGCGCGCGAAAAATCTGTTTTGCACTTGCGCCTGCGCACGCGCGGCGCGAATGGCATCGGCGCGGTGCAGCAAGAGTCCGACCCCGGTCGAATACTTGGGGTCCTGCATCATGGCGCGCACACCGTACTTCTGCGTCGGTATGCCCCGGCGCACGGCCATCTGAAAATGTTCTTCGGCGAGTTTGACGCAGCCTTCCATGCTCGCCGAGCCGCCGGTGAGCACGAGTCCTGCGCTCAACGAGCCGAGCAGCCCTTCGGCGGCAAGCTGCTCGCGTATCAACACGAAGAGCTCGGTGTAGCGCGCCTGGACAACATCGGCAAGCGATTGCCGAGGTATCTCGCGGCCGATGCGTCCGCCCACGCCTTCCACATAGACTCGCTCGTGCCCGCCGACATCGCTTGCATAGGCGCATCCGTAGCGCTCCTTGATGTCCTGCGCGACCCGCAGCGGCGTCTGCAGCGCGTGCGCGATGTCTCGGGTCATCTGATCGCCCGCGATAGGAATGACGCCCACATACTCGAGTGCGCCATCAAGATAGACGGCAATATCAGTGGTGCCGCCGCCGATATCCACGACGCATACACCGAGCGCTTTTTCGTCGTTGTCAAGCACAGCGCGGCTCGACGCAATCTGTTCGAGCACCAAGGCATCTACCTTCATCTCGCACGAGTACACGCACTTTTCGATGTTGCTCGCAGCGGCATCGGCGCAGTTCACCAGCAGCACGCCGACACCTAGCTGCTTGCCGTACATGCCAATTGGCTGCGTCACGCCTGTGGCGCGGTCAACCGTGAAGGTGCGGGGCAGGACATGCAGCATGCGTTCGCCGAGGCCGATATCGATGGCGCTCGCTGTATCGATGGCCGAAGCAATATCGTTGGCGCTCACTTCCTTGCCCGCGATTTTCACCTTGCCGTCAGCGTGCATGCAGCGGATGTGACTGCCTGCGATGCCAACGGTGACGCCCGATACCGAGCCGCTATCGATGCCGGAGGCGTACTCGACGCCGCGAATCGCCGAGCGGATGGCATCTACGGTGGCGTCAATATCAACCACTTCGCCGCGCTTCAGGCCGGTGGAGTCGTGATGTCCGACACCGATGATCTCGACTTCGGCGTCCGCCCGCATCCGCCCCATGATGGCGACGATCTTGTGTGTCCCGATATCAAGGCTGGTAATCACCGTCATCGCCCTTCTCCGCTGACAATAGGCGCGGACACAAAATGACCCGCGAGCAATTGGCCTTGAGGCGCATGGCGCACCGCGATCGCATCGGCATAGCGGGCATCAACATGCGCCACCCGATGCCAATCCGTTTTGAGCGCCGACTGGTAAATACGCGCGAACCTGTGGGCGCGGTCCACTTGGGCATTGCTGCCGAGCATCAGCGTCTTGCCAGCGTCCATATGCAGAACGACTCGGCCGGAGGCGTCAATGTTGACTTCATTGAGGCGAATGCCGAGTTCATCGAGCATAAGGTCAAAGGCCATGAACACAAACTTCTCGTGCCCGGGCGCCGCGCGGTCGTTTGTATCGCCCTGCAGCACTTGACGGACCAGCGACACGGGTGCGCTTTGATTGGCGCGCGCCAGATCGCGAATGGCGTTCACAAGTGTTCGCTCAGGACCCGACAGGCGCGAGGTCAAGCTATGCGACACTTTCACTGTCGCCCTCGAAAGGCCGTTTGATCGAATCTCGACGGCGCCCACCCATGGCAGCGACCCAAGGTCTTTGGCGAGGTCTTCGGAATCGAGCCAGAACGCGCGTTCATGCACGTACGGGTCAAGTAGGGCTTCAAGCTGCTCGCGCTCATCCGGGGACAAGTTGCCTTCGACCCGAATCTGCAGCGCACCGACATGATAGTTGCGAGCGAGTTCAGCAGCGACAAGCAGCAGCACCAAGGCACACGCCCAGAATGCCCACGTGAATTGGCGGCTTGAGTCTTGCGTTGTCGGCGCCATTGTCTTCACCCTATCTTGAGCGCCGATTGCGCGTGCACTTCAGCCATTTGCGCAGTGAGGCGATTGACATTGCCCGCGCCCTGCACGAGCAGCACATCGTCGTCTTCGATTAGCTGCGTGAGCAGCTCGCAAGCATCGTCTGCGGTGCCAGCCATAGACTTCTGTAGCGGCCTGCCCAGGTTGCGCAGTCCTTTGAAGAGGTCACAGCTCCTAGCGCCATCGATGACGGGCTCACCAGCCGCGTAGGTTTCTAGCAGCGCGAGCACATCGACACGCGCGAGCACATCCACAAAGGCATCGAACAGCTGCTGCGTCCGAGAGTACCGATGCGGCTGAAAGGCCATCACGAGGCGACGCCGCGGCCAGAGATGTCGCGCCGTGTCGATCACCGCCGCAAGCTCGCGCGGATGATGCCCGTAGTCATCGATAAGTATGAATCGCTTGCCATTGATCAGGCAGTGCGGATGGATTTCAAAGCGCCGGCCAACGCCGTGAAAATTCTCCATAGCGCCTGCGATGGCATCATCGGAAAGCCCAAGCTCGGTCGCTACTGCGACAGCGGCGAGCGCATTCAGCACGTTGTGTGTCCCCGGCGGCGACACCGCCACTTCGACGGGCGGACGCCCTGCTGGCCGATGCGCAGTGAAGCGCCAGTCCAGATGATCGGCGCGAATGTTGGTAGCTCGATAGTCGCGGCCTTCGGCTAGTCCATAGGTCAAGACCGGGCGCGTGAGCGCTGGCAGAATATCGGCCACGCCCGAGTCATCGGCGCACGCGAGCAGTGCGCCGAAGAAGGGCAGCCGCTGCGCGAATCGAATGAAAGCGTCTTTGAGGTGGCCGAAATCGCCGTCATAAGCGGCAAGATGATCACGATCAATGTTGGTGACCACAGCGATCTGCGGCAGCAGATGCAAGAACGACGCATCGCTCTCGTCGGCCTCGGCAATCAAATGCTGCCCTTCACCGAAGCGCGCGTTGCCGCTCCTGCCGCGCAGCACACCACCGATCACATACGTTGGGTCCGCGCCAGCATGCTCGAACATGGCGGCGATCATGCTTGTGGTGGTGGTCTTGCCATGGCTACCGGCGACGGCGACACCAATTCGGTAGCGCATCAGCTCGCCGAGCATCTCCGCTCTCGGAATGACCGCAATGCCGAGCGCACGCGCTTCGGCAATCTCCTCGTTGGTGGGCGGCACTGCAGCCGACACCACGACGACATCGGCATTGCGCACATGTTCCCGCTTGTGGCCGACGTGTACCTCGACACCCACACGTTGCAAGTGGCGCGTGGTTGCCGATGCTTCCAAGTCGGAGCCCGACACGGCAAAGCCTTCGTTTGCCAACACTTCGGCGATGCCGCACATGCCAGCACCGCCGACGCCAACAAAATGTACTCGCTTGACGCGGCCCATGAAGCGCAGATTCGTCGGCAGCCTTGACGGCGGCGTGAGCGGCTCAGTCGTCATCGCCCGCCTCCTCAATATCGGTCTCCATCTCCACCCGCGCCACAAGTCCGAGCATGGCGGCGGTCGCGATCAGGCTGTTGCCGCCATAACTGATAAGCGGCAGCGTCAAGCCCTTGGTTGGCAGCACACCGAGGTTCACCCCATAGTTGATGAGCGCTTGCAGGCCGATGGCAAGGCCCACGCCCCAAGCGAGCAGCGCCGGATAGGGATCGTTATCGCACCACACGCGCCTGCCAACGCGCAGCACATGGAAGATCAGGAACGCGAACAGCACGACCACTGCCAAGATGCCGAAAAGTCCGAGTTCTTCGGCGACGACTGCGAGGATGAAGTCGTTGTGCGATTCCGGCAGGTAGGCAAGCTTTTGAACGCCATCACCGAGGCCGAGGCCGAAGAACTCGCCGCGCCCGAAAGCGATTTGCGCTTGCACCGACTGATAGCCTTCCCCAGTGGCAGATTCCCACGGGTTCATGAATGACAAGATGCGATCGAGTCGGTACGAAGCGCTGACCGCAAGGGTGCCGAGCCCGGCAAGGGCTGCGACGCCCGCGGCAAGCAGATGGTGAATGCGCATGCCCGCGAGGAAGGTCATCGCAAGCACCACCAGCAAAAGCAGCACCATGCCACCGAAATCTGGCTGTAAGAGCAGGAGTCCACAGAGCATGGCGAAGAGCATGATCGGCTGCACATAGGCCTTGATAGGCAGCCCTTGCGGCGAGGCGTGACGGCTCAAGCTTGCCGCAACGTAGACGATCGCCACCCATTTGACGAGTTCAATCGGCTGAACCGAGACCGGGCCGAGAGAGATCCAGCGCGTCGCGCCGTTGACGTTGACGCCGATCACAAGCACCACCGCACACATGATGATCGCGAGTAGCATGAGCGGCACGCGCAGTACGCGCCAAGTCTCAAGCGGCACGTGCGCGACAACGAGGAACGCGGCAAGCGCGGCGAGCAGGTAGAAGGTGTGCCGAAGCGGCACGGCAAGCGTTGACGGCGATTCGACGCTGCCCGCAAGCGTCGCCGACGACACCATGACGAGGCCGAAGAGCGCGAGGCAGAGGGCAGGCATCACGAGCCCCGCCTGAAACGACACTTGAAGCGGCCTTTGCATCGATTGCGGCACGGAATCGTTCATTGTGAAAGGCCTGTGACTGCGGCTTGAAACGCGCGCCCGCGCACCTCGAAGTTCTCGAACATATCGAAGCTTGCGGCGGCTGGCGACAGCAGCACTTGATCGCCGTTCTTGGCGCGGCCGGAGCACAGATATACGGCTTCGTCCATCGATTGGGCGCTGAAGATCTCCGTTGTGCCCTCAAGCGCATCGACGAAGCGCGGCGCGTCCTTGCCGAGCACGCACACGCCAGCGATTTGCTCGCTGATTGACTCGCGCAACGGGCTGATATCCGCGCCCTTGGCATCGCCGCCGAGAATCACGAAGATGCGGCCGTCGCCGGACGCGCTCGCAAGACTCGTGATCGCGCTGTGCGCAGCGGCGACGTTCGTGGCTTTGGAGTCGTCAATCCAGCGCACGCCATCCTGCACGCCGATGAGCTTCATGCGATGCGGCAGGCCGTCAAAGCTGGCGAGAAAATCACCCGCTGCGCGTACATCTGCGCCTGCTTCGGACGCGATGACGAGTGCGACCAGTGCATTGGCACATTGATGGCCGCTGCCAAAAGGCAGCGCTTCTAGGCTTGTGATTCGATGACTGCCAAGGGCGAGCCATTTGCCGTCGACGAGGCCGGCATCGCGAGCGCCCTTCGGTGCGTCCATGCCAAAACTCAGGCGCACGTGTCCCCCTTCCACCGCAGACGCTGCAGTCAGCGGATCTTGGCGATTTTCAAGGCTTGTATCAGCGCCTTTGAATATCCGATGCTTCGCGTTTGCGTAGTCTTCAAAGGACCGGTAGCGGTCGCCGTGATCAGGCGCGATGTTCAAGATCGCGCCAAGATGCACCGATTCGCCAGCAAGCCGCTCAAGCTGAAAGCTCGAAAGCTCCAAGATGTGCGCCGCGGCGGCGCTCATCAGCATATCGAGCGCTGGAAATCCGAGATTGCCGCCGACCGCGACATTGATGCCAAGTCCGCGCAGCAGATGACCAGCGAGGCTGCAGACCGTGCTCTTGCCGTTGGTGCCAGTCACAGCAAACACCGGCGCCCGTGCAGAGCGCAGGAAGAGGCCAATATCGCTGTCGATCGGAATGCCGAGCCGCCTTGCCGGCGCAAGCACGCACGAATCGTCAATGGCAATGCCGGGACTCACGTAAACGCGCCCGATGCCTTGCCAAGACATATGCCTCGATGCGCGGCCGCAGACGAATTCGACCTGCGGATAGTCGTTCGCTGCCGCCGCCAGCATCGGCGGCTGCTCGCGTGTATCGACCACTAGGAGGTTCGCCGCGCCCGCGTGAGCGAGATGCCGCAGCAGCGAGTAGCCGGTCACCCCAAGTCCGAGGATTGCTTGCCGTTCCGCCACAACCGTCACCGAATCTTCAAGGTGGACAGGGCAATGAGCACGAGTACGAGGCTGATGATCCAGAACCGGACGATCACCACCGACTCAGGCCAGCCTTTCAGCTCAAAGTGATGGTGCAGCGGCGCCATGCGAAACACGCGCTTGCCGGTCAGTCGAAAAGATGCCACCTGCACCACCACCGACACGGTTTCGAGCACGAACACACCGGCCATCACGACCAGCAGCAACTCGTGTCGGGAGATGAGCGCGAGCACGCCCAAAGCCGCGCCGAGCGAGAGCGCGCCGACATCGCCCATGAACACCTGCGCGGGGTAGGCGTTGAACCACAGAAAACCGAGCGCGGCGCCCGAGATCGCACCGCAGACAATGGCGAGCTCGCCAGCACCTTCAATGTAGGGCACGCCAAAATAGGCTGACATCTCCGAATGACCAGCCACATAGGCGAGCAGGCCAAGTGCCGCGGCGATCATGGCACACGGCAAAATGG
>JAPOTJ010000091.1 GCA_026709225.1 Gammaproteobacteria bacterium | reverse complement strand
CGGCGATTGTGCTCACTCTGAATCACACTTATTTATGGGACAGGACACTAGGAGCCTGAGCCGTTCGGATTCGCCTATGATCGTTTTGAATGCGTGATGACACGCCGTCGTTTTGCGAGTTGTCGCCGTGAGAGCTGGTTGCGTTTACCAGCAAAGGGATTGGGCGCATCCTTCAAGGAAAGCTGCACACTCGAACCGACAAGTCCCAAGCGCTCCCGAAACACTCGTTCGAGATAACGCGCATAGTGATTCGGCAGCACTGATGTTCGGCTGCCATGAATGACGATGCGAGGCATATCGTCCGCAGCCTTGTGTGCATAGCGCAGCTTGACTCGGCGGCCCGACACCAAAGGCGGCGGCTGGGCTTCAACAGCGCGCATCAAGATTGCAGTGACTTCTGAGGGTTTATGATCAATTCGCCGCGCCTCGGAAATACGCTTGGCGAGCGCAAGCGTTGCGTCGATGTTGTCGCCGCGCAGCGCCGAAATTCTGCGAACCGGAATGAAATCGGCAAAGCCAAGCCGTCGCTCGATTTGCTGAGCGACAACGAGCGCCTGCGCTCTGCCGACGCGGTCCCATTTATTGAGGCAGAGCACAAGCCCGCATCCGGCATCGAGCGCATACTGCATAAGGTGCAAGTCTTGACTCGTCATGCCTTCGCAGGCATCGAGTAGCAAGAGCACGATTTCGCAGCGATTCATAGCCTCCAGAGACTTGACTACAGAGAACTTCTCAACGCGCTCCGAGACCTTTCCCTTGCGCCGAATGCCTGCCGTGTCCACGATATGGAAGCGCGCCTCTCCGCGCGCAACGGTCACCTCCTGTACATCTCGCGTCGTGCCCGGCACATCGGAGACAAGCTGCCTTTCTTCGCCGAGCAATCGATTCACCAAGGTTGACTTGCCGACATTTGGCCGCCCGATGATTGCAATGCGAACGCCGTCCTGTGGCGGTAACGGCAGCGTTTCGAGGTCTAGCTGCGCTTCAAGTCGCGTGAGGAGCTTACGAATGCCAGTGCCGTGCAGCGCCGAAATAGCGAGAGGCGCCTCGGTCAATCCTAGTTCGGCAAAGGTGCCGAGATTGGCATCGATATCGATACCATCACACTTGTTGGCGAGCGCGAGCACAGCGCATCCTGAGCGCCTGAGATTGTCGTGCAGGGCAAGGTCGCCTGCCACCGGGCCGCTTTTGGCGTCAAGCACCAGAAGCGCCAAGCGAGATTCGTTGATGGCAAGCTTGATCTGTTCGTCCACGAAGCCGCCGAACACGTCTTCTCCGCCAAACCCACCTGTATCGATCAAGCTTACCGCACGCTCGCCGAGAGTGACTCGCCCATAGCGCCTGTCCCGCGTGACGCCCTCAATATCCGCGACGAGGGCATCGCGAGTGCGCGTCAATCGATTAAAGAGCGTCGATTTGCCAACGTTCGGGCGCCCGACGAGAACAATACTGCTGTGCATTTCGCGGTCATCCGCAGGCGTTATGAAAAAGAAAACGCAGTCAGCTTGCCGCCGCTATCGAAGCAATAGAGTAGCCCATCGGCGAAGAGAAGCGGCGCGAATAGCTGCCTGCCCGCCTTGACGCGCCCGACGAGACGCCCGTCCGTCTGCGCGATGAGATGCACATACCCTTCCATGTCGCCGACAGCCAAGTAGCTCGATACAGCCGTCGGCGCAGTAAGTGCCCGTCGCAGCAGGCTTTCTTGGCGCCAGAGCACATTGGCTTCGCGCTGATCTACTGCCAGCAGCGCGTCCTGGTCATCCACCACGTAGACGTTGCCGTATCCGGTTGCCACCGGCAAATAGCTCGATACTTTCATCTCCCAAACGCTCGTGCCATCGCTGCGCCGCAATGACTTGAGATTGCCGTTGTAGTTGACGCTATACACGAAGCGACCGAGTACTTCGGCGCTGCTGTCAACGTCGATAATACGGTCGAGTTCAGAACGGCCTTGCGAAAGGCTCATACGATGCTCCCAGAGAATCTCGCCGTCTTCGCTATTGAGCGCGATTAGCTTGCCGTTAGCAAAAGGCGCATACACCACGCCGTCGACGTAATTGACCGCGCCGCCGCCGCGCAACGTCAGCACCGGCACTTGACTGTCGTGATTCCAGCGCACCTTGCCGGACAGCACATCGAGTGCTGCCAAGCGCCCGTCAGCCGCGCCGATATAGACAAGGCCCCCGCCGATCACCGGCTTCCCTTCGGCCTCGCTCGAAATAGCCACGCGCCATACGGTGCGACCATTCGCAGCGTCAAGCGCAATGACTTCGCCGTTCGATGTGCCAACCACGACGATACCTTCTCCGGCAGCCACGCCAGCACTTACAAACGCAGCGTCGCGCCTAGGCCCAAACCCGAATTCGAAGCCTTCATCGGAAGGCTCGATGCGCGTGCGCCAGCGACGCTTGCCACTGAAGCGCTCAAACGCGGCGACGCTGCCAAAGGCATCTGCGGCGATGACCAAGTCAGCAAGCAATGTCGGTGTCAGGCGTGCGAAGCGTTCGCCGAGGCCCTTACCGACATTTGCGCTCCATTCGCGCTTGAGGACCACCTCCATGCGAATATCAGGAAGCGGCATCGGCCTATCCGCCTCGTCATCATCGCTCCAGAATTCGAGGTTGCCGAGCGCGGCGCAGCCAGACAAAAGTAAAGCGGCAAGCAAACAGATAGCAGACCTGAGACGAGTTGTGCCGCTGATCATTGCCCCTACTCCGACGTTTCGGGCACAGTGTTGGCCGCAGCCACCGAGTCGGCGCGGTCGCCCTCGGCATCTGTATCAGCGAGATCGACTGTGTCAGCAACAGCGTCGGATTCGACATCGGCATCGTTTTCGTGAAAATCGAGTCCGTAACGCTTCATCTCGGCAAAAGGCCATGCCGCGTTCGCTTCAGATGCGCTTTGTGATTCGTCCGCGGCTTGGTAAGCGGCGCGTGCCTCGTCCGTGCGCCCCATCTCTAGCAACACATCGCCTCTCAGCTCCTCGCGAACCGCCACATAGTCTTCGTCGTCCAAGTCTTGCAAGATGCCGAGCGCCGCATCAAGCGCCTCATCCTGCAGATACACGCGCGCAAGCCGCAGACGCACAAGCGCTTCGACCGGCCCGCGAGGGGACGCCGCCAAGGCAGCTTGCAAATGCATAATCGCGCCCGCCATGTCGTCGCTTTGCACGGCGTCAGCCGCTAAGTACAAGAGGCTCAAGACATGGCCGCCGGATCCCGCATAATCGCTATCGAGGCGGGCGAGCGCTTCGATAGCGCCTTCGCTGTCCGCTTCGCCGGATTCGCGCTTTGCCACATAGTCGGCAAAATGCACAAACGCCGCTTCCGCCTGCTCCTCGCTGTGCGTGGCGTACCAGTTCCATCCACCCCATCCGCCGAGAACAAGCACGAGAACGCCGACGAGCGATGTGCCGTTTTCGCGCCACCAAGCGCGAATTCGATCAACGATCTCGTCATCTTCAAGATAATCCGCCATGAGCCTCCAACAGGCGAAGAACGAGTGCATCATACTTGAGGCGCGATTGTTCGCCCACTTCGCGCATCGGCTTCAAGGTCAGCACACCCTCCGCCCTCTCCGACTCTCCAGCAATGATCGTCCAGCGTGCGCCTTCTCGGTCGGCGCGTCGCATTTGTGTGCCGAGCTTGCCGCCTTGCGTGTCAACGACGACCGGAACGCCCGCAAGATCCTTGCGCAATTGGTTGCCGATGGACATCATGGCTTTCAACGAATCCTCATCGGTTGCAACGCAATACAAGAGGCTCGAACGCGGCGATGCTTGTTCGGTATTGACCGATTGGCAAAGCAGCAAGAGCCGGTCAATGCCGATCGCAAAGCCTGCGCCGGGTGCCGCACGGCCGCCGAGGCCCTCTACCAAGCCGTCGTAGCGCCCACCTGCCGACACAGCGCCTTGGGCGCCAAGCTGCTTCGTCTCAAACTCGAACACGGTATGCGTGTAGTAGTCGAGGCCACGCACAAGATAGGGGTCAATTTCGAACCCGATGCCGAGCGATTGCAGGTGTTCAAGCACCTGCTCGAAGTGGTGCATCGAGTCGGCGTCAAGAAAGTCCTCTATCTTTGGCGCATTGGCGATGACTGCGCGCGTCTCGCTGTGCTTGCTATCGAGAATGCGTAAAGGGCTGCGTTCTAGGCGTCGCAGGCTGTCTGCATCAAGGGCATCGCGATTCGATTCAAGGTGTGCTCGCAGCGCCTCGACGTAGGTACGGCGTTCAGCGAACGAGCCGATGGTATTGATGCGCAGTTTCATGTGCTCGTCAACGCCAAGTCTCGCGAACAGCTGATGATTGATATCGATCAGCTCGGCATCAAGCGCCGGCTTTGCAATGCCAAAGGCTTCGGCGCCGATCTGCTCAAACTGACGATAACGCCCTTTTTGCGGGCGTTCATAGCGAAACATCGGGCCTCGGTACCACAAACGCGAGATGCGGTTGAATGCAAGCCCGTGCTGAATCGCAGCGCGAACACACCCCGCCGTGCCTTCCGGTCGCAAGCTCAAAGGCTCGCCGTCGCGGCTATCAATATTGAACATCTCTTTCTCGACGATATCGGTGCCATCGCCCACGCCGCGCTCAAACAGCGCAGTGGACTCGATGAGCGGTAGGCGAAGTTCGCTGTAGCCAAAAGAGTGAAGGCACTGCTTGGCAGCGTCCTCGATCCTCGACATACCTTCGCTCTCTTCGGGCAGAATGTCCCGCATACCTCGGATAGACTGAAGCTTGCTCATCGTCTCAAGAAAAATACCACCATGCCGCGCTGGCAATGCCCGCAAGCGCGACGAGCAGTACTGCGGTCAGGATGCGGCCGGGATTGGCGCGCAGGAACATGGAGAGCTTCTGCCCAGCGGACGTGAACTCAGCACTTCGCACGGGCTTGAGGCCAGCCTTGCTGCTAGGCCGCGCCTCTTCGTAGGCTTCGATGAACAACTGTTCAATGCTCCTCGGTTCGAGATCGAGTAGGCGCTCGAATTCGCGCATATAGCCCTTGATGAAAATGAGCGGCGGCAGATCCGAGACACGGGCGCTTTCGAGCCTCATCACGCGCTCGCGCGTGATCTTCAAAGCATCTGCGACTTGATCTTGCGTCAACTCGGCGCCGAGCCGCGCGACCCTGAACGCGGCTGCCGCACGCTCGATCGCCGACTGAGGCGGCGGCTCATCGAGCTTTTTCGACCCTGCCTGCTTCGCGCGATCATTCATGCGAAGCTGCCCGCAACTGCAACGGTCGGAATCTGTTCGCTCGCGAACGATTGAGTGCGTATGGTGCTGCGCCCCGCCTGCACGCCGCCGACTAGCTGACCGCAGGCGGCATCAATATCGTCGCCTCTGGTCTTGCGCACGATTGATGCGAGGCCCGAATCAAGCAGCACACGCTGAAAATCGCGAATCGAGCGCATGATGGGACGCTCGAAATCGCTGCCTTCAATGGGATTGAACGGAATAAGGTTGATGTTGCAGCGCACATCGGCGAGTCGCTTGACGAGCGCCTTGGCGTCTTGAATCGAATCGTTGACACCGCGAATCAGCGTGTACTCCATGGTCAGGCGTCTGCGCGGGCCGAGTGATCCGAGATAGGCTTTGGCGCTCGCAAGCAGCCGACTGATCGGGTATTTGCGGTTGATTGGCACGAGCTGTGAGCGAAGTTCATCAGTCGCGGCGTGCAGCGAGATGGCGAGGGATGACGAAGTGCGACCGATCATGGCATCAATCCCCGGCACGAGTCCTGCGGTGCTAATAGTGACGCGATGATTGGCGAGGCCGAAGGCGCAGTCGTCGAGTAGCAGGTCAACGGCGCGCATCACCGGCTCGAAATTCAGCAGCGGCTCGCCCATGCCCATGAACACAACATTGGTGATGCCTCGAGAATCGCCAAGTTCCTTCAGCCTGCCTTGTACAAGCCACGCTTGGCCAATAATGTCCGCAGTGCGCAAATGAGCCGAAAACCCTTGCTTCCCGGTTGCGCAGAACGTGCAGCCAAGCGCGCAGCCGACTTGCGAGGAGACGCACAGGGTATTGCGCGAACCATCTGGAATCAGCACTGTCTCGATCGCTTGACTGACGCCGAGTCCGATTGGCCGCATCAGGAACTTGCGCACGCCGTCCGCGGCGACGCGCTCTTCGAGCACTTCGGGAAGCTGCGCGTCTGTGAGCGCTGCGATCTCACCGCGAAGCGATTTGGACAGGTTGGTCATGCAGGCGACGTCAAGCTCGCGCTGGTGGTAGAGCCACTTTAATATCTGACTTGCTCGCCAAGGCGCAACGTCACGTCTCGCGAGAAGTCCCTCAATGGCCTCGCGATTCAAATCGAACAAGTGCAGCCGCGAATCGCTCATCTCATATATATCTGTGACGCCTCAAAGAAATAGGCGATCTCCCGCGCCGCGGAAGCGGGCGAATCCGAACCGTGAATGGAATTGACATCGATTGACTCACCGTACTCAGCGCGCAGCGTGCCGGTCGCGGCTTCCTTGGGATTGGTCGCCCCCATGAGTTCTCTCAGCCCGAGAATCGCGTTGGCGCGTTCAAGCACCATCGGCAGCACCGGTCCTGATGTCATGAATTCAATCAAGCCTTGATAGAAAGGCTTGGCGCTATGCTCGGCATAAAAGCCGCCCGCCGTCTCGGCATCGAGCCGCATCAGGCGCGCCGCAAGGATCACGAACCCGGCATGCTCGATGCGCGTCGTCATCTCGCCAATCAAGTTGCGGCGCACGGCATCCGGCTTCAGGATGCACAGTGTTCGTTGTGTTGTATCTGGGTTCATTGGCTCATCAATGGAATGAACCGGACATTATAGGGAAACTCTGAATAACAGAGTTTCCCTAGGGAACCTCTGATCAAGTCCACTGCGCTCAGCGCTTCACTTGCCGCCGGACC
>JAPOTJ010000092.1 GCA_026709225.1 Gammaproteobacteria bacterium | reverse complement strand
TCGAGACTGTCGAGCCCGAGATCATGGCGCACCCGCACGCGAATCGCCTCGGCCGTCTCGCGCTTCCCCGCCTCCAACGCGGTGGTGTAGATCAGCGCGGCAGCACTTGCTTTCTCGTGGGGGGTTTGGGCGACGGTCTCGTAGTCCGTGTTCCAGTGGCGAAGCAGTGTCTTGGAGTCCACCACGTTGAACGAGCTTTTCCAGAACAAGGACTGAAGGCCGGAACGATGTCGCGGATGATGCGGGTCGGCCTCTAAGGAGCGCAGCAGCAGCGCAAGGGATTCCTCACCCTCAGCGTCGTACACTGAACGGATCAGTAGAGCGTCAGCATTGTCCTCCGGTAGCGCGTTCGCAAGTCGCATGACTTCAGTGCGATAGTCCTCCACATCCTCTCCGATCCATGAGCGGGCATTCACCAACGCTAGGCGTTCCTCAAGAGTGGGATCTGTCAATGCGGCGAGCCGGTCAATGAATGCGGCGCAGGAAACTTTGGCGCGGTCACGTCCTTCCCAGAGCCTTTCGTTGAATTCCGCCCGGGTGATAAGGCTCGGCACGGATGCAGCATAATTGTAAGACGCATGTGCGCAAGCCCTGTAGTATTCCGCAGAGGGATCTGCACGGACCGGACCGCACAACAGCATCGCCAGAACTCCACAAAGCAAAGCCCTCGCGTCAAAGTTTTTCCGCAAAACCGGATGCTGATCGGTGACAAGGATGCTTGCAGCCATCGCAAGTGCCACACAGAATCACGAAAGTGACTAATTCTAACCCGCAATGGGAGGCTAGAATTGTGAACTCATTGCACGACACGAAATATGTCATCCCTGCATTTCTTGGTCGCCTTGCCTGCTGGCTTGCGTGTGTCTTCTCGCGACGAGCACGGTGCTATTCTCCGTGTGCACACGATTGAAGAAGGCTGAGTCGTGAATCCGCGCATCGAGATGACCTATCGAGAGCGCCGCATCGTCTGCGAAGTCACCGACAAGGGCGAACTCGACCTGTGGCTCGATAGTTCGCTTCGCAAGCGACGGTCAATATCTCTAGGCGGACGCGCCTACGTATGGACGAATGTCGAACTCGAATGGGAGATGCACCACCTGATCGAAGGCAAGTTCGATCACGAGGCGGAGGGCTTGTCGCTCTATATCAAGGGCGAGCTTGTAAAACGGATAGCCGCTACGCCTGCTCAGCAATGATGACGACACGGATATCCGCGCTGACCTCGGGATGCAGCACAAGGCGGACATTAAATTCGCCCGGTTCTCGGAGGTTGCCTTCCGGCATGTCCACTTCCTGACGCTCAACCTCGTGGCCGATGCGGGCGAGCTCAGCCGAAATCTCGCGCGCGCCGATTGACCCGTAGAGGCGCCCTTCTTCGGTCGTGCGCCCAGAAATAGTGATCTCAACACCGGACAATTCCTCGCCGCGAGCGCGCGCCGCAACGAGCCGATCTGAGTCAGCCTTGAGAATTTCTGCCCTGCGGCTCTCAAAATGCGCCCGATTTTCGGCGGTGGCGCGCACGGCCTTGCCTTTCGGCAACAAGAAATTTCTCGCGTAGCCGTTCTTGACTTCGACCTCGTCGCCGATGGCGCCCGATGTTCCCACGCGTTCTAGCAGTATGACTTTCACGTTACGCCCCTATTGATGCCGGTCGGTGTAGGGCAGCAGCGCGAGATAGCGCGCGCGCTTGACAGCGGTCGCAAGCTGCCGCTGATACTTGGCTTTGGTGCCGGATATTCTGCTCGGTACGATCTTCCCTGTCTCGCTCACATATTCCCTGAGGATGTCGAGATCCTTATAGTCGATTTCCTTGATGCCTTCGGCGGTGAAGCGACAGAATTTTCTGCGTTTGAATTGTCTGGCCATGGTCTTGTGGTCCTCTGCTTATGCTTATTCCGCTGTGTCGTCTTGTTCGGGTGCGCTTTGCGCCTCGGCGCTCGCGTCACTTTCATCGCTATCCGATTCCGGATCGCGCACGAACAATTCTTCATCGCGTACACGCTCGCGCTCGCGCTCCTTCAGTTCTTCCGCATAGATCTTCGACATCTCGGTGATCGGGCCTCGCCGGCGAATAATCAAGTGACGGATCACCGCGTCGTTGAATTTGAGCGCGGACTGGAACTCTTGGTAGACGCCTTGTGTAATCTCAACGTTCATCAGCACATAGTGCGCTTTGTGAATCTTGTTGATGGGATAGGCGAGCTGATGGCGCCCCCAATCCTCAAGCCGATGCACCCGCCCTTCTTCGCGCTCGGCAAGCGCCTTGTAGCGCTCCATCATGCCTGGCACCTGATCCGATTGATTCGGATGCACAAGCATCACCACTTCGTAATGTCTCATAAGTATCTCCTTCCGGTGTCGCCGCCTCCGGCGCGTTCAATCGGCCGTGAGGCAAGGAGTGATGTGGAAAAGGCGCGATTGTACGCGCACTTCGTGAGCATGTCATGGTTCGATAAGCGAAAATCAAGGTGTCAGGTGCAATTTGTGATTTAATGCGCGCCTTCGCGGCTGTTGGATCACCGCGCAGCGCCGAAGTGGTGGAATTGGTAGACACGCTACCTTGAGGGGGTAGTGGGCAAGCGCCCGTGGAGGTTCGAGTCCTCTCTTCGGCACCATGTCCTGCGATGTGAAGCAGTCAAGCGCTCTGATGGCGACCTCTATGTCCATGTCCGCAGGCATATCTGCAGGCAAGGCAGAATGCGCATTATAATTTTCTTTTTGAGATCAATTGGTCGCTTCAGTGTCCACATCAAGTGCGAAAAAGCGTCGATCCGCGATTGTGTTTCCCGGCGATAGACGTTTGCTGGAGAACCTTGGAGACAACATCAAGCTGGCACGCAAGCGCAGAGGCTACACTCAAGTCGTGATATCCGAGCGTACAGGCTTGAGTCGCGTCACGATTCGTAAGATCGAAAAAGGCGACTCGGGCGTTTCCATCGGCCACTATCTTGCGGTGCTCAGCGTCCTCGGTCTTGCAGAAGACCTTGCCAAAGTCGCACTTGACGACACACTCGGCAGGAAGCTGCAAGACATCAAATTGATGAGCAAGAAATCGGGGCAGGACTCATGAGTTCGGAGGTCTTCGTGTTTGCGGATTGGGAGGCGTTCGAGAAGCCCATCCTTGTCGGGACGCTTCGCGCCTCAAGCGTCCGCCGCAAAGAACATTTTAGTTTTAGCTATCACATTGACTGGCTACGTTGCCCGCATGCGCAGCAAATCGACCCAGCGCTCGCCCTCTATTCCGGCGAGCAGCATGGCGATGACAACAAGAATTTTCGGGTGTTCTTGGACTCGTGTCCAGATCGTTGGGGTCGCTTGCTGATGAAACGGCGCGAGGCGCTTCGTGCGCGCAAGCAACAGCGCCGTCCGCGAATTTGAGCGAGATGCACTATTTGCTCGGTGTCCACGATACGCATCGAGCAGGCGCGCTGAGGTTCAAACGCGAACTCGACGGACATTTTCTGGACGACGATGCGCACCTTGCCGCCCCGCCTGTCACATCCTTAAGAGAGCTTGCGTATGCGACAAAGCAGGTGGAAGGCAACGCCGATGGCGATGACCCTGACTACGCGCAATGGCTGAATATGCTGATCGCTCCGGGCGCTTCGTTGGGCGGCGCACGGCCCAAAGGCAGCGTGACCGATGCGCATGGGCAGCTATGGATCGCAGAGTTCCCGAGTCAACTCGATGATTACGATATCGCGGCTTGGGAATACGTGGCGCACAAGCTCGCGCTTGATGCCGGCGTCGAAATGGCGGAGTGCCGGATAGCGAAATTCGACAGCCACTACCACACGTTCCTGACCAAACGATTCGATCGAGCATCTGTTCGAAAACGGCCAATTCGGATTCACTTCGCATCAGCGATGGCCCAATTCGGCTACTACGATGGTGAATACGAGGCAAGCTATCTTGAGATTGCGCAATTCCTGACGCTGCAAGGCGCGAACACAAAAGCCGACCTTGCACAACTGTGGCGCCGAATCGTGTTCTACATCGCCATTTCAAACACAGACGACCATCTTCGCAACCACGGATTCATTCACACCCAGCATGGATGGCGCTTGGCGCCAGCCTTTGATCTGAACCCCGTCACGCCTGCGAGTCGCTTGCATCTCAACATCACGGACAGCGACAACAGGCTTGACTATGACCTCGCCGTGGACATCATCGATATTTTCAACTTGACCGTCCGCAGGCGCTGCGAACCAAAAGCGAAGTGCTCGCGGGTGTCAGCAGATGGAGATCAGTCGCCAGCGCCGTCGGCCTGAGCCGTGGTGAGCAACAGATGATGGAGGATGCCTTTCGCGTGTAGCTCGAAGTCGTTGCTACGGCTCCCCGAGCCTCAAGAGCTGCTTGCCCCGGTTCTGCCCGGTGAAGAGACGATTCAAGGTATCCGGAATGTTCTCAAACCCCTCCTGCACATCGACTTGATAGACAAGTTCACCACTTTGCACCCAAGCGGTGAGTTCTTCGGCGGCTTTGGCGAAGCGATCAAAGTAGTCGATAACGATGAAGCCTTCCATGCGTGAGCGCGTGATCACGAGATTCATGAGGTTGCTCGGCCCCGGCACAGGCGAAGTCGCGTTGTAGCTTGATATTCCCCCACAGAGCACGACCCGCGCACGGAGATTGATGTGATTGAGCGCGGCTTCAAGAATGTCGCCACCGACGTTGTCAAAAAAGATGTCAACCTTGTTGGGGCAGAGTTCGGCGATACGTGCGTCCACATCTTCCGACTTGTAGTCGATCGCCACGTCGAACTTGGCTTCCTCTGTAAGCCAAGCGCACTTCTCCGCACCACCAGCGATGCCGATCACGCGGCAGCCCTTGATGCGACCGATTTGACCCGCGACCGAGCCTGTGGCACCCGCTGCGCCGGAGACCAGGAGCGTCTCACCGCGTTCAGGCTTGCCGAGGTCGAGCATCCCCCAATAGGCTGTCTGTCCGGTGGTGCCGAGCACTGAGAGGGCCATCGCGGGGTCTGCGCCTTCCGGGAGCTTGGTCAGCATCGAGAAGCCGCCGGGCTGCGCGACAAAATAATCTTCCCAACCGCCGAGCGTTTGCACGAGGTCGCCGCTCGCATAGTCGGGATGCTTCGACTCGGCGACTTGACCGATGACACCTGCGCGCATGGGTTCGCCGATTTGCACGGGCGGCAAGTAGCTCTCCCGATCTTCCATCCATCCGCGCTGCGTTGGGTCGAAGGAGAAATAGCGATTACGCACCAGCACTTCGCCATCGCTGACCGCAGGAATGGGCGATTCGCGATACTCGAAATTCTCTCGCCCCACCGCGCCAAAAGGACGCTTGGCGAGCAGCCATTGGCGATTTACGTTCATTGAAATTCCCTGATGTTGTGTCGGAAAGCCGCGACTATAGCGCAGCTTCCCTGCATTCAGAACAAATCAAAGGGACGTGTGCAGTCCGCTCATCGAATGACCGCTTACAAACCTGCTTCGCCAGCTTTGAGATCAAGCAGACGCGCTGCCGCCGAGCGTTGTAGCAAGCTTCGACCCACCATCGCATGTTGCGTCGCGGTGTGTATATCGCGGAAGTGACGCTGCAAGGGATGTTCCGGCAGCGGCGCAGCGCCGCCTGCTGCGTGATAGACGATATCGGCGGCCTCGGCGCAGCTTATTGCCGTTTGGCTCGCGGCGAGGCGAAGGGAACGAAGATCATCGATATCCGGCCTCGCACCAGAAGCGAGCTTATCCCACACTTGACCCATGGCACCAAAAAGGTGATGACGCGCTGAAGCGAGCAGGGCTTCTGCGCGTCCTACATCGAGCTGCACGATTGACGATTCAAAAAGCGCGCGCTTGCCGCCCGTCGGCACGCGCGTCAAGGCAAGTTCGCAGAAGTCGTCAATCGCGCGCCGTGCGATGCCGAGCGGCACGCAAGCGACGCACGAGGCGAACATGCCGAAATACGGCAGCCTTGCGAGAAGGCGCGAACTTTGCCTTGGCGAGCCGCCGAGCACCGTCCAGCGACCTTCTGGCACAAAGGCATTGTCAGCCGAAAAGTCAACGCTGCCAGTGCCTTTGAGACCGGACGGGTTCCAATTGTCGTAGAGGGTTAACTGCTCCGGCTGAAAAAACAGGATGTGGGGTTTGGCACCCTTCGATTCGCCTTCAATCAAGGCGCCGCCGCAGATGTAGTCGCAGTGATGCACGCCCGACCCCCACGACCAGTGCCCTGACACCTGCAAGCCGCCGTCAACCCGCCGCGCACGTCCGTTCGGCTGCGCCGAACCGGCAATGATGGCACACGGACTCCCGGCGCCAAGCACTGTCCCGACCCAGTCCGGCGGCAGGCTGTAGGTGGCCGTCGCTGTTGTCAAGTAGATCATGGCGCACCAGCCAACGGCGGCGTCGGCGTGGGACAGCGCTTCAATGACGGCCATGGTGTCGAGAACATCGCGCTCACTGCCGCCATGCGCTTCGAGCACGGTCATAGAGAACACGCCAGCTCGCCGGAGCTTTTCGATGATCTTGCGTGGCACTCGACGAGCCGCCTCAATGGCATCGCTTTGCGCCGAGATTTCCGGTGCGAGCGCGCTTACAGCGTCCAGCTCTGGGCTATTGCTCAGCATCTGTACTCAAGGTCTCAGCATCGGTGACGGCTGCGCGTATCATAGCTGCATATCCGCCGCTGATAACACGGCGTTCATCCACAAGCGTTATTCTGCGGAGTTCGTTTTTCAGTGGGATATTGAGGCGCTATGACAGTCATCAAAGGAACTTGCGATGCTCGCTTTGACGCTGTGCGCGACAAGTTCGCGCAGAACATTGCGAGCGGCGAAGATCTGGGCGCCAGCTTCGCCGTCAGCATCGACGGCGAAATGGTGATAGACATCTGGGGCGGGCACCTCGACGAAGAGCGGCGCGCCCCGTGGCAGAAAGACACCATTGTCAATGTCTACAGCAGCACCAAGACCATGTCGTTTCTCTGTGCGCTGGTGCTTGGCTCACGCGGCC
>JAPOTJ010000010.1:27708-49449 GCA_026709225.1 Gammaproteobacteria bacterium | reverse complement strand
CACAGCCCTTCTCCTGCGCGCTGAACCCACACTTATTTATGGGACAGGACACTAGGCTCTTCCATGCCATGCTGCGCCGTGGCGTGTGCCTCGCACCATCCGCCTTCGAAACAATGCTCGTGTCGTCGGCGCGCGATCAAATCACACTCGAGGTCACCTACGAAGCCTTCAAGGAAATCAGCTAGTGCGTATCTTCGCTATCGGCAATGCCCTCGTTGATCAGGAATTTCGCGTTTCCGATACCGAGCTTGATGCCATGCGGTTGACCAAGGGCCACATGGCATTGATTGATGAACAAACGCTTGGCGCGAAGTGCGCCGCGCTCGGCGAACCAATGCGCCGCTGCGGGGGCGGCTCGGCTGCCAACACCGCGGCTGCGTTTGTTGGTTTTGGCGGCGAGGCATACTTTTGCGGGCGCGTTGCCGACGATGATGTCGGGCAATGGTTTATCAGCGACCTGCAAGGCTACGGCGTGGACACCCAACCCGCCCCGCACACTGATGCCGGCACGAGCGGTCAGTGCCTCGTCCTCATCAGCGACGATGCCGAGCGTACCATGCTGACATTTCTCGGCGTGTCGGCCGAGCTGCGCCAACAGGACCTGAACGAAGCCGCGCTTGCGAACGCTGATCTCGTGTACGTTGAAGGCTACATGGCTGGCAGCGATGTCTGCACCGACACATGCCTTGAAGCATTGACGCTCGCACGCACGCATCGCCTTGATACGGCGCTGACACTTTCTGATGCCAGCATGGTCGAGTTCTGCCGCTCAAACCTTGAGCGCATGCTTGAAGGCGGCGTCACGCACCTATTCTGCAATCTTGAGGAGGCGCTGCTGTTGACCGGCAGCGACCGGCTTGACGATGCCAGCATACTCCTCGGCGAGCACGCGCAGTACTTGCATATCACGCTCGGTGCGCACGGAAGCCTCTGCCAGTCACAAGGCGCACAGGCGCGAGCGAGCGCGCCACCGAGCATTTCGCCGAATGCGGCCGTGGTGGACACCACCGGTGCCGGTGATATGTACGCAGGCGCCGTGCTCCAAGCCTATGCGAGCGGCGGTGAGGCCGCTGCCATGGCCGCCTTCGGCAATTTCGCCGCATCCGGCATTGTTAGGCATTATGGCGCACGCTTGTCCGCAAGGGATGCCTACGCCGCCCTTCGCACAGCGTTCGCCGACTTGTAGCCAAAATCTGCAACTTCTGGTACTTTGCTCTCCCCTTTTCGACTGTGACGGATTGACAAGGCGACCGTCCATGACATGGAACCCGATATCCCATGATTGAGCAACGCAGTTTGAATTCGGTCTTTAAGACCTTCGAGCCGTATCGGGCGCAAGCCGACGAACCCTATATGAGCAGTGGGCAAGTCAAGCATTTTCGAGACATCCTCCTTTCTTGGCGGCAACAGCTCATGGAGGAAGTGGACCGCACTGTCACTCACATGAAGGGCGGCGCGACACAGTTCCCCGACCCTGCGGACCGAGCCACTCAGGAAGAAGAATTCAGCCTTGAGCTTCGCACCCGGGATCGTGAACGCAAGCTCATCCGCAAAATCGACTCCACCATCGACCGCCTCGACCAAGGCGATTACGGCTACTGCGACTCCTGCGGCGTCGAAATTGGCATTAGACGCCTCGAAGCGCGTCCGACTGCGAATCAGTGTGTCGATTGCAAGACCATCGACGAATTGAAGGAACGACAGATCACAGGATAGTGCGTGCTCCTGTCGGGCGTTTCGCGCCAACGCCAAGCGGTCCGCTGCACTTTGGTTCGCTGCTAACGGCGGTTGCGAGCTTTCTCGACAGCAAGTCGCACGGCGGCAGGTGGCTACTGCGCATTGATGATCTAGATCGGGCGCGCAGCGACCGCAAGCACGCCACCGACATCATTGAGATACTCGCAAGGCACGGCCTCGAGAGCGACGAGCCGCCCATCTGGCAAAGCGAGCGCGAAGAACTCTATGCGCGTGCTATCCGAACCCTTCGCAGCGCACACAAGGTCTACCAGTGTATCTGCTCACGAAAGACGCTCTTGGGGTTCAGCACATACCCTGGCACCTGCCGACAGGCGCGTCATGCGCCATCAGCCAACCAATCCACGCGATTCATCGTGCCGCCGGGCGAGGTGTGTGTCGAAGACGAAATCCAAGGTCGGTATTGCGAGGACTTATCTACCAGCTGCGGGGACTTCGTGGTCGTGCGGCGCGACGGGTTTATCGCCTATCATCTCGCGACCGTGCTTGATGATGCGGACATGCACGTGACGCACGTGGTTCGAGGTGCAGACCTGCTCACCAGCACGCCGCGCCAAGTCGCCCTTGCCGAAGCACTCGGACTTCGTGCGCCGAGCTTTGCCCATATACCGGTCGTACTCGATACCAGTGGGCACAAGGCGAGCAAGAGCCTCGCTTCGACGCCGATCAACGCCCTTTCCGAACACGATGTCAAGCAGCACTTGAGTACCTGCATGCAGCTTCTCGGACTTCTCCCGCCAAAGCTCTCTGAGCATTCACCCGAATCATTGCTCGCTTGGGCGAGCGTGCGGTTCACGCTTCGCCGCCTGCCTGCGCAGCTGACTCGTTCTGATTTCGTGTGCCTTTGATATAGTGGCGCGTTTGTTCGACGTTCAGGAACATACGCGGGACGCACTGGCGGCGTTGCGAGCGACCTATGCGCGAATCCATCAGCAATAGCGGCATTGATCCGAATCGTATTGACCGACGCGCGAGGTCTGTGCTCGGCCGCTTGCGCAGCGCTGGCTATGATGCGTGGATCGTCGGTGGCGCCGTGCGGGACCTGCTGCTTGGCCGGCGGCCGAAGGACTTTGATGTTGCCACTGATGCGCTGCCGGAAGAGATCTGCTCGGTATTCGCGCGCGCGCGCATCGTCGGGCGCCGGTTCAAAATCGTGCATGTCGTGCATGGGCGGCATGTGACCGAAGTGTCCACTTATCGAACTTCGCACGACAAGGATCAGGCCAAGGTGGCCTCGAGCTTCGAGGAGCTGCGCGGCCAAGCGCGGGTGGTGTCCACAGATGGCGTGATTCTTCGTGATAACGCTTGGGGCAATCAACAGGAAGATGCCCTGCGACGGGATTTCACCATCAACGCCTTCTACTATGATCCGTTCAATGACGATTTGATCGACTTCTGCAGCGGCTATGCGGACTTGCGATCCCGATCGCTGCGCTTGATCGGCAATCCCGAGGCGCGCTTTATCGAGGACCCTGTTCGCATCCTGCGCGCGCTTCGCATTTCGGCAAAGCTCGGTCTCTCCATCGAACGTCACACAGCAAGTGCAATGCGCACCTGCAAGGACATGATCGAGAAGGTCAGCCCGCGACGAAAATACGACGAGTGCGTGAAGCTGCTCATGAACGGACATGCAGAAAAGAGCTGGAATCTTGCCGAAGACTTCGGCTTGATCGACTTGCTCTTTCCGACTTCTTCCCCGCGGGACAGTACGCTGATTCACAAGGCGCTGCAAAACACGGACCATCGCGTTTCGGATAATCGGCCTGTCACCTTCGCATTCTTGCTAAGCGTCGTGTATTTTTCCGGGTACCAACTTGCCCTTGAGCGTCAGGACGAATCAGAAAGCTTTGATCTCCGGCATACGCAAGCAGGCAACGACGCATTGAACGAGCTGCGCGGTGCAATGGCAATCCCGCGCTATGCGAGTATGTTCGTGCGCGATGTCTGGGCGCTACAGTCACGTCTCGAATCATGCAAGCGCGCTCAGAAGACACTGGCATTGGAACGCTTTCGAGCGGGCTACGACCTGCTGCACCTGCGTGCGGAAACGGGCAGTGTGGACAGTGCCCTGCACGACTGGTGGCAAGCGTTTCAAGAAAGTTCAGGTGTGAGTCAGCCGCCGAATGTGCGAAAGCGTCGGTACGCGCGCACCTCGTATCGGCGAACAGGGACACGATAGTGTCGCGTCGAGCCTGTTCTGTCGATCAGCGACTGCTCGTCGGGAGTTCACTCGGGAGGCACGATGCTCCTCGCCCTCGCTAGCATGACCATCGGCATTGTCGGTGTTGTGTGGGGCGCAGAACGATTTGTGTCGGGCGGCATCGCAAGCGCTGATCGCCTCGGCGTTTCAAGATTCGTGATCGGGCTCACCATCATCGCCGTTGGCACCTCGGCCCCTGAAGTCTGGGTGGCGATCCGCGCTTCAATGAAGGCAGAACCCGAGCTAGCCATCGGCAACGCCATCGGCTCAAACATAGCCAATATCGGCCTCGTGCTCGGCATCACTGCGATGATCATGCCAATTGCCATGCGGCGGGAAATGCTGAAAATCGAAATGCCGTTCATGCTGGCAGTGACCTTGGTTGGATTGATTGCCATCGGCAACCTGATGGTTGGGCGTGGCGATGCAATCATGCTGCTCGGATTGTTTGCACTATCAATCATCTACATCGTGCGCAATCGCGATCACATTCCTGAAACTATGGAATCCGCCATTGAAGATGAGATTGTTCAGCGTTCTTCAATGTCGCTCGTGCGCGGCCTTGTCTGGACGTTGATCGGCATCGTCGTCTTGCAAGTAGCCTGTGACCTGCTCATTTACGGCGCCACCAGCCTTGCAAAAGAACTCGGCGTGCGAACCTTTGTCATTGGACTCACGATCATCGCTGTCGGCACGAGTTTGCCCGAGCTCGCTGTCACGATCGGCGCCGCACTGAAAGGCCATTCGGAAGTCGCCATCGGCAATGTCATCGGCTCAAACATTCTCAACCTGCTGCTCGTGCTCGCCATTCCGGGGCTACTCGCACCAACAAAGCTCGACCAGCTCGAGCTATTTCGTGACGGCGGAATGCTGATGATTCTCACCTTGTCAATGTACTTGTTCGCAAGCGCATCGGCCAAACACGTCATCGGCAGAGCCTCCGGGTCGCTGCTGTTCGTAGCGTGGCTCGGCTATATGGGTTTGCTCGTGGTGCATTCATGACAGCAAATGAAGACATCATTGAGCTGGCTCGCAGCATCAAGCTGCTAGTGCTTGACTGCGACGGTGTGCTCACCGACGGCGCACTGCACTACTTCGCCTCGCCTGCGCACGCCGCAGCAACCGATATTTCGATAGGACTCAGCTTTTATGCACAAGATGGGCACGCAATACGAATGCTGATGGGCAGCGGCGTCAAAGTCGCCGTGATCAGTGGCAGAGGCTCGCTAGCGTTCGACTATCGCATGCGCGAACTTGGCATTGACCATGCGCTCTCACATGTGAGCGACAAGGGCGCGGCACTAGAAGGCCTGCTCACAGAGCTTGGTCTCGAGCCGCACACAGTTGCGGCCGTGGGCGACGATCTTCCCGATCTCGCGCTCTTTGCGATTGCCGGCCTGTCAGTCGCACCCGCCGATGCCCACCCGGTGGTTCGCTCGCAAGCGACTCACGTTACCGAAAGCATGGGAGGCAGAGGCGCCGTTCGCGACGTTGCGATGCTGATCATGCACGCACAGGGTGCCCTCGACGAGCATCTCGGCATCTATCCAAACAGCACAGTCCCATGAATCTGCCTCTAAGCGTCATCCTTGTCGGCGCCCTGCTGATCTCCCTTGCGCTGCTGCTGCTGCCAGCACCGGGCGAACAGGTGCGACAGTCATCTACAGAAGCGCGCACAGTGACCGGAGGACCTGATCTCACCATCATGGACGCGAGTGTGCGCGCATTTGGCGAGGATGGTGCCGTCAGTTGGTCCTTGCGGTCGCCCCGCATCGCCTATCATCTCGACGGCAGGCTTGCGTTCACGGCACCGAACATGCTGATGCAAAACGACTTGGGCGCCAATCTGCGGGCGAGCGCAGGGCTTGGCACACTTGAAGAAGCTGGCGAGCAGGAGACCATCATCCTCTACTCGCAGGTGCGTGCGCAGCTAGAGGGCGGCGAACAGTTAAGTGATCAAGTGAAGTTCAATACTGAACGGCTCATCATCAGAGACCAAGGTCGGCAAGTGAAGGCACCGGGCTCGGTCCACATTCGCTCGCATGCCATCGATACACGTGCGGCGGAACTTGATCTTAACCTTCAGAAACAGATACTCTTGCTTGCATCGAGCAGCGAGGAGCACGTCACAACGCGCATTGAGCCCATGGTTATTTTTGAGTGAATACTCGTTTCGCATATACATTCTCCGCGTTGCTTGCGCTTGGTTCGTCCGCGGGCGCATATGGATGGGAGGAAGACAGGCTGCAAGAAATCATCATCAAGGGCGAGAGCGCTGAGCTCGACGAGCGTTCTGGCGTCATCACTTACAAAGGCACCGTCACCCTCACCCAAGGAAGCCTCACGCTTTCGTCGGAAATTTTGCGCGCGAAGCGCGAAGACGGTCAGGTCGTCGAAATCGCCGCGAGCCAAGGCGAAGCGAATGACGCCGTTTCCTACGCGCAGTGCATTCGCCCGGACGAACCCGAAGTGACCGCGCTTGCAAAGCAGATGATCTACGATCTGCGCGCCCAAACTCTTGAACTGAGTGGCGATGCGGTGCTGCGGCAGTCTGATGTTGAGTTTCGCGGCAATCTCATCCTGTATGACATTACGCGCGGCAAGACTGAAGCTTCCGGCGAAGTTGAAATGCGCCTGCCAGCAAACGTCATCGCCACACTGGGCGAAAATCAAGGCGCGTCGCCAGCACCGCGAGTGCCATGTCGTCGCTAATCGCCGAACATTTGCACAAGCAGTTTGGTGGCACGCCGGTGGTCAACGATGTCTCGCTCACCGTGCAGCAAGGCGAAGTATTCGGGCTGCTCGGTCCAAATGGCGCTGGCAAGACGACCTGCTTCAATATGCTCATGGGCCTCGTCCGTCCCGACCGGGGAAGAATCCTCATCGCCGGGCGCGACATCACCTTGGAGCCGATTCACGTTCGGGCGCGTTGTGGCCTCGGCCTCCTACCACAGGAGGCGAGCGTATTCCGTGGCCTGTCGGTCGAAGAGAACATCCACGCCATCGCCGAGCTACGCACGAGTCTGCTGCCATCCGAACAAGCAGACCTCGTGGAGCGATTGATCGACGAGTTCGACCTTGGTGCCATCCGCTCTCAGCCCGGACGCTCGCTTTCAGGCGGCGAGCGCCGCCGCGTCGAAATTGCCCGTGCGCTTGCGGGCGGACCGAAGTTCATCCTGCTTGACGAACCGTTTGCGGGCGTTGACCCTATCTCGGTTGCGCAGATCAAACGGCAGATACTCGACCTCAAGAAACGGCATATTGGCATCATCATGACCGACCACAATGTGCGTGATGCCCTCTCGACCTGTGATCGCGCACTCATCATCGGCAGCGGCCGGAAACTCGCCGAAGGCGATCCGGCAACGGTGCTTGCCGATCCACAGGTGCGCGCCGTGTATCTCGGTGAAGACTTCAGAATGTAGGGCTCGCTAGTGCGCCAGACCCTGACAACGAAGCTGCGTCAGCAGCTTGCGATCACGCCGGAACTCAAGCAATCACTGCACCTGCTGCAAATTTCCTCACTTGAACTGCGCGCCGAAATTCAACACGCGATTGAAACGAACCCGCTTCTTGAGCACGAATCCGAACTTCTCGAGACGGACGCGCATGACCCCGGCAACGATATTGCAGAGTCCAGCACCGAGCCTGACACGAGCGATGAGACCGAGCTCGCCGATACCTTGGTTAGGGAGACACTCCCGCAGGAACTGCCCGTCGATACGGTATGGGAAGACACCTGGATAGACGCTGCACCGAGGCCCGCAAGCAGCGCTGCGCAGGACGTCGAGTTTCCGCCGCAGGCAACGGCTCGCTCACTCACAGACGATCTGCTGTGGCAGCTACAGACAAGCCGGATTGCGGAGGAGGATCGCGGCATCGCGGCTGCAATCATCTATTCAATCAACGAAGATGGCTGGCTCATCGAACCCTTGTCAGAAATTCTGCCGTCGATCGCAGGCTCTCCTGTCGAGGCGGCGCGTGCAGAGGCGGTGCTGAAAATCGTGCAATCCTTTGAACCGAGCGGCGTGGGCGCTCGCAGCCTCGGTGAATGCCTATCTTTGCAACTCGCCGAGGTGCCAGAGGGTGCCGCCGGGCGCATCCTCGCCCTTGATCTCGTCGAGAACCATCTCGCGCTGCTTGCGGGCCCTGATATCAGCGTGATCTCCGCCGCCACCGGCGCGAGCGAGCACGAGGCGAAGCGTGCGCTCGGCTTGATCCTGAGCATGAGCCCGCGCCCGGGGCAAAGCCTTGCCTACGCTGAAGACACCTATCAAACCCCAGATGTCGTGGTACGAAAATTCGAGGGTAGCTGGCGTGTTGAGCTGAATCGGGAAGCATGGCCGAGCCTTGGCATCAATCCGCACTATCAGCGCATGATCGAGCGCGGCAGCAAGACGGACGATAACGTATATCTCAAAGACAAGCTCATCGAGGCAAGATGGTTCTTGCGCGGTTTGCGCGGGCGCAGCGACACACTTCTGCGCGTCGCCAGTGAAATCGTCGCCAGCCAACGTAGATTCTTAGAACAGGGGCCGAGCGCACTCGTGCCGATGGTCCTTCAGGATGTCGCCGATGCGCTTGGCATGCACGAGTCGACAATCTCGCGCGTGACCGCCAACAAGTACATGCAGACGCCACACGGTCTCTTTGAGCTCAAGTATTTCTTCCCGCCCGCGTTCGTCGCCACGGATGGCAGCCAAGTGTCGAGCGTCGCTATTCGAGCTCGTATTCAAACACTCGTTCGGGAGGAGAACCCGATGCGTCCCCTCAGTGATGCGGCCATTATGAAGATGCTCGCTGCAGAGGGCATCTCAGTTGCCAGGCGCACCATCGCCAAGTACCGCGAAGCGCTCAAAATTCCGTCTTCAAGCGCGCGCAAGGTTCGTTAGAATACAAAACGCTCCTTCGCGTATACCCCATGTGTAAAATACTCGGCGGCGAGCGTGCGCTTCACTGGCCAGTCTCTAAAGATAGTGCCAGGATCAGTGCCAGAAATAGGGCAAAGGATAGTTTATGCAGTTAAATATTAGTGGACATCATCTCGACGTTACCGAAGCAATCAACTCATATGTAGAGAAGAAGTTCAAGCGCATTGCGCGGCACGACGATCATGTCACCAACGTTCATGTCGTCATCAGCGTCGACCGCCACGATCAGCGTGCAGAAGCGACGCTGCACGGCGTTGGAGGAGAAATCTTCGCCGATGCGCAAAGTGACGACCTGTATGCAGCCATTGACCAGCTCGTTGACCGCATCGACCGCCAAATTCTGAAGCAGAAGGAAAAGCGGATCGAACGGCGTCAAGGAAAGCAGTAGCCAAATGGTGCGCCCGTGCCGATCGCGCTCGATTCAATTCTCGACAGGCACCTGACGCGGGCTCACTTTCCGGGCACCTCGCGCAAACAGGTGCTTCGCGACGCGGCTAATTTGATTGCGAGCAGGCACGAGCAAATCTCGCCGCACAATCTCTTCTCAAGGCTAATGGAACGCGAGCATCTTGGCAGTACCGGCCTTGGGCACGGCACAGCCATTCCGCACTGTCGATCAAGCGTCGTTAGAGCGCCTGTGTGCGCCTTCCTGAAGCTCAGCGCTCCCATCGACTTCGACGCGCCAGACGGCGAGCCGGTGGATTTGATGATGGTGCTCATCGCTTCCGAGGAAGAGCATCAAGACCACCTCGGCATGCTCGGAGCGAGCGCGCGTATACTCGGGCAAGCCGACAATCGAACTTCTATTCGAGCCTGCGATGACGATTCAACGCTCTACGAACTGCTCGTGGCAATGGAGTGACTTGAAATGCCGTCCCGTGAAGTCGTACTCAGCAATGCACTTGGGCTGCACGCCAGAGCTTCGGCGAAGTTCGTGGATACCGCCAAGCGATTCGAGTCTGAGATCAATGTGCTTGCGCAAGGCCAGACGAACGCTGTGGACGGCAAGAACATCATGGCGCTACTGCTGCTCGAAGCGACCTGCGGAATCGCACTCACATTGGACGCCGAAGGCGTAGACGCAGATGCCGCCCTTGATGCTTTGACTGAACTCATCAAAGGAAACTTCGGCGAAATCCAAGACGCTGATTCGGATTAAACTATACGCATGGAGGATGATGTGCCGATGAGCGACCCATGGAGACGAGTTCAAATAGTTCAGAGCACCGCCTTGGCGAAGTCATCCGTTCCATTGATCGTGATCAAGCGGAGAGCCTCGGTGCCCTGCTCTCTACCGTACGCCCGCACGAGGCCGCCAACCTCCTAGAATCCATGCCGCCTGATGCGAGGCGGATTGTCTGGGAACTACTCGAAGAGGACACGTCGCACCAAGCACTACAGCATCTGCACGAGGATGTGCTTGAGGAAATCCTCGCCCAGATGGACACCGACAGCTTGGTGGCCGCCGGTGACGAGCTTGGTACGGACGATTTCGCCGACATACTGCGACAGTTGCCAGACGCGATTCAAGAGGAAGTCCTCGACTCGCTCGACGCCGGTCACCGGCAGCGCATCGAATCTGTGCTCTCGTATCCGGAGGACACCGCAGGCGGCCTTATGGACACCGAGCTCATCGCCATCGAGCGACGGCATTCGCTCGAGCTTGTGCTTCGATATCTTCGTCGTCGTGGCCAAGTGCCGCACACCACCGACAAGCTTTTTGTGGTTGATCGCGCTGGCAGGTACGTCGGCATCCTGCGCGTCTCAAAACTTCTAACGAGCCATTCGCACCTTCGCGTCGGCGAAGTATTTGAAGCCGACTTTCCAGCAATCCAAGCAGAAATGAAGGACGATGAGCTTGCGCGCCTGTTCGCACGCGAAGACCTGCTGTCGGCGCCAGTGGTCGATCAAGCGGGGCGCCTCATCGGCCGTGTCACGGTGGACGATGTCGTTGATGTCATCATTGAGGATGCTGAAGAGACCTTCATGGGTCGGGCGGGACTTGAAGTTGACCAAGATACGTTCGCGCCGATCCTGAAATCCACACGCAGCCGAGCCATCTGGCTCAGCATCAACCTGTTCACCGCAGTGCTCGCATCCATGGTGATCAGCCTCTTTGAAGAAGCCATCGTCAAGGTTGTGGCGCTTGCCGTACTCATGCCAATCGTTGCGAGCATGGGCGGCGTGGCAGGCACGCAAACCATGACCCTCGTTATTCGCGCCCTCGCACTTGAGCAAATTTCGCGCGCCAACCTCGGCTGGCTGCTCAATCGGGAGATCATCGTCGCTGCGCTCAATGGCCTGCTGCTCGCCCTGCTGGTCGGTATCGGCGCGTCGCTCGTGTTTGCCGACGCGCTGCTCGGCATCGTCATATTCGTGGCCATGGTGGCGAACCTCTTGATCGCCGCGACTGCCGGCACCCTGCTACCTTCGCTGCTCCGCGCTCTCAAGATCGATCCGGCCATCGCCGGCGGCGTGGTGCTGACCACCATCACCGATGTCGGCGGCTTCCTCGTGTTCCTTGGTCTCGCAACGATCGCCTATGGATAGCGATGTGCTGAAGCTCACGCAGGTGTCGCAAGCACCATCGAATCAATGAGGATTGATCCCGTGCGCACGTGGCGTCTTGGATCGAGATCATCTCCGACACCGACAATGCCACGAAACATGTCTCGAAGATTGCCAGCAATGGTGACCTCCGACACTGGATAGGCGATCTCGCCGTTCTCCACCCAGAATCCGGACACACCCCGCGAATAGTCGCCGTTCACAAGGTTGACACCCTGCCCCATCAATTCGCGCACCACCAAGCCACGGCCCATGTCTTGCAGCAGCTCGCGCCGCGTCTTCGTCGCCTGCGGATGCAAAATCAGGTTGTATACACCACCCGCATTGCCGGTCGTCTGCATTCTCAAGCGCCGCGCGGAATAGCTCGATAAGAGGTAGGTCGCTACTTGACCGGCGTCGATGATCGCTTTGTTCGCCGTCTGCACGCCTTCGCCGTCAAAGTTGGCGCTCGCCGCGCCGCCTTTGAGGCGCGGCCGCTCCAGCAAGGACAGCCAAGTAGGCAGAATATCTGTACCGAGCGCACCTTCGAGGAACGATTCGCGTCGGTAGAGCAGTCCACCAGAGAGCGCCGAAGTCAGCGTACTCAATAGCCCTGACGCCACTTCAGATTCGAATAATACGGGACACGGGCCGGTTGGCGGCGTCGCGCCGCCCAAGCGCGCAACGCATCGTTCAGCAGCACGGCGCCCAACACTGCCGGCGTCATCAAGCGCATCGGCGCTGCGCGCCGATGTATACCAGTAGTCGCGCTGCTTGCCGTTCGCATCTTCGCCGAGCAGCGAGCAGCCAATTGAGTGCGTCGTGCCATTACTGACACCCAAGAATCCGTGCGTATTGGCGTAGACGCCTCGGCCTCCGTAGCTCGACAGGCTCGCCCCTTCTGAGTTGACGATGCGCGCATCAAACCCCCTGCCAGCATCTTCGCAGGCGAGCGCCATCTCCGTCGCCTGTTCGATGCCCATGCGCCATGCTAAACTTAAGTTTAAGTCCGGCATGTCTGTTGCCATCAACGACGCATCAGCAAGCCCATGACAGGCATCTGGCTGCGCGAAACGCGCGATCTCGCAGGCCGCATCGAGCGCCTCGTCGAGCGCAGCCGGACTCAAATCCGAGGTGTTCGCACTGCCTTTGCATTGCTTTGCGTACACCGTAATGCCGCACGATACATCCTGATGAAACTCGGTCGTTTCGACATCGCCGAGGCGCACCGTCACTGTGTAGCCAGCGCCTTGCGAGATCGAAATTTCAGCGGCGTCAACGCCTTTCTTGCACGCCTTTTCGATCCACCGCGATGCGATGTCCGGCAAGCCGCCGTCGCTCTCGCAGAGCGGCGCGGTTAAGTCGTAAAGAGAGTTGAGTGACACTAGTGCTCCATCAAACTAATAATGCCGTATCAGCGCACCCACATGCGCCCAGATGCAAGGCGCGGCCCGCAGGGAATACCTGGCCGTATTTCCAAGGGCTGCAACGGAGCCGTCGGCGATTGTGCTCACTCTGAATCACACTTATTTATGGGACAGGACACTAGCTCGACGTGCCGCCGACGATGATCTCATCGACTTTTAGGGTCGGTTGGCCGACGCCAACAGGCACCGACTGCCCGTCCTTGCCGCAGACGCCGATTCCGCTATCGAGTGCAAAGTCGTTGCCGACCATGCTCACGCGCTGCATGACCTCAGCGCCCATGCCGATGAGCGTCGCGCCCTTGACAGGACATACGCAGCGTCCGTCCTCAACAAGCCAAGCCTCGGTGGTCGAAAATACGAACTGACCAGAGGTGATGTCCACTTGTCCGCCGCCAAAACTCGCTGCAAAAATCCCTTTCTTGACACTTCTCAAAATCTCTTCGGGGTCGTGCGGACCGGGCAGCATGAAGGTGTTGGTCATGCGCGGCATGGGCAGATGTGCATAGGACTCGCGCCTGCCATTGCCGGTGCACTCACTTTGCATGAGCTTGGCATTGAGCTTGTCTGTCATGTAGCCAGTGAGCTTGCCATCTTCAATAAGCACCGTGCGTTGCCCGGGCGTGCCTTCGTCATCAACGCGCAGCGACCCACGCCGGTCAGCAAGGGTGGCATCGTCGACGACTGTACAAAGTGGCGACGCCACTTGCGTACCCATCTTCCCTGCAAAAGCAGATGTGCCCTTGCGGTTGAAGTCGCCTTCCAAGCCGTGTCCGACCGCTTCGTGCAACAACACGCCCGGCCAACCAGGGCCGAGCACCACCGGCATCGCGCCTGCTGGGGCATCGACCGCTTCGAGATTGAGTAGCGCGAGCCGCACGGCCTCGCGGGCAAAGTCATCGCAACGATCACCTTCGAGCAACCAGGACGCCTGCCTACGCCCGCCACCACCTGCGGTGCCCCGCTCGCGCCTGCTGTTTTCCTCCGCAATCACGCTCACGTTCATGCGAATGAGCGGGCGTACATCGCCGCACAGCGTACCATCGGTACACATCACCAGCATCGCTTCATGAACGGCGTGCAAGCTGACCGACACTTTGCTTACCCTATTGTCAACGGCCCTTGCAACCGCATCGACACGTCGCATCATGTCGATACGCGCTTCATTGCTCATGCCGAGAATCGGATCATCGAGCACATGGATAGCGTCCCCGGTCTGAGCAGTCATTGCGGGCTCAAACATTGCAGGCATGGAAGGCGGCGCGGTCGATGCTCCGCTCTTGACGATGGCACGCGCCGCAGCGAGCGCTGGCGTCAGTGCATCGCACGAAATGTCGTCTGCATACGCGAATCCGGTTTTCTCGCCGCTGATGGCACGCACGCCGACACCGCCGGAAGCGCCGAACGTGCCTTCCTTGATCTTGCCGTCTTCGAGCGACCAGCCGAGCCGCCGTTCACGCTGAAAGAAGAGTTCGCCAGCATCGACCTTCGGCGCCATAAGGCCGCCCATCATTGACTCGCAAGTAGACACGTCCAAATCCGTTGCGCCAAGGCAGGTGTCTCTCGCAGTTTCGTAAATTGTGTTCATCGTCCAGTCTGCTCATTCGGTGTCTCGTACTGAAGTTCTTGCGCCTCTGCAGGTGGCGGCTCCAGTATTTCTTGAGGCAGCGGCTCCGGCGGTTCTACCTCGGCGAGAGAGAACACAGGCTCGGAGAGCGTGCCGGTCACAGAATAACGCGCCGTGCTGAAATCTTCTAGTCGGTCGCGCAGAATGCGCTCGGCCACCACGACGCTCAATCCCGTGACCGGATTGCCAAGCAGCGCCAGGTAGCCAGCAAGCCACGGCAGGCTGCGGCTGATCTTCAAAGTCGCTTCGAACTGATTGTCGAGCTCGCCTGTAACGAGATTGATATTGCCATGAATTCGAAATCGTCCGCCATTGCCGTCGATTCTGACCGGCTCGACCATGTGCATGATGCCGCTCTCAAATTGGTTTTTCACCTGCACTTCATCAAAGGCTACGCCTTCACCGAATGCATCCGAGAAATCGAATGTCAGCCTCTGCAAAAAGGCGTTGAAATCAAGCAGCGTCAACAGCCGCATGCCAGCGCCCGCTTCAAAATCACGAAACCGCCCGCGGCGCATTATCAGGTCAATCTCACCGTCAAAGGCTTCGAGCTTCGGTTTCCATGGTGCATCGGCCCAGCTCAGATCAGCGACGAGCATGGCGCGCTCGGCCTCGACGCTCGGCGCAAACCCCCAAGCCGCCATGGCATCTGCAAGATCATCGGTGGCCAGCTCGCCGACAAACTTCGAGTCATAGGTGCCATCAGGCAGCTTTCGCCAGACGAGATCTTCGGTCGCACGAATATGGAAGCCCCGCGACCGCGCTTCGAGGTCAAGAAACCGCACACCATCGTCAATTTGCCGAAGACCGAAGCGCCATGCGCCATAGTCATTGTCTCCGAGCTTCAAAGATTCGATCGCCGCATCGACTTCTGGCAGCGACCGAAGGTCTATGTCGGCAAGCAGCTCACCTGCGCCCGCCGACTCGCCTTCGTCGGTCGATGCCAAGTGCAGATGCGCAAGCGACACCCGATTCGTACCACCGGGCGCCTTCGTCCATGTACCGCTGAGCGATTCGCCTTCGAGCTTGAGATCAATGGCATCGGCACTCGCCAGCCCGTCAATCGAGACTTCCTGAAGTGCGAAACTACCAAGATCCATGCCGCCAAGCCTCAGTGCTTCAAAATGCAAGTCAGGCATCGCCGTTGCACGGCCGCCCGACGACAACGCCCGTAGCTCATCAAGCGTCATTCTCGGCAGCTCGCCGAAGATACGAACACCCGGCTTGAGATCGGCCAGCATATTCATGCGCGAATGCTCGGCACCGAAGGTGATCGCGCCGCGAATCTTTCGCCCTTCATTGCTTGGCTGCCAAGCGAGCATGCCGCCGACGCGCTCGTCGAGAGAGAACCGGGCGTTGCCCGCCGCCGAGCCGCGAGTCATTTCGAGTTCCACAAGCAGCGGCGTGGCCTCGTCAGCATCCTTGCCAAGCCCGGCCGCCAGATCGATCTCCATGCCTTGCAGATCGGACCACAGACGCACGCGCGGCGCAGCTTCGCCAAGTGCATCGATCTCCACATGCGCCGCATAGCGCATCTCACCGTCAATATTGAGACTGCCAAGGTAAGGACGCAGATACTCCGCGCTGATCGTTGAGCGAATCTCAGCTTGCAATCGATCACTTGCGTCGAACAATGACCGCCCGGACCCGAGCACGGCGGTCATCGCTTGCCCGAACATGGTGCCAGTGATGCGCTCGCTTTTAAGCGTTTTCGGAAAGACATACTCGATCTCGCCATCGAGCTCAGTCAATGAGAAGCGCTCGCGTTCATCGTCGGCGGACCGGATGCCGAAATCTACATCCCATAGGCGAACTCCGAGATCAAGCTCGAAATCGCTGCGATTGAATCTGAAGGGAACGTTCGTCGATAGCTCGTATTCGACAAGCCCCACAGCCTCAAGTTGATCCCGAGCGACCGGCAGCATATCGCCTAAGGGTGATTCGACAAGCAACCGCAGCATGCCATCAGCGGGCATTTCTCCGACATCGCGCAAATGCACGCGCCTGCCGCGAAGCGGCATCTCGAAGGCGAAGTCTTCAATTCGCATACCAAGCACGCGCGCCCGCTCGACCTGCCCACCGATGACGCCGCCTTGGAGCGCCACGCGCCCGGAAACACTCTCCGCCACTGGCCAGCGCGGATGATAGAGAAGCGTTCCATCGCGCCAATCAGCCCACATCTCGACTTGCATCGTTGGCACCGGCGGCCGCCTTCGAACATAGCCGCTTAAGACAATTTGACCCTCCTTGATCTCCCCACCTTGAACGCCCGCCTCGAGCCAAGCGCGCATGCCAGCGGGCAAGTTATTCGGTATGAATTGCAGGGCTGCGGCTGGCGTCAGAGCAAAAGCCTGCACACTGCCCGAAATTTGCCGCTCCGCCGGATCGACCGGCGCCGAGTAGCGCATGTTGACCACGACCTCGCCGCCGTCGGCGAGTGTTGCACGAAGATTGCGTCCATGCATTCCCACATAGCCGGGCAGGAATTGCACCATGACCTCTCCGTTCGCCTCGACGAATACCACCTCGTCCGCAAACAGCTTCTCAAGCTCGATGCCAGAGTTCGTGGTATCGATGAGCAGTCGGGCACCGCCATCAGCGAAGACAGCCTTGGCCGAGACGTTGCGAAGTGCTGGACTCCCCATCCACGAGGCAGCGGAAAATGCCTCAAGACGGCCACCAAGCATGACTGGCGAACCCGCGCCAACATGTACCGAAGCTTCCTCGAGTCGACCGGCTGGCTTGAAGCGGTTCAGCCAGCGCACGAGAACAGTGTCTTTCACCGCGCTCACCGATGCAAATTCGGACAGTCGCCCAATGTCTTGGTCAGGCAGTCGCAGCCATACGCCTTCGGCACTATCGATGGCGAGCGTCGTGCCAGCAAAGTCGAGCGATTGATCACCGCGGCGTATTCGCGCCTGCTGAAATTCACCCATGATTCTGAGCGGCGTACCCGCCCCCTTGGCAAACACATTAACGGCATCAATCAGATAGTCGCCAACGCGAAGCCGCTCCGCGTTCAGATCAGCACTCGCCAGCACTTTTTGATCGTTGACGCGCACCCGTGCATCGAGCCTTGAAATGTTGCCAGCGAGTCCGATCAAGGTCGCAAAGGCATCTGGGATATGCAAGGCGCCTTCGGCCCACAACGCGCCTTCAACGTGCGCGCGGCCGAGCCCTTGGTCAAGGTCGAATCCAAACACAAGGCCTTGCGAAGTATCATCATCCTGCGCTTCGGGACGCACCCATATGCGGCCGCGGTTATCGGCGCCCGCATGAACCAGCCATTTCATCAGCATAGCCGCACCGTCGATACCTACTTGAACTCTGAGGTTGCCGGAGAGGTATTCCGCAGAGCCCATGATCGAACGCAGATCCATGCGCCCGGGCGCGTTCGTCAGGCTTGCCAACAGATCGAAATCCTCCGCGAAGGTCACGTCCGCACTCCCGATCTCAAGCGCCTTGACACGCGGCGCAAGCGCGAACAAGCTGCGGGCAAGGTCGATCTCAACCACCACGTCTTCAACGATGCCCTGCGCAAACTCGATCCGCTTGAGGCTGATCTCAGGTGTCATACCGTACCAAGTGCCCCGCAATCCGACAAGGCGCGCATCAAAGGCATCTTCAAGCCACGCGTTGGCGCGTGCCTCAAAGAATGGCGCCATCACCATGCCAGCGCGCAGCAGGAAGAGCGTCACGCCAACGGCGAACACGCTCCAAGCGACAACGCCTGCGTAGCGCGTACTGAGCAGCGTCTTCAGGCGAGCTTGAATGCCCGGCTTCAAGTGTTCCGATGCCTGCTCTCGCTCGTCATCAGGCATTGAACGCCCTACCGTGAACGAACAACAGCAGCACAGAGGTGAGCGGCCACAGCGCAGCCGTGATCAAGGCCGGCAGCAAAGACAGCCACCACCATGCCCCCAAGTTATGGCCCGTCACGAGCAGCACCCCCAAAGTGAGGGCAATGTAGGCGCACAAAAACAGGAACAGCGCCATGCATTGTTCGAACAAGGAGAGCGAACGAACCCACTCGTGGCGCGTGGACAAAAGCCATGTGAAAGTAAGAAAACACAGCGCATTGAGACCGAGCGGCTCGCCGCGCAGCACATCAAGGAACAGCCCGAATAGCCACGGTATCCACAAGGGCGGCCAATTGGGTCGTTGCCGCGCCCAGAAGAACAGCAGCAGCGGAATCCACTCCACCCGTAGCCACGCACCAAGCCCCTCCGAGCCACCGGAGAGCCGCGTGGCGACGAGATACAGAAATAGCCCCACGACCATCGATAGGATAAGATGGAACGTGGGTGTGACGAGGTCTTGCTGCATATACCTTGCGACTGCGCTTGCTATGTAGTCATCACACTAAGAATCTACGCTGCGCAAGACAGCGAGTTGGCGGCTCACGGCTGGATCGGCGAACGGTTCTGCGAATATTCGCCTGCCAAGCAAAGGGTCTTCGACCTCAACAGAGACGACCTCGGCCACCGGATAGCCGTAGGGGAATCGGCCGCCGAGGCCGGACGTGATCATCACATCCCCGACTTGCACATTGCTCAGCATAAAACCGCCTTCGAACTCGATCAGGCCGTCGTTGCCACTGCCCGTGGCGATACCTTGTGCGCCTGTTCGTTCAATCATCACCGGCACACTATGCGCAGGATCCGTGACTATCAGAACTTGCGAGGTGTTCAGGCCCGTTGTCACGACCTGGCCGCACAACCCGCCGCCGTCAATGACAGGATCGCCCTGCTGCACCGACTGCAGTTCTCCGACATCGATAGTCAGCAGGCTGCCACCCAAGCCGGTCGTGAAGGCAATGACATCAGCCACCACCACATCCATATCCGTGCGAGCAATGCCGCCAAGCAGGTCGCGAAGGCGTTCATTTTCACTCTTGAGAATATCGATCTCAAGCATCCGGGTTCTGAGGGCGGCCATCTCGCGATTCAGCGCCCGGCGCTCGGCGATACGCGCGCCCGGTTCGAGCAGAAGTTCGTCCACCAAGCTATCGGCTGTGCTAACCGCCTGCTCGGCGTAGATGATCGGCGTTAAAGCCATCGAGAGCGCCGTGCGCACTGGCCACATGATGCCCGCACTAGCGTCCACAACAAGCAGCAGCAGCGACACAGAGGCAAACGCGACCATGCTTCGGTGAAACTTTCTCGTTTGTGGGAATCTGTTGCGCATGCCCCTTCACAAAGGCAACGGCGAGACTACTCCGTTGTCAATACCCGCCAGCGACTCGCTTGATCCATCAGCTCAAGCGCAACGCCGCCGCCGCGTGCGACGCAGGTCAGCGCATCGTCGGCGAGCACCGTCGGCACCGAAGTCTGGCTCGAAATAAGCTGATCAAGATTGCCAATCAACGCGCCGCCGCCAGTCAGCACAATGCCACTATCGACGATGTCCGCCACGAGATCGGGCGGCGAGTTCTCAAGCGCCAATTTCACGCTGCGCACAATCTGCGCCAGCTCACTTCTCAGTGCCGACCAAATATCGGTCGAAGTGATCATGATTCGCTCCGGCAGCCCCTTGGAGAGATTCAGACCACGCACATCCATGCGCCGAACTTCATCCTTGGATTGCGGCTCGCAGGCAGTGCCCAGTTCAATCTTGATCTCCTCCGCCGACGACTCGCCGATCTGCACCTGGTACTTCTCGCGAAGAAAGCTGACGATTGCGCGGTCGAAGTGATCGCCACCGACACGCAACGTCTCCGAGTAGACGATGCCATCCAAAGAAATGACGGCAATCTCCGTCGTGCCGCCGCCAATGTCTACCACAACCTTGCCGTGCGCCTCATTGAGCGGCAAGCCAGCGCCAAGCGCTGCGGCGATCGGCTCTTCGATCAGAATCACCTCTCGCGCCCCCGCAGTGTAGACGGATTCCCGAATCGCTCGCCGCTCCACTTCGGTCGCTTTGCACGGCACGCACACAAGCACGCGCGGCCCCGGCCGCGGGAATAGCAAAGAACGCTTGTTGACGCGACTAATCAGCGCCTTCAGGAGCTGCTCGGTGACGCCGATCTCGGCAATCACGCCATCTTTGAGCGGGCGTATGGCTTCAAGGCCGCGCGGCGTCTTGCCAAGCATTTTTTTGGCTTCAGAACCGACAGAGACGACAACTTTCTGGCCTTGCACATCTCCGATAGCCACAACGGATGGCTCATTCAGCACAATGCCCTCGCCGCGCTTGTAGATGAGCGTGTTGGCTGTACCCAAGTCAATGGATAAATCTGCGGACATGACGCCACGAAGGAGTTTTAGCATGAATCAGACACGCTTGTGATATTGGAACGTGCGCGTAGTTTAGCAATAGCACTCTCACTTGTGCGCATCGAAAAGCGAAGGAATATCTGTTTTTCCTACTATTTGGCTAACTGATCGAGCTAGCAGCCTGCGCACCGCGCCTTGCATCTGGGCACTTGTGCGTGCACTGATACGGTCTTATCAGTTTGATGGAGCACTCAGTGCTCCGCTGCTTGCCGAGCTACTTAAGGCATGACCTGTACGTGAATAGTCGACGAACGTTCGATGAATATTCAGCGCACATTGTGCTGCCAATGAGCGTATAGTGATGCTCTTGAAGCGTGGGTACATGTGCATACACGCGCGAAAGACTCAGGTCACTTTGGGGGCGATCATGGATTCGACGCCAGTGCCAAAGCTCTGGGGAGCATGCCGAGAGGCGGGTGACTCTCGTAAATCAATTGCTCGACTGGCTTATAGTTGCCAACGACGAAAACTACGCCCTAGCCGCCTAAACTTACGCGACTAGCTCTCAGGCAGGCAATGCCCATGGCGCCGGTCAATGAGAGTCGATTTCATGGGATCGCTCGGCCACAGCCCGTAGTAGGCCGAGTTAAATATCGCTCGGGTTGGGCCTTGGAGCGTTCACTGTTTCCGGCGCCCGTAGAACCAGAAGTGAACTAAGCATGTAGCGCCTCGGGACGATGGGCTGGCGGACGCGGGTTCGATTCCCGCCGCCTCCACCACTATGCAGTTGTATAGAGTTTGTCTCTGTCCATACTTCTCCAAATTCCGAAATGTCCTGAGCCGCTACAGCGACATGCACGCCGCCTAACACAGCAAATAGCGTATAGTTAGCTCTCTGCCACAAGTTGCAGTTGTAACCAGTGACGCTGAACGCAGCAAAAATCGCCTTTGCGCACAGCCTGAAGAGTGTGTCGCTCATGGCTGCTGAGGGGGGGGGGGGGGGGGGGGGGGGGGGGGGGCGGGGGGGGGGGGGGGGGGGGGG
>JAPOTJ010000010.1:0-27698 GCA_026709225.1 Gammaproteobacteria bacterium | reverse complement strand
CCCTCCCGCCCACAATTCCTGTTGCTACCCAGGACCCTTAACCGAACAAAAATCGCCTTTCCGCCCCGCCCGAAAGAGTGGTTGCCTTCGGCTTCCCACCCCCCCCCCCCCCCCCGAATTACTTAACTAGCGAAAGTTTACGCGCGGGGCCACTGATCCCGTCTCTCAATCTCCCTCCGGGGATTCCGTTCCACTCGCCACCTGAAGGGAGAAGCCTCCCAGCGGCTGCTGTATCCGGCCTCCGTGCATGGCGAGCAAGGCGAAGACACGTCCAACTTTTCTTCACTTCCGAAGCGTCGCATCGGCAAGTTGAATCTCGACCCCCATCCACACCCCTCTTAGGAGTGCCCCAATGATCCCTTTACAACCAACTACACCCCGAATCAGTGGACTGGTCATACTGAGGCGAATGTTCATTGCGCTTGTCGCCGTCGCGCTTGCTGCACCTGTGACTGCACAGAACATTCGGGACGCAGCCGACAGTTCATCGGTCCTTGACAATACGGCCAAGGGGATCTCTAACGGCGGGGTCCTCCTAACGGCCATTCCGGGCGCGTCCCCCATGGCCCTGCCCATCAAAACGACGGGATACTTCGGCGGCGGGGGCGCCAATGATTATATTGGCACATTGGGTATCGGTAACGAAAGAGGAATGTTTAGCCGCTGCCCATTTGTGAATGCCCATAGAGAAGAAGATACCTATACACCAGGGACGAATTTTAACGTTCGTGACTGCGGGCTTATGGTTGCGAATTACGACGATCACGGCGGAGAATGTACGGAAGATAACTCCGAAATGCGTCCCCAAGGCGACGACGGCAAACCCCTACCTTGTTCTACTGCAACCAAAGAATTACCCGGTTTCTGGGTCGGTATCCGAGTGTATGGAATGATATGCACGCCATCCGGTAGCAACTGCCAGAGTCTAGAAAATGGCATCACCAATCCTTCACAGTATGAAAACGGCGGTTACATCGCGCTGCTGAAACCTGGCGCGGACTGCGGTCCGGCAAAATGGCCCACCCAAGCTCTGCGCAGTGCCGGATCTCCCGGCTACGCGGAATGGTGCGACTTTGGCGTGAACGTTCAATAGTGATGGCCAAGACAGCGCTTTGAATCCCCCGCTTAATCGAATAACGGTAGAGCGGAGCAAGAGAACCAGATGACTGACAGCAAATTAAAGGGAATTACGTAGCAAAATCAGCAATGCTGACGTTAGTGCACAAGTCCGAAAAAAAGGTATGACTCCCGCTGCTCCAGCAACTGATCATTAAAATGGCTGGTTTGATAGTTGCGACAACGCAGTAGTAGCGAGGGCGCACGCGAGCGCAGCGGAGCGTCCGCAGGGTGGAGTCAGGGACGCACTCCATGACGCAGTGCTTTGCGTCGGGCTATGCGCCGCTCTTGTCGCTTCGTGCCTCCCTTGTTGCTGGCCTCCTGCCATGAGGCTCTTCCTTCGTAGTTCCCCCGGGGCTGCCTTCCTTGGCAGCCCGTTCGCGACTCGCGACGCAGTGCGTCGCGTCGGGCTATGCCCGACCGTCGCTCACCCACCTAACCAACCCCTCTTGGGTGCAGGTTGTGACGTGGGTGCCGGATTGGGTGAAGATGCGGCCGGTTGCGAGGCCGCGGCCTCCGCCGGTGGCTTCGGCGGTTTGTACGAAGAGCAGCCATTCGTCGGCGCGCGCCGGGGCGTGAAACCACATGGCGTGGTCGATGCTCGCGCCGAGAAAGTTGGCATCTTGCCAACGGAGGCCAAATGGCAGCATGACATGGTCAATAAGCGCGCTATCTGAAAGATACGCGATGCCGGCATCATGCACGTGCGCCGTATCCGGCAAGGACTCAGGAATGCGCATCCACATCAACTGCGGCTCGGTCACGGCTTCACCGCGCGCACGCGGCGGATTGATGTAGCGAATGTCCATCGGCCGATCAAAGCCATGCCAAGTTGCCTCGCCTGTCTGCGCAAGCGTGAACTCATTGTAGGTGAGCGCGACCGCTTCAGGCGGCGGCACATCAGGCATACGATGCGCCGAGTATTCCGGCGATGCATCCGGCACCTGGTAGGACGACATCATACGGAACACTTCACGGCCCGACTGTCGTGCGGTGACCTGACGCGATGAAAACGAGCGTCCGTCGCGCACCCGCTCCACTGCGAGTTCTGTCTCTAAATCCACATCGCCGGGACGCAGGAAATAGGCGTGCAAGGAATGCAAACGACGCTCGCTTGCGAGCGTGGCACTCGCCGCCGCAATGGACTGCGCCAAATACTGCCCGCCGTAGACACGCTCGCCTTTATCAGGCGCGAGAGGCGCCTTGAATCGGTCACCGGACAGAGACTCCAACTCAAGTAGTTGCACGAACATTCAGTTACCTGGGATATGTGTTCTCGAACAGTCTTTAATACGGTCAGTATGAAAGTGGAACGGATTATTTTTTATATTACGAAAACTTGGAGTTATGAAAGGCGAAATCATTCCGCCCAGCAATAGTCGGACGCCAGCTTCGATGCATCAGCACAGGCAAGGAAACTTGGATTCAGGAAGGTTTCGCGCGGCTCGTAGGACAGCCTCGACCCGTCAGGTGCCCACACCACACCGCCAGCGGCCTCAAGCACTGCCTGCCCTGCGGCAGTATCCCACTGCGATGTCGGCCCGAGGCGCGGGTAGATATCGGCTTGATCGGCAGCCAAAGCGCAGAACTTCAACGAACTGCCAAACGCAAGCGCATCGATGCGTCCAAATTTCGCCTCGATGCGCTCGATGTAGGCTTCCAATTCCGATGTCCGATGGCTCTTGCTTGCCACCACACGAAGGGGCTTGCCAATCGCGCCCGCCCTTAGCCCGCGCTTGCCGCCCTCCGGCGTGCGCACATGCGCATGACCGCCGTCCACATCGCCCACATAGGTCTCCCCGCTTACCGGCACATGCACAATGCCAAGCACGCTGCGCCCAGCTTCGATAAGCGCGATATTGACGGTGAAATCCGAGCCTCCAGAGGCATATTCGCGCGTCCCGTCCAGTGGATCAACCAGGTACCAGCGCGGCCATTCCTGCCGCGTCTGCAAGCTGGCAAGCTCGCCTTCCTCGGAAATAATATGGATATCGGGCGTCAACCGCGCAATGCCATCAACGAGTATGCGATGCGCGCGAAGGTCGGCTTCGGTGACTGGCGACCGATCAGCCTTGTCGGTCACGCGAAAGCCTTGCTTGCGCACTTCGAGCGTCGCTCGACCCGCAGTCTCGGCGAGGTCGCAAAGCGCCTGCACCTGCTGAACATTCATTCTTTTGACGGCAATGAAAGAGAGCCATAATACAGGCACGGTCATAAAGACCCGCCAATCTCTGCTATAAAGACGCTCTCACACGCCCTTGCACACAGATTGACTCACATGGGACAAGCTCACGCTTCGCCGCGCATTCTCACCGACCTGCCCACCGCACCCTTGGTCGAGCTCGCGCTCGCAAGAAATGAAGGCGTATTTGCCGACAGCGGCGCGCTCGTCGTCGAGACCGGCGAGCGCACGGGCCGGTCACCAAACGACAAGTTCATCGTTCGGGATGCCTGCACCGAAGAGACCGTCGATTGGGGCGAGATCAATCAACCGACGACACTCTCGGTCATGCAAGCGCTCTGGCAGCGCGTTGAAGCCTACCTTGATGAGCGTGAGACGCTGCTCAGCCACCTGCATGTCGGCTCGGACGACCGACACTACCTGCCAATGGAGGTGCGCACGCAATATGCGTGGCACACGATATTCGCACGCAACCTGTTCATCTGCCCGCCGAAGTTCAATCCGCGCGGCAAGTCGGTGTGGACGGTGATGAGCGCGCCCGGCTTTGCGTGCGATCCGAAGCGGGACGGCACTAATTCAGACGCCGCGCTGATGATCGACTTTACCAATCGAAAGGTGCTGCTCGCGGGCCTGCGCTATGCCGGCGAGATGAAGAAAAGCATGTTCTCGGTCTTGAACTTCATCCTGCCGGAGAGCGATGTCCTGCCAATGCACTGCTCCGCCAACATGAGCATGGAAGGCGACGTGACACTGTTTTTTGGTCTCTCCGGCACCGGCAAAACCACCCTCTCATCAGACCCGGACCGGCTCTTGATCGGCGACGACGAGCACGGCTGGGGCGAAGGCGTCGTATTCAACTTTGAAGGCGGCTGCTACGCCAAGTGCATCAATTTGTCGTCAAAGACCGAGCCGGTGATTTTCGATGCCATTCGCTTCGGTGCCATCACCGAGAACCTCGTTGTCGATGAGCACTCGCGCGCGCCTGATTTCACAAACGATTCCAAGACCGAGAACACGCGCGCCTGCTACCCCTTGAGCCATGTCGCGCAAGTCGCGGCGGGCGCGCGCGGCGGCGAGCCGAAACACATCATCTTCTTGACCTGCGATGTCTCGGGCGTGCTGCCGCCGGTCTCAGTGCTGTCGCGTCCCGCAGCCGCCTATCACTTCCTGTCCGGCTACACGGCCAAGGTCGGCTCCACCGAAATCGGTTCGACGAGTGCGTACACCTCCACCTTCTCGGCGGGCTTCGGGCGCGCGTTTCTGCCGCGCCGTCCGAGCGAGTATGCGCGCCTCCTCATGAAGCGCATCAAGGCATTCGATTCGCAAGTCTATCTGGTGAATACGGGCTGGACTGGCGGCGGCTACGGCATCGGACAGCGGTTCTCGATCCCGGACACGCGCGCAATCGTGCAAGCCATTGAGTCGGACAGCCTGCGCGGCGTGGCGACGCGCCACCTCCCGCATCTCAATCTCGATATACCAGTGCAGATTCCAACCCTTCGCCATCGCAAGACCGACCCGCGCGAGGCGTGGGCGGACAAAGAAGCCTACGACCTTGCGGCGTCGAAGCTCATCGCCGAGTTCCAGGAGAACTGCGAGGCCATGCCCGGCCTTGATCAGGAGATCATCATGGCTGGTCCCGGCAACGGCTAGCCCAACACACCATCCGCGATGAAGACCGCAGAGCGGACGAGCCGCATCCTTGGCCACGCATCCGGACTCGCCGCGCTGCGCAAGATTCGTCGAGGCATCGAAAAAGAAAGCATGCGAATGACGCCCGGCGGCGAACTGGCGCGCACGCCGCATCCGTCCGCCCTCGGCAACCCGCTCACCCACCCACACATCACCACCGACTTTGCCGAAGCGCAGGTGGAGATTATCACTGGCGTTCATGAAGGCATTGATTCGTGCCTTGACGAGCTGCTCAACCTCCACGCGTTTGTCTATCAGCACCTCGCGTCGCGGGACGAGCTCCTGTGGACATCGAGCATGCCGTGTTTGATTGGCGGCGAAGAGGAGATTCCCATCGCCGACTACGGCAGCACCAACGAAGGACGCCTGAAGCATCTCTATCGCAAGAGCCTGACGATTCGCTACGGCACCAAGATGCAAACGGTGTCGGGCATTCACTACAACTTTTCCATGCCGGCAGACCTGCTCACGGAAGCCTTCGGCGCAGCGACCCCGGCGTACATGCACCTGATTCGCAATGTCAACCGCTATGCGTGGCTATTGATGCTGCTGTTCGGCGCTTCCCCTGCGCTCTGCCACACCTTCTTGCAGCCGGGCGTCAAGCACAAGCTCAAGCGCTGGGACACGGGCACCCTGTATCGACCCTATGCCACTTCACTGCGCATGGGACCGCTCGGCTACACCGGCCGCTCGCAGCGCAAGCTCTATGTCAGTTGCAACAGTTTCGAGGACTATTCGGACGCGCTCATTAAAGCAATGAAGACGCCTTACGCACCGTTTTCAAGGCTCGGGCTTTGGGAGGACGGCGAGCGCCATCAAATGAATCTGAACCTGCTGCAGTTTGAAGCCGAATACTACGGCAACATCCGCCCGAAGCGTTCGCCGAGGCAGGGTCAGCGTGCCTTTGAAGCGCTATTGCTCGACGGCATCGAGTACGTTGAGCTGCGCTGCGTGGACCTCAATCCCTACAATTCGATCGGACTCGACAAGGCGCAAGTGCGCTTCTTTGACGCATTCCTGCTCGCTTGTCTGATGATGGAATCGCCTGACGACTCTCGCGCCGAGGCGCGCGAGAACCGACGAAACCAATGGCGCGTGGTGCGTTCGGGGCGTTCGCCGCGCCTACAGCTTGCCCGAGGCGGAGAAGGCATTGACGGAAAAACGTGGGCGCTCGAACTCCTGCGCAACTGCGAAAGCGCCGCCGAGCTGCTTGATCAAGCCAATGAATCGAGGGATTTTTCCTCTGCCGTTGCCGCGCAGGTCGAAAAGATCCACGATCCAGACCGTATGCCGTCGGCGCGCATCCTGAACGAGTTCTTCCGTTCCAAGCGCTCGTTCTTCAGCTACGCCAAGGAACTCGCCTTTGATACACAGGCCGAACTGCTCGCGCATAGGATCGCCCCGGAACAAGAGCAGCAATTCACGCGCGAAGTGAAAGAATCTCTCGAAGCCGCCAAGCGCCTTGAGCAGATGCCGCAATCAGACTTCAACGAGTTTGTCGATGCGTGGCTCGCGCGCGTGTGAACGTGTGAAAATACTGCTTTTGCTCAGCCATCTCCCACCATGAAAGCACTTCACTGCAAAGCCTACGGCCCGCCTGAAACGCTCGTCATCGAAGAAGTGCCCGATCCGGCGCCAGGCGCAGGCGAGGTGCTTGTCGAAGTGCGCTTCGCCGCGCTTAACTTCCCCGACGTGCTGATGATCGAAGGCAAGTATCAGTTCAAGCCACCGTTTCCCTTCTCGCCCGGCGGCGAGTTTTCTGGCGTCGTGCGCGAAGTCGGCGACGGCGTCACGCAGTTCGCGCGCGGCGACGAAGTATTTGGCGGTGCGCCGGGTGGCGCCATGCGCGAACTTGTCACCACCCCTGCCGAGCGGCTCTACAAGAAGCCAGAAGCGCTCACTTTTGAAGGCGCATCAGGCATTCTCACCACCTACGGCACGAGCTATTACGCGCTCGTGCAGCGCGCTGCGCTCAAAGCCGGGGAGACGCTGCTCGTCACCGGCGCCGCTGGCGGCGTTGGCATCAGCGCCATCCAACTCGGCAAGGCACTTGGCGCACGCGTGATTGCCGGGGCGAGTTCCGACGAGAAACTTGAAGTCGCATCGCAGGCCGGCGCCGACGACCTCGTCAACTACGGCGACGGAGACCTGAAGGAAAAAGTCAAAGCGCTCACCGGCGGCCAAGGCGCGGATGTCATCTACGATCCGGTCGGCGGTGACCTATTCGATCAATGCATGCGCTGCGTCGCGTGGCAGGGGCGCGTGCTCGTGATCGGCTTCACCGCAGGCATCCCCAAGCTGCCGACCAATCTGGTGCTCCTCAAAGGCTGCCAAGTTGTCGGCGTCTTCTTCGGTTCGTGGACAACGCGCGACCCGGACGGCATGACACGCAATATTCATGAAATCGTCGCCATGATCGAACGTGGCGAGTTCTCGCCGCTCATCGGCGGCATCTATCCTTTTGCAGACTATGCGGCCGCATTTCGCTGCCTGTCGGAGCGACGCGCCACCGGCAAGGTGCTGCTGAAAATTGCCTGAGCGCATTGACATAGGCTTCTCTGAGTGCATGCTCGCAACGCTGCTCGGCTCGGCGTTTCTTTTGGGCGCGGCAGAGGTCTTCATGCACGTGCAGTTGCTGGAACCATGCCTGCTGTGCGTGTCGCAGCAACTCGCTTTTTTCGCGATTGGCCTAGTTGCAGCCATTGCGCTTGCGCTGAATTCACCTAGCAGCGTGTTTCCAGCAATCATCGGGATCGTGTCGGTAGGCGGCGGTGCACTCGCCGCGCGCCAGCTTTGGTTGCAGAGCCTTCCCGCGGACGAAGTCCCGGCCTGCGGCGCAAGCTTCGAATACCTTGTTGATGTCCTGCCGCTCGGCGAGCTCATTGGTGCCATGATCTCGGGCACGGGCGAATGCGCGGAAATCGACTGGTCGCTGTTCGGCATTTCCATGGCCGGTTGGGCGCTGTTCGCATTTGCGTGCTTCCTGATCGTATCGGTCTACGCGCTTCGCACTCGTCGATCATGAACCGCGAGCCAATCGCGTCCATGCCCGGTATCGAACGTCGCTCGGTTGATCTTCTCGTTGAAGACGCAAAAAGCTGGGAAGACCTCGGCATCCCTTGCATCGCACTCTTTCCGCATGTCGAGCCCGCCCTCAAGGCTTCGGATGGCCGCGAAGCCGTCAATCCGCAGGGCTTGATCCCGCGCACCAGTTTTTGCTTATCAAGTCAGCGGCGAGTACGCGATGCACATGGCGGCCATCGACACGGGCTGGCTCGACGAGCGCGTCATCGTCGAATCGGTGCTCGCCATTCGGCGTGCGGGCGCAGACGGTGTGCTAACCTATTTCGCCGAGAAACTCGCAAAATCAATGGGTTGATATATTCGACCGAGCGACCATGTTTCCGACTTATCCAGCATGCAAGTGAGAATGCCATGAGCCAATCGACTGACAATCAAATCGTCCACGTCACCGATGACACCTTCGAGCAGGAAGTGTTGAAGGCCGACCGCCCGGTGCTGCTCGACTATTGGGCAGAATGGTGCGGCCCCTGCAAAATGATTGCCCCTATCATCGATGAGATCGCCAGCGAGTACGAGGGCAGCGTCAAGGTCTGCAAGATGGACATCGACGCCAGCCCCAACACGCCCCGCAAGTTCGGTGTACGCGGCATTCCCACACTGATGCTGTTCAAGGACGGCGAAGTCGATTCAACCCGTGTCGGCGCGCTCTCCAAGTCGCAGCTCAAAGCCTTTCTCGACAGCAACGTCGATCCGCGAACCACAGCGCAAAACCAAGCTTGAAGTGGCGCTCGACAAGTACACCTCCGACCAAATCAAGGCAGAGATCGGCAAGCTCGCGGATGAGGGCCGAGCCACGCTACGGCCGAGCGATGTGCTGACGCGCCTTCGCGAGCTCGGCAGTCCGATCGGCGCGTGGAACATCCGCGCCGAATTCACCCGCCTCACGCGCGCGGGCTTTCTTGAATTCGATGAGGAAACCGCCTATTGGCGCGTCAAGTAGCGACCTGAGCGTCAATGGTTTAAGTCTTCGAGTGGTGTATTCTTAGCTTCCAGACGCGGCTGATCGTCATAACGCGAGTGAGCAAACCATGAAAGTGATGGGCGTAGACTTTACCAGTGCACCCGGGCACGGGAAGCCAATTGCGGTTGCGGCCGGTCAGCTAGTCGGTGGCGAGCTCCGCATTACGTCGCTAAGAGAACTCACTAATTTCCCTGCGTTTGACGACGAGCTCCGCTCGACTGGACCTTGGTTGGCGGGGATGGACTTTCCATTCGGGTTACCTGCCAGACTGTTGCGAGCACTTGAGTGGCCGACATCTTGGCCTGTTTACGTCAATAAGATCTGGGACATGGGAAAAACGGCGTTCGAATCGGAAATTCGGCGTTATCGCGACAATCAACCGAAGGGCGATAAACATCACAAGCGCGATACCGACCGCCAAGCTGGTGGCACTAGCCCGATGAATGTCGTAAATCCGCCAGTCGGCAAAATGTTCTTTGAGGGTGCATACCGAATCCTGCGCTCTGACGCATCCATCGTCCCGTGCGCCACTAATGGGGGCAGCCGGGTAATCCTTGAAGTTTATCCTGCACTGGTCGCCAAGGCATTCGTGGGAAATAAGCCATACAAGGAAGGCAAGAACGAGGAAGACAAGCAGAAGCGTCGTCAAACGAGAGCCAATATTGTATCCGCCTTATCTGAGGAGCCGTTCCGGCAGGCATATGGATGCAGTGTCAAATTGTCAGAAGCCGACAAAGAACAGATGATCGAAGACCTGTCGGCAGCACTCGCATTCGCCGCACGTCTCAGCCGTGTCAAGGGCATGCAGGCTTTGGCAACGTGAAGTTCCTTATCGATGCGCAACTGCCCGTGAGGCTTGCGCATTGGATGAGAGAGAAAGGACACGATGTCATTCACACAAGAGACCTTCCAAACGGAAATCGAACGAAAGACCAAGACATAATCCGCATTTCCATGCGGGAGCAGCGCACGGTCGTCACCAAGGACGGGGATAACGCTCACTGATCATTCGCCGATAGCTGCATCTATATCCCGCCAAGGCAGAGGTACTTGATTTCCAAGTACTCATCAATCCCGTACTTGGAGCCTTCGCGCCCGTGCCCGGATTCCTTCATGCCGCCGAAGGGCGCGGCTTCGTTCGAGATGATGCCTTCGTTGACGCCAACAATACCGAAGTCGAGCTGTTCTGCGACTCTCCAGATGCGGCCTATGTCTCGCGAGTAAAAGTATCCCGCGAGGCCGTACTCGGTATCGTTGGCGAGTTCGATCGCCTCCTGCTCGGATTCGAACTGCACAAGCGGCGTCACGGGGCCGAATATCTCTTCGCGGAACACGCGCATTTCAGGCCGAACAGCGGCAAGCACCGTCGGCTCCACAAAGCATTCGCCATGACCCGCGCGATGACCTCCGGTGACAACTTCCGCACCGAGCTCGCGCGCGTCTTCGATCATGCCGAGCACCTTGTCCGCCGCTGACTTGCTGATCAGCGGTCCGATATCCGTGCCGGCATGCATCCCGTTACCGACCTTCATGGCGCGAACAGCCGCTGCCAAGCGCTCTGAAAACGCTTCGTAGACACCCGATTGCACGAGCACCCGATTCGCGCAAACACAGGTTTGACCGGCATTGCGGTACTTGCAGACCAGAGCGCCCGCGACCGCCGCGTCAAGGTCCGCGTCGTCGAAGACAATAAATGGCGCGTTGCCACCGAGTTCCATTGAAGTGCGCTTCACCGTCGTCGCGCACTGCGCAACCAGCTGCTTGCCCACCCTCGTTGAGCCGGTGAAGGTGAGTTTGCGCACCTTTGGATTGGACGTGAGCTCAGCGCCGATCGCTTCGATATCGCCGACAACCATATTGATAACACCAGGCGGGATGCCAGCGCGAACGGCCAATTCAGCAATGGCAAACGCGGAGAGCGGCGTGGCGTTGGCGGGCTTGCAGACCACCGTGCAGCCTGCCGCGAGCGCTGCGCCCACCTTGCGGGTGAGCATGGCGATGGGGAAGTTCCACGGCGTGATGCAGGCCACCACGCCCACTGGCTGTTTGATGGTAACGACGCGCTTGTCAGCAGACGGGCCGGGGATGGTGTCGCCGTAGACTCTGCGGGCTTCTTCCGAGAACCATTCAATGAACGCAGCGCCGTAGGCCACCTCGCCTCGGGATTCCGCCAAGGGCTTGCCTTGCTCGATGGTCATGATGGCGGCCAGATCCTCTTGATGCGCCATCATCAAGTCGAACCATCGCCTCAGCAATCCGGCACGCGCCTTGGCTGTCTGATTGCGCCAGTCGTGAAACGCTTGGTGAGCGACATCAATGGCTCGCTGGGTCTCGGCAGTGCCGCAGCGCGCTACCTGGGCAATGACCTCGCCGTCGGCCGGATTGTGTACTGGGAAGGTGGTGCCGTCATCGGCAGCACACCAGCGGCCGTCGATGAATGCTTGGGTTCGCAATAGTTGCGGGTCTTGTAGCTGCAAAGCGTTCTCCTCAGGTCGCGTCGGTTCAAGGTGCGGTCAGGTCAGTGTAGCTGTCCGGCCTTCGGTCGCGATAAAACTGCCAAGTGTTGCGCACCTCCTCGATCAGATCAAGGTCAAGCTCGGCGACGAGCAGCTCGTCGCGACCTTCCGCTGCTTGGGCGACGATCTTCCCGCGCGGGTCAACAAAGTAGCTGCGGCCATAGAACTCGCCGAGATTCCAGGGCGCTTCCACGCCCACCCTGTTCACGCAGCCCATGAAATAGCCGTTGGCGACGGCATGCGCGGATTGCTCAAGTTCCCACAGATGCCCGGACAGGCCCTTGACCGTTGCCGAGGGGTTGTAGACGATCTCCGCGCCATTCAGTCCGAGTGCGCGCGCGCCTTCGGGAAAGTGTCGGTCGTAGCAGATATAGACGCCGACTTTGGCATATGCCGTTTCAAATACAGGGTAGCCAAGGTTGCCGGGGCGGAAGAAGAACTTTTCCCAGAAGCCCGAGGTGTGGGGAATGTGCGTTTTTCGGTACTTGCCGAGATAGCTGCCATCGGCATCAAGCACGGCTGCGGTGTTGTAGAGAAGGCCGGGTGCCTGTTGCTCGTAGATCGGGGCGATGATGACCATGCGCAGTTCGCGAGCGAGTTCAGCGAGGCGCTCGCAGGTGGGGCCGGGCACAGGCTCGGCGGTCTCGTACCACGAGGCGTCTTGGCTCGGGCAGAAGTAGGGGGTATTGAAGATTTCTTGCAGGCACAGTATTTGCACGCCGCGGCGTGCGGCGTCTTGTATGAAGGGGACGTGCTTGGCGAACATGGCCTCCACGATGTCCCGCTTGCGGGCTGCCGGATCAAGTTCCGGCAAGGAGAGCTGTATCAGTCCTGTAGTGACGGTTCGTGGCATGGGTGTCCTCACTCGGCGGTGGATGTGCGACAGCGACGCTAGGGCGTGTTCACACTATGCCCGCCGACGCTGTTGCCCCCTGAGCAAGAGCCGAAAAAGGTGAATCACGTGCTCAAACGGGTCGCTCCGGCTCTTGCTCAGGCGACAACCCTTCGGGCCGGCCCCGTTTTCCGCCAGCCTTCGTTCTCGCTCGCTCATGGGGGGTAAGCCCCACAGCGCTCGCTCGGCCTTGTCTGGCGGAAAACGGGTCTCGGCAGCGTCAGCGGGCATAGTGTGAACACGCCCTAATTCACGCCGCTAAACAGCCCGCGTTTGAGGAACTGGCCAGCGCCGGCGCGGCCGTGCCATTCGCCGTCCGACACAATCACCTTGCCGCGACTGATCACCGTATCGCTGAAGCCCTGCACTTCCATGCCCTCATAGGTGTTGTAGTCAACGCGCATGTGGTGGGTGCAGGGATTGCCGACACTGATTGTTTCGCGACGCTCCGGATCGAAGACCACGATATCCGCATCACTGCCGATTGCTATGGTGCCCTTCTTCGGGAACAGGCCGAATAGCTTGGCCGCCGCCGTCGAGGTCAGTTCAACGAATTGATTGACCGATATTCTTCCAGCGGCCACCCCACCGTTGTAGATCAGGCTGAGGCGATTCTCTATGCCCGGCGCTCCGTTTGGGATTTTGCTGAAATCATCAATGCCGAGTGTTTTTTGATCCTTGAGACAGAACGGGCAGTGGTCGGTGGCAATGCTCTGCACATCGCCGAACCGAAGACCCCGCCAGAGTTCGTCCTGGTTCCAGCGCTCGCGAAGCGGCGGCGTCATCACATACTTCGCGCCCTCAAACTCCTCGCGATCGTAATAGCTAATATCGAGGAACAGGTATTGCGGGCAGGTCTCGGCGAACACGGGCACGCCGCGCTTGCGGGCAAGGTTGACCTGCTCAAGCGCATCGGCGCTGCTCAAGTGAACGATGTATACCGGCACTCCAGCCACTTCCGCGATAGCGATCGCACGATGCACACCTTCGGCCTCCATCCGCGTTGGCCGGGTCAAGGCATGGTACTTCGGCGAGGTCTTACCCTCTTTCAGCGCGAGCTTGACGATCTCGTCAATGACGATGCCGTTTTCGGCGTGCAAGCACACCAAGGTGCCGTCGTCGCCAGCCTTGCGCATGGCGCGGAATATCGTGCCGTCGTCCACGTAGAGTATGCCAGGATAGGCCATGAACAGCTTGTACGAAGTGATGCCTTCGTCGGCCAAGCGTCTCATTTCCCAGAGTCTCCGGTCTTCCATGTCGGTCACGATCATGTGGAAGCCATAGTCAATCGAAGCCTTGCCTTCAGCCTTTTGGTGCCATGTTTCAAGCGCTTCCAAGGTCGAATGGCCTTTCGGCTGAATGGCGAAATCGATGATGGTCGTGGTGCCGCCAAACGCCGCCGCGAGCGTGCCGGACTCAAAGTCATCGGAACTGTTCGTGCCGCCGAACGGCATGTCCATATGCGTGTGCGGATCGACGCCGCCGGGAATCACAAGCTTGCCGGACGCATCGATCACCTCGTCGGCATGAATGCTGTCGAGACAGCCGCCAATCAACGAAATCTTGTCGTTTTCGACATAGATGTCGGCCTGATAGTCGTCAACCGCAGTGACGATGCGACCGTTACGTATGAGTAGAGACATGAGTTGTGAACGCCTCCTTAAGAAAAGTTCGTGAGAGCAGGATGTAGAGCAGAAACGAAACGAGAAAGCCCGAGAACCAGGAGGCCGTGTAGAGCCACTGCAGCCATGTCACGAAATACCCCACGAGGGCGGTCGCGACTCCGGCAGCCAAGGCGATCATCGCGGCCGGGTTGAACCCGTTTCGATAGCGGTAGGGACCGTGCGGGTCGAACAGTCCGTCAAGCGACAGGCGCGTGCGCCTGAGCGGGTAGTAGTCCGCGAGCATGACGCCGAGCACGGGGCCGAGGAATCCACTCACAAACACGAGCAACTCGCTGATGCGGTCGAGGAGCAGCCACGGCGCGATGACAACGCCGATCACGCCTGTCACCAATCCACCACGCTTGAAACTGATTGCGCGCGGCCAGAGATTCGCAAAGGCGTTTGCGGGCGCAATGACGTTCGCCGCGATGTTGGTGGTGAGCGTTGCGATCAAGAGCAACAATTGCGTGGCGACGACGATCACCGGGTTGTCAAAGCGGGCGATGAGGCTGACAGGGTCCCAGGGCGCGTCTTCGGCAACGAGCACGTCTTCAAACACAATCAGCGCGGCGCAGGTGACGAACACGCTGACAAAGCTGTAGAGAAGCATGGTGGCGGGAAGCCCGATGAATTGGCCGGCAACCTGCGCGCGCTGGCTTTTGCCGAAGCGGGTGATGTCGGCGATGCTGATCGACATGGTGGCCCAAAAACCCACCATGGCCGTCATCCAAAATAGCCAAGTCGCGAGCCTGTTGCCGGGCGTGGACGGTTCGGCAACCGGCACACGGCTTGAGATCGTTTGTGCGCGTCGGAACTGCACCACAAGGTCGCTGTTCGCCATCGTGCGCAGACTTCTCACCTCGATCGACGACATCTCCACGACTTCCTGTTCAGCAGGTCGCCAGTCAGCGTTTTCAAGTTCCGAATGCTCGGCGATTCGGTATTCGTCAGCCTTCCATTCGCCGTCAACGCCTCGCAAGGGCAGAACCGAGATGCTTCCGTCGGCGTGATACTCGGCGGTCGATCGATCAAGCTGCGCACTCTGGGCAAGAACAGTCGCGAAACCGCCGCCGTAGCTTGCGCCCCAAGCGACGAGCAGTAGGCCGACGCCAATCAAAATCGGTGCGGCGAGCGTCTCCAGATACCGTATCGATTCGCTGCCGCGCCATATGAAGTACAGGGTCAGAAGCCAAGATGCGCCAAACGCGATGAATTTGCCTGCCGTCAGCCCGCTGGCGACGGGCTGCGAGAATAGCGTGCAGGCGATCACATAGATGGCCAGTCCACCAATCCACGTTTGCACGCCGAACCAGCCGCAGGCGACAAGCGCTCTGACGAGCGCCGGGATATGCACGCCGAGCGTGCCGAACGGCGCGCGCCCTAAAACCGCGAAGGGCACGCCGTACTTCACACCCGCATGGCCGTTCAGTGTCATCGGGACAGTCACGACGATGTTGGCGATGAGAATGATGGTGAGGGCTTCGAGCCAACTCAGACCGCTCTGCACCATATAGCTCGCGAGCACATAGGTGGGTATGCACGCCGCCATTCCCACCCACAGCGCCGCGAGGTTCCATGTGTTCCACGTGCGCGCCGAGTCGGCGACAGGCGCCAGATCAGGCGAGTAGAGCGGGCTTTGCTCGATGTCGGTGCGCACGGACGTAGTGCGAGAGCCGCTCAAAACTCATACCGCCCCGTCAAACCAATCTCACGCCTGTCGGTGTTCCAAATGGCGAAGCCAAGGAATCCCGGGTAGTAGTTGCGCACCCGCGTATAGGTTTCGTCGGCGAGGTTGATGCCATAGAGCGCCACGGACCAATTATCCGCCGCGCTGCGGTACTCGATGCGACCATTGATCAGACCGTAGCCCTTTTCGCGCTCGAAAGACGAATTGGCGATTTGTCCGTAGAAGTCGTCGCGATAGGCATAGTCGAGCCGTGCGAGGACGCTGCCACCGCTGGCGAGCGGCACATCGAGTTGCGGAGAAATGCTGAAGGTGTTTTCGCTCACATACGGGAGCTTGTGCCCGGCGGAAAAGTTGGCTTCGAGCGACGGGTCGAGGTCAACCTTGGTGATCTCGGCGTCGGTATAGGCGTAGGTCGCATCGATACGGAAGATCGGCGAGATGAGCGCGGTCAGTTCGAGTTCCACGCCGTCAATCTCGGCGGCGGCGGCATTGAGCACGCGGGTGTCGAAGGAGTTGCCGACACGGTTGACCTGTGCCTGATAGTCCTCGTAGTCGTTTCGGTAGACCGCCGCGTTGAAGCGCAGGCGATCTTCGAGCACGAGCGCCTTCAGGCCGATTTCAAACATGTCCACATACTCGGGATCGTAAGCCCCGACGCTCGCAGGCGCCGCTGGCCGCGCCGCAAAGCCGCCGCTGCGGAAGCCTCGCGAATAGGTGCCATAGACCATGACCCCTTCGGCGAGCGCATAGTTCACATTCAAGGTTCCAGAGACGGCGTTCCACGTTTCGTCAATCGCTGTAGGTGGGATCGCATAGCTTGGCTGCCCGGCATCGTCGAGCGACATCGCGCCGGACGCATCGAGGTTGGAACGCAGCACATGGTAGTCCTTGCTCTCCTCGGTGTATCTGAGGCCGCCCGTGACGCTGAGGCGCGGACCGATGTCCATCGTCGCCTGACCAAACGCAGCGTAGCTTGACGTTTCGACTTGGCTGACGCGATTCGTCCGTCCGCCAAATTCATAGTCCTGCTGATCGTTATGGCCTTCTTCCGTGAAGTAGTAGAGCCCTGCGATCCACGTGAGGCTGGCATCTGTCGTGCCGGTGAACTGAAGCTCCTGCGAGAACTGGTCGGAAGCGCCCGTTTCCCGGTAGTAGACGACACGTTGCGGGGCGCCGTCGAACTCAAGGCTGCCGAGATACTCCATGTCTCGATAGGCGCTGATCGACTTCAGTACGAGATTCTCGGAGACATCCCATTCGAGGGTCGCCGATAGGCCGAACAGATCCTGTTCGGTGTCGAGATTATCCAAGGAATAGCTGTCAAACGGATCGGCACCTGTGCCCGCCCCGCAGAGCGCAAATCCGTCAGCGGCTCGCTGGTAGCAGGTGCCTACGCCGAGCCAATCAGCATGGGCGTAGAAGCTGTGCGGCATGGCGGCCTGCCTCGCGCGGGTGGCGTCGGCTGCCAGCGAAAACTCGATCGCCTGACCTTGCCACGAGAACTGCGCTCGGCCGCTCAAGCTATCCTCGTCGCCTGCCTCAGCACCTGTGAACACCTGCTCCCCCACACCGTCGCGGTTCTTGCTGAGAAATCCGAAAGACAGCGCAGACTGGTCGCCGAGCGGTGTCTCGCCAGTGATTGCTCCATTGAACCGTCCATCCTGCCCGACGGTGAGGCTCACATGCCCGCCCGGGGTGCCAGTGGGTTTGCGACTGATGACGTTGACGGCGCCGCCGATTGTGTTCTTGCCGTAGAGCGTGCCTTGCGGACCGCGCAGCACCTCGACTCGCTCAAGATCAAGAAGGTCGAGGGCAGCACCTTGATTGCGGCCGACATAGACACCGTCAATATACAGCCCGACCCCGGGGTCGGTGGTGACCATATGGTCGGATTGACCGATGCCACGCAGGAAAATAGCGCCCGCTTCGCTGCTGCCCATGCCGTAGGAGGTAAAGGACATTCCCGGCGTGTACTTCCCGATATCGCGAAGATCAACCATATTGGCGGCTTCAAGGCTTGCCGCGGAAAACGCCGTGATGGAAATGGGCGTCTCCTGCAAGGATTCCTCGCGCTTGCGCGCCGTCACAACGATTTCTTCGAGCATTGCGACTTCAGTGCCGTTTGTCTCTTCCGCTCCTGCATCAACAGTAGTCATCAGAGCGAGCGGCAAAGCCATCAAAAAGGCAAGTTGAACTCTTTTCGCCATGACCATTTGAGCATCCCCCTAGTCAGTCTGAGGCCGGAGTTGGCCAGTGGCATTCACGATACGCCTAACTGACATTTATGTCAAACTTTATAGTCAAACTATAATGTCAATTCGAGTACACTCTCCCATCGTGTCCTTTGAATCAACAGATCGCATAGCGCGAGAACCTTGGGGAGATGGTAGAGCATGACTAAATCGACCGCCCTCGTGCCTGTTGTTGGAGCCGGTGCTGCGGCGGCAATGATATTCAACATCCTGCCAGTCTTTCTCGGCGCCGCCGCCGAATCGTTCGACTTGGGCGAGAGCGCAGCTGGCTGGTTGGCAACAACCTACCTCGCAGGCTTTGGTCTTTCGTCGGTTTCGGCGGCGCTGTGGCTGCATCGACTCGGGCGGAAAACACTCGCGCTCGTGCTCTTTGTCGCGGCTGCATTGCTGCTGATGCTTGCAAGCACGCTGCAAGCCTATGCGGCAGTTGTTGGCGTGCTGTTCGCGGCTGGCCTCGTGCTTGGCGGCCTCTATACCTTCTCGTTCATGCTGGCGGCAGAACATGCCGACGCCACTCGCGCAGTTGGCGTCAAGCTCGGTGGCGAGGTTGTGCTTGGCGCCCTGCTGCTGGCGATTATTCCGACGGTTATCTACCCGGCGTTCGGCTTCTCCGGCCTGCTCGCCACGCTCGCGATTGTGCTGCTCGCCATATCGCCAAGCGTTCGTTGGCTAAGCGCGGGCGCATTGCCAATGGGTTCGGAAACAACACGCGCGAGCGCCGGGCCGAAATTGCTGCGGGCAGCGTGTGTGCTTGGTGCGCTGTTCCTTTTCACAGTCGGTCAGGCATCGGTCTGGTCTTTTGTCGAACGTGCTGGCGCGAAGGCAGGCTTTGAGGCTGGTGCGATCGGCGGCGTGCTGTCTGCCGCTGTGCTCCTTGGCGGCGTTGGCTCTTTTCTCGCTGGCGCGCTGTCCGACCGATGGGGCAAGGTCCTGCCGCTGCTCATCGCAGGCTCGCTCTACCTTGCAGCAATGGCGCTATTCACCTTTGGCACACAGTATTGGGCATATGCGCTTGCGATCAACCTGTTCTTCTTCGCGTGGTTGTTCGCGTTGCCGTACTTTATTTCTGTCGTTGCCAGCGCCGATGAGAGCGGCCGCGCCACATCACTGGTAACCGCGTGCCTTGCGTTCGGGAGCATGCTCGGCCCGGCAGTCGCTGGCGAACTCATCACGCTCGGAGGCTTCCCGCTGCTCTACTTGTCGGGGGCTGCGTGCTCCTGTGTCGCTTACGCTTGCGCGGTTGCAATGGCAGGAAGATAGGACGACGACAGAGCCGCTGGGATTCCCCAGAAAGATGCGAGATCGTATGTCAGCGTCATAAAGATGATCGCCTATTACTACAATGACGGGCGAGTTCGAAGACATTGCGAATTACTGTGAAGCTCGATGATGAGCGCAGCGCGAAGTTATTGTAGCTGCAGAAATATTCCGGACGCAGTGCGAGCGACGTGCCCAAGCTAGCCATAGATTGCTTTCATGATCAGCAGCGGCGGTCCCATCGCGAAGCTATCGAGCATCTCGTGTCGAGCGAATTCATCGGCTGCGCCGAAGGGTCGGGATTTATCCAGCACATATAAGCAGCGCCTCGCTGAAGAACTGAACAAACCGCAAGGTTTTCTGGCAGTGACACGGTTGGCAACTTGCCTGTTGACTGGAAGAACAAAACGTGGATAATGCCCGTAGCTCTAGCAACGCCTTTTGCATGATCCGGAGAACGCCATGAAACGATTAATGAAACCTACATTCACCCCCCCCCAGACTACTTAATTTCTGGATAGGTATCGTTGCCGCTGCTTTGGTAGCGGTGGCCGCGCCGGTATGGGCGCAAAACGTCACCGCGCCGGGGCTGATAGGGCCGCTAGCCTGCCAAGGGACAAGCGAGATTGACACCTTTGATCTCGCGGAGGTTGCGAACATAACGGCCAACAGCGCAAGGTTTAGGCCCAAGAACGTCAACAACCTGTACGCCCAACTTAGGGCCTCGTCGGGAGACGGAGGGCCAACGTCCTTTCCCATTCGCTACACGGTCCATAATGCCAAAACGGGAGCCAGTCAGGGGCCATACAATATCAGGACCGTAGACTCGTCCAATCCGAATTTCGGAGGCAATAGCGCAAACGCCTCATTTCCGACGAAAACGCCCCATTACTTCACGGTCTTCACAACGGCTGCCGGTTGGGGAGAGAGCCGCCCCCTAACCCGCCGCTGCTTCATGACGGGCGGAAACTACACTACGTCAACCCTCAGCAGCGGAACTTCGGGGTGCTTCTCGATCAGCCCGCGAACGCCGCAGGACGTTCGCAACTGCTTATGTGGTAGAAGCAATCTAGCCCAAACAGCCATAATACATGGTACAGATGGCAAGCAAGGGCAACCGGGCCATTCGCACGAACAAGCGAAGACTAATTTGGGCTGCGCCAACTGACACCCCTTGATTTTACCGGACACACCGGGGACAGCCTCGACACCGGACATGAACAGGGATGGTGTTGACCGCGCCGCACCGCAAGGCGGGAGATGTCATACGTGCGCTGGCGTGGCTCGGTCCCGATGAGGTGAACGAAGGTCTTGAGGCAGTCCTGCCAACGCTCTCCGCAGAAGATCTGGAGGAGCTTTCCGCCGTGCGGGCCATCATGCCAATCTGGATGGCGGAACCGGTGAGCGCACGTATCGCACATGCCTGATACACCTTACGAGCTCCCTACGATTGCAGCATAGACGAGACCTTCCCCAACAACTTCACAACTCCACCCCAAGCGGCGAGTAGGACGCTGGACGCAGCATCTTGATGTTTTGCTCGACGATCGCATCGAGCGCCCAGATCTCGCCAATAAAGACCTGCCAGTCAGGATCGGCCTCCATGTTCGCCCGTCGCACTTCCCTGTCCGCAAGGCTCTCGTAGGCCCACATGAACACCACCTCGTGCAGATTGCCCACCTCGGTCGTGAAAATGCCGATGAACTCACCAAGATACCTGCGCTGAATCGGCAGGCCGTCGCGTTCGTACTTGTCGAGCCATTTTTGGACGGTGCCTGGGCGGAAGCTGTAGGTGCGATGGTCGATAATCATGGTGTTGTCTCCGATGCGTGTGCGCCGAGGATCAGATCGGACGCCTTCTCCGCAATCATGATGGTCGGGGCGTTGGTGTTGCCGCGCGTGATGACAGGCATGATCGAGGCATCTGCCACGCGCAGCTTGTCGATACCGTGAACCCGCAGCTCGGCATCCACCACGGCCGCGGCATCCGTTCCCATCTTGCACGAGCCAACCGGATGCAGCGTCGTCATGGCCGCATCGACGAGCCATTTCGCCACCTGCGCATCCGACATGTTCTCCGGCCCTGGTTCGAGTTCCCGTCCCAAGGTGCGCGCAAACGCAGGCTGCGCCATGACTTCGCGCATGAGCTGAACACCAGCGACCGCCGTGTCAACATCGCGCGCATCCTCAAGGTAGTTGGCGTGAATTTTCGGCGCATCAGTTGGATCGCCTGACCGCAATGCAATACGCCCGCGGCTCTTGGGAACAACCGGCCCGATGCGTATGGTCGTGCCGTGCTCGTCACCGACACGCCGCTGGCGACCCGGCAAGGGCAGCGACCAATGCAGGTTGGCGGTGGCTTCCGTTGCCGGCATGAAGTGCGTTTGAATGTCAGGGAGCTCAAGGCTCTTCGACGAGCGAATAAATGCGCCCGCTTCATAGGGAAACGTCGTCACAAAACCGCTGCCGAACAGCGCCGCCTGCAACACGCCGGCCGTCATGCGATCGATACGCAGGTTCTCGCGCAGAGAAACCGGCTCGCGGCACTCATGCACGAGGCAGCAGTCAACATGGTCTTGAACGTTCTGCCCCACCCCAGGCAGATGGGCGACGGCATTGATGCCGTGCTCGCCGAGATGTTCGGCATCGCCAATCCCGGAGAGCATCAGCAGATGCGGTGAACCGACCACGCCGGCGGCCAGCACGACCTCCTTGCTCGCCCTTGCGCTCACCAATGCCCGATCCTTTCGATACTCGACACCGACGGCTCGCGTCCGTTCCAGCAACACGCGCTGCGTGAGCGCCCGCGTCACGATCGTTAAGTTGGGTCGCTTGGCGGCAGGGGCGAGGAATGCCGTCGCCGCGCTGCACCGCCAGCCGCGTCGGATCGTGAAGTCATAGCGGCCAAACCCCTCTTGGGATGCACCGTTGAAATCGTCGGTAAAGGGATGCCCGGCTTGTTGACCCGCCTCCAAGTAGGTATCGAACATCGCGTTTGCGCCTCGCGCGCGCCGCACGGTCAGTTCGCCACCATCTCCATGAAAGGCGTCGGCCCGATCATCATGGGATTCCGACCGCTTGAACAGCGGCAGCACCTTGTCATAGGACCAGCCGGGCAGTCCCATCTGTTCCCAGCCGTCGTAGTCGGCGGCATTGCCACGGACATAGATCATGCCGTTGATGGTGGAACTGCCTCCAAGCACCTTGCCGCGCGGCCAGAACACCTGGCGGCCATTCAGCTTGGCTTCAGGTTCAGTGTGGAACTTCCAGTTGTAGATGCCGGAGTGCATCAAGCGTCCCATCAGCATCGGCAAGCGGAACAGCGTGTTGGAATCGCGCCCGCCAGCTTCCAAGAGCAGCACTTTGGTGTTCGGGTCGGCGGACAGCCGATTGGCGAGCACGCAGCCGGCGGAGCCTGCACCAACGATGATGTAGTCGTATTCCTCGGGTGTCATTCTTGCCCTCCTGCGGCTACCAATGGATGGAAGGCGCGCCCATCGCCGCGAGCTTTTCATTGCAGCGGACAAACGGATTCGACTGCTTCAAAAAGCCGTTTCCATCGGCGGGATGCGGCGATGTCACGATTGCCGGATGGTCGTGAATCGTGTCCGCGTCAGTGATGCCGCTCGCGAATGCGGTGTCTTGAGCGGCGGCGCCGAAGAGCAGGCAGACAACTGGCCGAGCGCTTTCGCGAGAACAGAAATGGCGCAGAATACGGGTCATGAGCGGTCGCCACAGCGGCAAATGCCCTTTGATCTGGTGTGGATCGCCGCATGTCTCAAACCTTGAAAGCGTCAGGCTTGAATTGAGTAGCAGCACGCCTTGCTCAACCCACGACTGCGCAAGTTCCATTGGCGGCGGAAACTGACTGTCTGGCGCATCAATCGCCGCGAGCGTCTCGCTCCATCCGTTGGTGTCCTGCGCGGAGCACGCTCCGCCCGAGCGGAAGGCGTGCAGGCTTTGAACGAGGCAGCGCATGCTTGGCGAGCGCATGTTGCCTAGCTCCCGCCAATGGCGGTGTTCGCCCGATTCAAACGCACGTCCTGTGGAGAACGCGATGTTCGGGTATGGATCTTGACCAATGACCAGGCAACGGACGGCAGTCGGCGACAACTCATCAAAGGCGCGAAACGTATGAGCACCCTCAGGTTCACCCGGCAGGACGAAGCCGCGACGCGACGGAAATATCGGCTCCCACGGGTGGATCTCCAGCGCGGCGTCCATGTCGTCGAACGCGAGCTCCACGCCGTCAATCACCGCCCGCCAATCCGAACTGAAATCGGATTGCCAGTCGTGCAGCATCTCACGCAGTGCCGCTTGCAGGCTTATGGACATTCAGCAGACCTGCAGCTCGATGGCGCTTTTTCGCGGCGCGTATAATCGTGTTGGAGTGTCGGCGGTCGATGTGCAATTGCAACCGCGCTTGCGTTCGCGCCGCCGCATCGTCCAATTTCTCGATCGAGGGAGGCGGCGGGAATGCCCCGCACCACAACAGCGCGCGACCGCAAAGAACAGCAGATCATCAAGGCGACGGAAAAACTGGTTGCCAGCCGGGGGTTTCACGGCACGCGCATGGACGATATTGCCAGCGCGGCCAAGCTGCCGCGCCCGAACCTCTACTACTACTTCCCGTCGAAACGCGCCATCTACCGGCGCATTCTGACCGACTTGCGCGCCAACTGGGTGAAGGCGTTCGAACAGATTGCCGTCGAGCGCGACCCCAAAGAAGCCATTCGCGACTATATTCGCGTCAAGATTGAGTATTCGAGGAAGCACCCGGTGCCTTCAAAGGTGTTTGCCATGGAGGTCATTCGGGGTTCGGACATGCTGACCGAGGATGAGAACAACCAAATTAAGGCGCTGACAGACGAGAAATGCGCGGTTATCGAGCGCTGGATGGACGAGGGCAGGATGGACCGCTTGGACGCCCGCCATTTCTTCTTCGTGCTGTGGGGCGCAACACAGTACTACGCCGACTTTGAGCAGCAGATCAAGGGCATTCTTGGCGTCAAGCGCCTCACGGCTGCGCAGTTCGAGGTCGGCGTGGCAACCGTGACCAAGATCGTACTGAAAGGGTGCGGCCTCGACGACTGAGCAGTTCTGAATCCCTCTTGGCATCGTTTCCTGACCTCTGGATAAGGCGCGTGCGACTCAACAAAAGTACGCTTTCCTGACATATTTGTCAAACACAAGTGTATGCTAAAGTGTGCTCGCTGCGAGTTGGTGGCGAAGCATACACGGGTAAGCCAAGGAGTCGCTCAGTGGATTTTGGATTGGTGTTGCAGACCGACCCGCCGTCAAGCCGGGTGGTGGAACTCGCACGCCGGGCGGAAGCCTACGGATTCACGCATGTGTGGGTGTACGATTCGCCCGCTTTGTGGCAGGAGCCGTTCGTAATTCTCGGTCGAATTCTTGCCGAGACGAAACGCATCTGCGTAGGGCCGATGGTGACGAACCCCGGAACGCGCGATTGGACCGTGCTCGCCTCAACCTTCGCCACGCTCAACGAGATGCACGGGCCGCGCACACTCTGCGGCATAGGGCGTGGCGACTCGGCATTGCGCTACATCGGGTGCCGTCCGCGAAGCCTCAAGGAGATGACCGAGGCCATGCGCGTCGTGAAGCGCTTGGTCGCCGGACATTCCGTGCAGTACAACGATCAGGAAATCAGGCTGCCCTGGGTGAAGCCCGGTTGGGATCTTCCGATGTGGGGTGCGGGCTACGGACCGAAGGCGCTCGAGAGCATCGGACGCAATGCGGATGGGTTCATTCTGCAGCTCGCCGACCCGCAAATTCTAGAGTGGACGCTTGCCGCCGTCCGCGCGGGCGCGGCTGCAGCACACCGGCCACAGGACTCCCTTGCCGTGTGCGTGGCGGCGCCAGCGTATGTTGGCGAGGACATCGACCATCAGCGGTCCCAACTGCGGTGGTTTGGGGGCATGGTCGGCAACCATGTGGCCGATATCGTCAAGCGCTACGGCGAACAGTCGGCGGAAGTGCCGCAGGCATTGACCGACTACGTGAAGGGGCGTGGCGAGTATGACTATGCGCATCATGGAAGGGCAGGCAATCCATCGGCCGAGTTCGTGCCCGACGAGATTGTTGACCGCTTCTGCGTGCTTGGAGCAGTGGACGAGCACATCGCGAAACTGCGCGCTCTGAAAGCGCTCGGCGTGCGCCAGTTCGCCGTCTACCTGATGCATGATGCGCAAGACGACACGCTAGAAGCCTATGGACGTCATGTGGTGAAAGCGCTCCGCTGAAGATATGTGACGTCTCGGTTTGAAGCTTTCGGAGAGGGATTTATGTAGCGAAGTCTGCAATCGCGGATTCGCCCATCAGTGACCACAGGCTGCCGAAGCCCGACGTTTCATCACGTCTTGTACTTGTCTGTAGGTTGACGTCAGCAACTCACAGAGGAACTCTCGGTATCGCACATTGCCAAGCGTTGCTTGGTAGCGGTCCAGCGACAGAAACGCGCCAACACGAGTACGGAACGCCTCGCTTTCAACGAGATCAGACAGGCCAGCTTCGAGTTGCTGCGTTCGTTTGAAGTAGTCAGATTCCCAGTTCAATTGCTTGGCGTAGTCGTCAACCTTCTGTTCAAAGATCGTTTGATCGAATACAGCCCCCTTCGAATCGAGCCAGCCGATGTCGAACATGTCTCGATAGCGAACGGCCTTTGCGGAAGCAAAGGCAATCAGTTTGTCGGCGAGCAGCTCATCGAGCGTCGAGACGCGTATGTAAATATCTCGGTAGTTCTCTGGCAATACGTCATAGTTCATCCGCAACGGCAGCGTCGTTGCTGTTTTTGCGGCCACATTCGCCACTTCAATTTTGATGCGAACGAACGGCAGATCGCGTTTGTCAGGCCGTGTCTCCACATTCACCCACCAACGCGCCACGTCGATCCCATGGCGCAGCGGACGGGAATGAACTTTCACCCTCGAACGAAGGTTGTAGCGACGCGCAATGCGGTTTTCAATCCGAGCCTTGAATCCGTCAAAACTATCAATTGAAAACCCCTTGCCACCAGAGAAGTCGAGGTCTTCACTGTACCGATCTGATCCATGGCACAAACGGAGTGATGTGCCGCCTTGAAAGACCAGATTGTCGAGCAACCCTTCTTCTTCCATGCAATACAGAATGTCGTAGTGCAGCAATTCCTTTTCGATGATTTGGCGTGACACGTCACCGTGCGCGCTCTGCGCCCGTTCGACAATCTGCGCGAACGTACTATTCAAATGGCGCTTCATCGACCGCTTCAAGCAATTCAACGTTTCGTCCGACACGCCGAAGGTCACGACACGCCGCTTCTTTTGATGCAAACGGCAACGGGCGACCTGCATCGATGGTGCTCGCCAAAATGTCAGGAATTGACCTAGCGGTGTGCACGAACTCGATGGTGCCAAAGGGGGTTCCATAGACGCCGCGCCGCCCGGTGGTCATCACAGTGAGTCGCAACGGGATTTGAGAAATCATCCCGTATTCCGACAACGCCGATTCAAGGCTCACGTAATTGTGCTCACCACGCCGCATGGCTCGCGCAATATGCTCATCGATGTGCCCAAGCGCCGCAGGACGCAAGATGTTGACGTAGACACCTTTCGTGGCCCGAACAAGGACGCGCTCTTCTACAAGCAGCGAAATGACCCTTGAGATCTGCTGCGCAGGGATATCAAAGAGTTTACGCAAGTCCCCTGTGCGAAATACGACACGTCCCCGTGCTTCTTGGCCGAGCAGTTGTTTGATGTGTCGCACAATGCGCATCACACACTCCCGTGACTGCCGCTATCTTAACAGCAAGAGACGTTTTTTTGTATGTTAGTGGCAATATATAGGACGGGCGATGGGCACGGTGTCACCTTTCTGAGTCGCGCATGGCTGGCTTTCTCATTTATAGCGCGCTCCCTCTGCAGATTTTGCTACATAAATCCCTTTGCAAAAGCTGTGTACTCTACAATCCTAACTGCACAGACCCTTCTGGAACCCCATGTCCGAGTCGCCCACACCAAGCGCCCCCGCGCAATTCGAGTCGTCACTCGCAGAGCTAGAAAGCCTCGTCAAGCAAATGGAGCAAGGCGACATGACGCTCGAAGCCTCGCTCGCCGCCTATGAGCGCGGCGTCAAGCTCAGCGGGCAGTGTCAAGAAGCGCTCTCGCAAGCGCAGCTTCGCATTCAAGAACTCAAAACCGGCGCCGATGGCGAAGCGACGCTTGAAGAATTCCAACTAGTGTCCTGTCCCATAAATAAGTGTGATTCAGAGTGAGCACAATCGCCGACGGCAAGGCGCAGTCCGCAGGGAATATCGGGCATATTGCCAAGGGCTGCAACGCAGCCGTCGGCGATTGTGCCCACTCCCGAAGGGCGCGCAGGAGAAGGGCTGTGGCCGCGT
>JAPOTJ010000076.1 GCA_026709225.1 Gammaproteobacteria bacterium | reverse complement strand
CCTATGGTGATTGCCGCAATCGTCGCCCACGGCATGAAATCTTGAATTGTCATAGTGTTTTCCATTGTTGGCACTACGCGTGTCGATGCGGATTCTAGCACCGACAGCATCTCCCGTCCGACGCCCCAAGGCTCGCAGGGCACGAGTTCTTCCACAACTACCAGCGGCCATACTACCGAACACCGAACGAGTATCTTGTCCACCTCGAAAACATGTCTGACACGCCTGCCGAAAATTCCGAAATGTCCTGAGCCGTTACGATTCTTGATTCTGAAGCATTTTCGCGCCAAAATGCGTTGTTTGTTTGATCTTGGTCGGCAACGAGCTATCGCGCTGGCCAGCCACTCCAACTGAGGAGGCACGAGAGAAGCCTATGAAAGCACTGGTTCCAGTGAAGCGCGTCGTTGACGCCAACGTCAAGGTGCAGGTCAAGAGCGACGGCTCAGGTATCGACCTCGCCAACGTCAAGATGGCGGTCAATCCATTTTGCGAGATCGCCATTGAGGAAGCCCTGCGGCTCAGAGAAAAAGGCATTGTCGAGGAAGTCATTGCGGTAAGCGTCGGCGCGAGCAATTGCCAAGAGCAATTGCGGAACTGCCTTGCGCTCGGTGCCGACCGCGCGATTCTGGTCGAAGCGCCGCAAGATTTGCAGCCAATCACCATCGCCAAGGCGCTGAAAGCCGTCTATGACCGCGAGTCGCCCGGGTTGGTGATCTTTGGCAAACAGAGCATCGATGGCGACAACAGCCAGACCGGGCAGATGTTCGCAGCCTTGGCGGCGCTGCCGCAAGGCACATTCGCATCTGAAGTCACCATTGAAGATGGCAAGTGCGAGGTTGTCAGGGAAATTGATGGAGGCTTGCAAACGGTTCGTATCAGCTTGCCGGCCGTGATTACCACGGACCTCAGGCTCAACGAGCCGCGCTATGCGTCATTGCCGAATATTATGAAAGCCAAACGCAAGCCCATGGATGTCGTGCCGATTGAAGACCTTGGCGTTGATGTCAAAGCGCACCTTGAGGTGCTGAGCGTCGTGCCGCCTGAGCAGCGCAAGGCCGGCATCAAGGTTGAATCCGTTGAAGAACTGGTCGATAAACTCAAGAACGAAGCCAAGGTGATCTCATGAGCATTTTGTGTGTTGCGGAACACGATAATCAGAACCTGAAGCCAGTCACACGCGTTGTTGTGCAGGCCGCCAGTCAAATTGGCGGCGAGGTCACGCTGCTTGTGGCCGGCGCCAACTGCGATGAAGTCGCAGCCGAGGCCGCCAAGGTGCCCGGCATCGCTCGTGTGCTCGTTGCCGACGATGCGCGCTATGCGAATCAATTAGCCGAGCCGCTCGCTGAACTTGTCACCAGCCTTGCGCAGGACGCATCGCATGTGCTCGCGGCGCACACGACCACGGGCAAGAACTTCTTGCCGCGCGTGGCCGCGCAGCTCGATGTCGCGCAAATCTCGGATATCGTTGGGGTGGACAGCGACGACACTTTCAAGCGTCCCATCTATGCCGGCAATGCCATTGCCACCGTGCGCTCAAGCGACCCAATCAAAGTCATCTCGGTGCGCGGCACGGGCTTTGACGCAGTAGAAGGTGAGGGCGGGCCTGCTCCGATTGACACCTGTGAAGTGCCTCAAGCAGAGACCGTCTCAGAATTCGTCAGGGAAGAGTTAGGGCAGTCCGAACGTCCTGAACTCACCGCCGCTGGTGTCATCATCTCCGGTGGGCGCGGCATGCAAAATGGTGAGAATTTTCAACTCTTGGAAGGCATTGCTGACAAGCTCGGCGCAGCGATCGGCGCCTCGCGCGCAGCCGTCGATGCGGGGTTTGTGCCGAACGATATGCAGGTTGGCCAGACCGGAAAAATTGTCGCGCCGGAGCTCTATATCGCAGTCGGCATTTCAGGCGCCATCCAGCATCTTGCTGGCATGAAGGATTCCAAAGTGATTGTCGCCATCAACAAAGACGAGGAGGCGCCCATTTTTCAGGTTGCCGATTACGGTCTCGTAGCGGATCTCTTCAAGGCGCTGCCGGAGTTTGAAGCGGCGCTGTAAGTCAAAGCCCTACGCCCGGTACCAAGGCACTGCTTTGGCGTTTTCCTCAAACTTGTCCGCGACATCAAGTACGAGCGCGAACAGGGCCATGCGAACGGCAAGCCCGTTGTCGGTCTGACGAAAAATAGCAAGATTGGGGTTCGGGTTCAGATCCTCGTCGAGCTCGCGCGCCTTTCGGCGTGAATCGCGGGGTAGGGGATGCATAATGATTGTCTCCGGGTCGCACCAGGCTTCGTAGATCTTGCGGTTGAGGCGCAGCCTGCCGCGATAGAGATCAGCCTCTTTCGCAGTGGCAAAGCGCTCGGTTTGAATTCTCGTCATGTAGACCACATCGCAGGATGCGAGCGCGGGTTCTAAAGAGTCAAATTCATGTACTGTATGGCCCTGTGAAATAAGCTTTTCTTTTAAAGTTTCGGGAAGCGTCAACTGAGCCGGTGATGCAAGGCGTACATCAAGCGAATCAAACACCGACAACAAGCCGCAGAGCGAGCGAACGGCGCGCCCAAAGCGGAGGTCGCCAACGATGGCAATGCGCATGCCATCCACGCGCTTTGACTTGTCCCGCATTTCTTGGTCGAGTGTGAAGAGGTCAAGGAGCGCTTGCGACGGGTGCTCGTTCGCGCCGTCTCCGCCGTTGATCACTGGCACACGGCTTTGCGAACTAAACTCAGCGACGGCGCCAGCTTCGCTGTGGCGCATGACCAACACATCGCAGTAGCCTGACAGCACGCTCGCTGTGTCGTGCAGGTTCTCGCCCTTGGCGAGCGAGAGGCTCTCTTCGCTGGTGGTGTCCCGCACATTGCCGCCGAGCAAATTGAATGCGCTGCCGAATGAAATTCGCGTGCGCGTGCTCGGCTCGAAGAATATATTGCCGAGAACGGCGCCTTCAAGGATGCGCGTGACACGCTTGCGCTGCGTGAACGGCAGCATCTTGCGCGCAACCTCAAAGACGCGCTCGACGTCGCCGCGATCAAACTGATCAACCGAGAGGATGTGGCTGCCTCGAAACTCCATTGCCTTGCCAATATCTCTAATCAGCGCTCGCCTACATGCGCATGCAGTTCTACCTTGACGCGCACGAACTGGCCAATCCAACTGGTATCGGCCCACTCGCCAAGCCCGAGCCCGGCGGCGAGACGGTCAATTGTGGCTTCGCCATTGAGAACGATGCGCTTCGCTTTCTGTTGCAACTGAAAGCGAAAGCTCACAGGCGCCGCAAGGCCTTTCACCGTCAAGATCGAGTCCGCTTCAAAGCTTCCGTCTTGAAGCGCGGAGAACTCGGTCGCCTCAAAGGTAACCAGAGGATGCGCATTTTCATCAAACCACTCGGCATCGCGCAGCGTTTCATCACGCTCAGAATCCCCAGTGTGGACCGAATCGATATTGAATTCCGCGCGCGCGGCGCTCGCTTCAAGGTGCTCAGGGTCGAACCGCACCTCGGCATTCCAATTCCGCCAGTAGCCTTCAAACTCTGCGCCTGCTTGCTCAGCAAAGAAGCTCACCTTGCTGTTGTCATAGTCGATGCGCCAAGTATCAAGATTCGCCCAACTAGATGGAACGCTTAAAAAACAAATAGTTACAAGAGATAATCTTGACCATCTTGACATTAGTTGACCTGCCGAATCATGCGCCGAAGAACGTTGTCCTTGTGATAGAAGTGGTGCTTGAGCGCAGCGAGTATATGCAGCATCGCAAGGCAAAAGAGCGCGGCGGCAAGAATTTCGTGTGTCTCGTGAAGCGTATCTGCGAGCGCTTCGTTGCTGCCTATCAGCGGAGGCACTGTGAACATCCCAAACCAAGTCACCGGATAATTGTTCGCCGCTGAGCCGAGTACGCCAGTGATCGGCAACACGAAAATGAGCGCGTAAAGGAGCCAGTGCGTTGTCTTCGCGACGTGCATTTGCCATGTCGGGGTGCGCATTGGCAATCGCGGCTGCGTATTCGCCAGGCGCCAAATGAGGCGAACGAGTGCAAGCGCAAAGATAGTGATGCCGACTGACTTATGCTGGGCGAACAGCTTGAACATATCCATCCTCGATTCAGCCGATTCGGCCATGTTGGCGAGCACGAACTGCGCGACGATGAGCACAACAATCAGCCAGTGCAGAAGCCTTGCAGGCCATCCATATCCTGCGGCGGTGTTCATGACGTTCATGTAGCGAACCCCTCGACATGTGCGAAGTCGCTTCGGACTATAGAACAATTCGACCAAGAAAGGCAGGGGTCGGCGTTGGCACATCTCGCGCGCAGCAACTCTGATACGATTTTTGTCCACGAGCATGATGAGGAGAAAAGCCGCGGCTGTGAGCAATAGCGACATGACAAGGCAATCTGCTGGTGAGAGTAGGGTGCTATGGGGCGCTTCCACCATCCGAACACTGCGCGCGATTTGGGCTGCAGAAGAAGTTGGCATCGACTATCAGCACCGAAAGATCGGTCCCCGCACTGGGGAGACGCAAACACCGGAATACGGCCAGCTCAATCCAAAGCGCAAGATCCCGCTCCTTGTCGAAGGTGATTTTCGCCTATCTGAAAGTGTCGCGATCTGTAACTATCTCTTTGAAAAATATGGTAACAAAGAGGCGTTTTTGCTTCCTCGGACGGCGCGCGAGCGCGCATGGCACGACCAGTGGTGCAGCTTCATTTTGGGTGAGCTCGACGAGACAAGCCTCTATGTGATTCGCCGACATGATTCGCTCGCCTATATCTACGGGGAGTCATCGATTGCTGTTGAGTCCGCGAAGCAATATTTCGCGAAGCAGCTCGATGCTGCTTGCGAGCTACTCAGCGGAGCGTATGTGATGGGGGCAAGGTTCAGCGTGCCCGACATCTTGCTCACGTCGTGCTTGCAATGGGCGAGGCTGTACGGAATGCCGATACCGCCACGACTCGAAGGCTACCGGCAGCGAATCGTTACGCGACGAAGCTATGTGCGGGCAAAGCGCATCAACCAAGTTGATAAACGCTAGCGATGGGCGCATAATGACTAATATTCAGGTCAGCCTATATTGTAGGCGTTACAAGAGTGGGTCCCTATGAAAATTCTGTCGCTTTCTGAAGCCAAAATGAAATTGAGCGCGATTATTGACAACGTGCTTGTCACTGAAGAGGAGGTCGTCATCACCAAGAATGGTGCGCCTGCGGCTGTGCTTGTCAGTCCCGATGAGTTCGAAAGTCTACGGGAAACGGCTGTCGTGAAATCGGACGCGGCATTGATCGAAGAGATCAAGCAAGGCCTCCACGAACTCGATGCTGGCCTTGGCAAGCGTTACACGCTTGAAGAACTCTTTGAAGATTCACAGCAGTCGGGCAATCAGAGGTGAAGCTTGTTCTGACGGATTCGACGCGCGACTACATCCGTCATTCCCATCCTGAACTGAAGCGTCGCATACGGGCGGTGCTGAAAGCCATTCTCGAAGGTGCCGAGCGCGGGAAGCCTTTGACAGCGGAACTCGCCGGGCTGCTGAGCTATCGAATCGGAAGGTTTCGAATTGTGTATCGCATCACGAACGACGAGTGTGTCGAAATAATCACCATCGGGCCGCGGCCTGGCATCTACGAACTGACGTACCGATTGCTCCGTCGAGACCGATCAACCATTCACAACCGCTAACTGCACACGAGGTCCGGCGCTACTTAGCGGCGGTTCCCGACCTCCGATTCTGGCCGTATGTCTTTGCGCATAATGTATATTATGTAAAATATAACCGCGCGCCGGTATGAAGCCAACGGAAGTACCGCCATCGAATCGTCGTTTATTCAGAAAAGCGGAGCGTGCCGCTGACGCTGCCCGGCCTCGCCCCAGCCTGCAAGCGAAGCTGCTCAACAGCAATGCCATGCCTCTCGTCGATTGAAACAAGCCAATCAAGCACGCACGCGAAGGATTGATCTTGCAGCGTGACGAGAATCGCCGCGCCCTCCTGATTGACGCGCAGTAGCGTGAGTCCACAGCTTCCGATTGAAGAAGTGAGTACGCCGGGGCGAAGCTGGCTTTGCTCCTGGGTGCGCGGCTGCGTCTCAACCCACTGAAGCCGTCGCTCCCATGCGCCCGCGTCGCGCTCAGCAGCGTCACGCCATGCACTGACGGGCGCAAAAACGCCCGCCCAGATTATCCAAACGCCGAGCGCTACGCACGCGAATACGATCAGCCATCGCTCGCGTGTGCTCCTTGTCAACAGCCAGCGACTTACGAGCATGCGCGCAGTCGCGACTGTTCGCATCGAACTTGACAACCCGCGCATCATGGTTGTAACCCGACAAGCCGGAATCTAGCGCGCACCCCGTCATCGGTCTGCGTTGCGCCAAGCATTTCGGCCTCCACGAACACTGATTGCACTTCACCAGATATGCCATCGAGCTGATCATAGTCGGCAACGAGCATCTCGACATCGAGTGCACGACTTCCCTGCTGGTAAGAAAGGCTCCTAACGTTGGCGCTGCGCGCCGCGGTCACTGTCGAGAGAGCAACTGCCAAGTCAATGAAATATGAAGTTTCTTGACCGCTGCCGCCCTGCTCTCGGTTGACCATTCGAACAATCTCATCGGCATTCATCGCACCATCAAGGCGTTCGATAGCCTGCGCTTGCAGACCCGCCACTCGATTCTGCGCAGCGATTGCGAGCACCGCGTCGGTGATGAGCACAAACCCCAACAACAAAGCTGCGAGCGCGATCGGCACGCGCCACCCGCGCTTGCCCGTTGATTTGATCGACGGTTGGAACTCGCCGACAAGAAGATTGGTCGAAGACGAAAATCCGCCGGACACCAGTCGCGCCAATGGGCTTTCGGCGAGCGCAAGGGGCTTCGCATTGATCCCAAGGCTGACAAGCGTTTCAAGCATGCCAGCGTCAAGGCTCGCATCAGGGGCGCAGAGCACTCGAACAGGCGCATCGCGTTCGTTCTGTTCACTTGCCTGCGTCAGAAGCGAAGGCAGAAACGCCGCAAGATCATCGCTGTCAGCTTCGAGTGAGATATGCGCACCTCGCATCAGCACGCGATGCCCGTCGATCAAGAAGCATGCCTGCTCATCACCATTCACTGGCGCCTCGATCAAACTGGCATCGGAATACACTGCGACCGGTACAATGTCGTAGCGCGCAAGCGCATCAAGCAGACCGCGCAGCAATGTCTTTGAGACCGCAAATGCGGTGAGTTGATCGCCGTCTCGGACACCGGGCGCGATGTGCGTGTCGTCTACGGCGCCAGCAAGGTGCTCTTCGGCCAAGTACGGCAGCGCCAGCGCAAGGTTGCGCGAAGTCATCGGCGGCGCGGTGAGCCTCAGGTGCAGGCAGGCGCGCACGGCGAGCAACAGCGTCACCTCATCCGGTTTGGAGGCAAGCGCGTCAGCAATTGATCGCAGCGTTCCGCAGCCTTCGTCGACGACACCGTGATCGATGTCCCCCGCGGTCGCACCGGCGGCGCCCGATGCTGTCCGGCACCAACGCCATTCACGGTCGTTGACGTCGCCCTGCGCAAGCGCCTCAAAGTGATCAAGCCAGATGATGAGCATCACGCGCTCTCGAAGTTTCTACCGACCAGATGCACCGTGCCGTCCTGCGGGCTTCGATACAGATGGCTTTCCATGCGTGCGCGACGATCATTGATTGCGACCTGCGCTTGAACAGCAAAGAAGCGGCTCGTGGTCACAAAGTACGCGCTGCCCTCCCCTGCTTCAAGCAAATCCACATCCTCCACGTTCTCGTAATTGCGCTCCCCGGACACAATCGCCTCCGCGACCGCCGGTTCAAACCCAAGTGCTTCAAGAAGAGTCGCTTCGACCGTGTTGATGTTCAATTCCAAGTTGATAGTCGGCAACGCCACAAGCAGTTCGCCAAACTCGTCATTGTAAGCATCCAGCATAGTGGGCAGGAAGCGAATCTCGCTCGCATCCGCCGCGAGCGCATTGGCGCTGCGCAAGGCGGGCATCTGCAAGAGAAGCTCCATGTCTTCAGCGCCAGGCGTCCGCGATTCAGCGTCCTCATCAATCCAATCGGCCCACTCGGACGCAATATCCGCAGGCATCTGGAAGTGTGTGAGCAGCGCTTGAAATGCATCCGGCTGCGTATCGGCGGCATTGAGGTTGAACTTAGACTGCATATCCCAGACCCGTATTTCGATCTCGCCGCCAGGGATCTCGAAAGGCGCGCGCGTCGTCGCCCAATCCTCGTCTTCAGAGTCAAAAAGACGCGACGCTTCGTCCTGCCAATCTTCGGCAAGTAGCTGCCGCGCATACTGCTCTGCGCCAATCAGGTATTCTTGGGCTTGTAGCGTGAAGCTCGCCCCGCTTGCGCTTGCCACCACCAAGCTCTGGCGAGACACCATCTGCCATGCAATTGCGGCAATCACCGCGGTCACAGCGAGCACGCTGATGAGCACGACTCCGCGCTCGCTTCGTGCGTGCTGTTCGGTGCCTGCGCGGCTCATATCGCTGGTCATATCGATATCGCGCCGGGTTGAACTTCCCCGCTCGGCGCCGCGAGTTCTTCTTCATTCGCATCATCATCGCCGGGCGACTGATCACCAGCGCCCTCCCCGACCGGCGCTTCCTGCGGCAGATCGATGACGCGGGCGAATTCGCCGATGCCGCTCACCTGCATGATGATACGGACACCTAGCGCGGGTTCTAACTCTTCTGCAACCGACACATGGGTATCGCCGCGCAGCACTTGTGATTCAGTAATCGGTTCGAAAGTCACTGACGCCACATTCTTCGCGAGACTCATGGTGCGCGCTTGCGTGTCCGGCGCACGATCAAGAATCTCCCAATACTGCCTTTGCAAGGCTTCGCCTTCAACGAAGTAGCGTACCCTTTGCAGATCGCTTCGAGCATGGTCTGCTGGATTCGCCCAGCCTCTCCGAGTGAATTCGATCTCGTTCGGGCTGATGATCAGCGAGTTGGTGAAGTCGCCGAGTTCGTCGCGCACTTCGCGCGGCACGTATTGCAGCAAGTCGCGGCTGAGGCGAGCAATGCCGCGCTCCAGATCAATCATGCGATCACCGTATTCGCTGGCAACGCGCTGCGCTTCAATCGCTTGATAGAGCAGCGTGCCTGCGGCAAGCGAGACGACGCTGAAAATCGCGAGGGCGATAAGCATCTCGATGAGCGTGAACGCAGAAGATTGCTTGTGAAGCATGTTATCGCCCGCGATTTGGATGTTCAGCTTTCATCAATAGCGCCCGACATAGCCGATAAGGCTCGTTGCGTAATCATCAAAGGATTCGGATTCGACGAGCCGCACTTGCACCTCGACGCGCCGCAGCCAGGGATGAGATGTCGGGCGCACAGTGCGTGTCACTTCCCATTCTCGACCAGCCATTTGCACCAGGCGCTGCCGGCGGCCAGTTTCAATCGGGGTGTCTTTCACCCGCCGCTCGAGTCTCGCAGTGGCCATCTCGTTGCTCGCAACCCAGCCTGCCACGCGACCCGCTTCAATGCGTTCAAGCGAGCGTAGCGAACCGCTCGTGGCGTTGCCGAACATGCTCATGGCGATGCCAAGCACCAGCAGCGCGACGAGAATTTCGATGAGTGTGAACGCCTTGTCCGAGTGCATGGCGCGTTCAGGCGCAGGCGAGCGCGGCGCGCGCCATGCCGTCCGAACTGACCTCGCAGGTGCCTTGTGAATGGGTCGAGAACACAGCAATCGAAAACGGCGTTATCTCGCCGCTCGACAAAATCAGCACTGGGGGCGCCTGCCGCGCCCGTCCGAGCGCAAGCGCACGCGATTCCACGCTCGCCTGCAGCTCGAATCCTGCGGGCATCTCATACGCGGCAAACGGCTGCGTATCGCTTTTCCGCCATCGATTGGCCTCCACATCAAGATATTCGAAGCCATAGCTGCGCGCGCCCGGACGCAGCCCCCACTGTTGATTGGAAGTAATGGCGTTGACGCGGGCAAGCTCAATGGCGCGACTTAAGCGGTCTGCTTCCGTGTGCAATGAAACGCGGCGCTCCGCGCCCAAGCTCGGCGTAATAAGCGCGGCGACCACAGCCAAGATGGCCACCACAATCAACAGCTCGATCAGCGTGAAGCCCTGACTCGGGCTACAGGTCTTTGTAATAGACGTCCGCATCAAAGCCCTCGCCGCCAAGTGCGCCGTCCGCGCCGAGTGAGTAGAGCTCGAAAGAGCCGCCGGTGGCGCTGTAGCGAAATGGAGATCCCCAGGGGTCCTCAGGCACCCTCTTCAAGTACCCTTCTGAAGGATAGTTGGCTGGCTCCGGGTAGCTTTCCGGCTTGCTCGCAAGCGCCTCCAAGCCTTGCGTGGTCGAAGGGTAGCGAAAATTGTCGAGCTTGTAGAGGTGCAGCGCGTTGGCGACCGATTGCAAATCGGTCTTCACGGCAACGACGCGCGCCTGATCATCCCGTCCTACGAGGTTCGGCACAATCAGCGCGGCAAATATGCCGATAATCACCACCACCAGCAGGATCTCGATGAGGGTAAAGCCTTGTTGCCGACCTGCGGGTTGACGAGGCGTATGCCACCCGTGCACATGGTCGGATGGTTTGAGCGCGCGCTGGGTGTTCATGAGAGAAACTGATTCATCTGGGTGATGGGGAGCAGGATGGCGAGGACGATCGTAAGCACGAGTCCGCCCATAATAAGCAGCATGGCTGGCTCGAAGAGACGTGTCAGTGTAGTGGTTATTCTCTCAAACTCTGCGTGCTGATACTCAGCGACGCGAACGAGCATGGCATCAAGCTGGCCGCTCTTTTCGCCGCTCGCCGCCATGTGCACCATGATCGGCGGCACATGCGGCACTTCTTTGAGCGCATTCGCAAAGCTCGCACCTTCGGTGACACGCCTCGTCGCTTCGTTGTAGCCGCCGCGCATGGCACTGTTCTTGACGACGGATGCCGCGATCGACATGGCTTCGGCGAGCGGCACGCCGCTTGATGTCAGCACGCCAAGCGTGTTGGCGTAGCGGCTGGTGTGTAAACCGCGCGAAACACGGCGAATAAGCGGCAGTCGCAAGACGAACTGATCGAGTTTCAGGCGAACGGGCTTCTGCCTGAAGGCGATACGAAAACCGACAGAGGCGAGCAGCACGCACATCAGCGCGATCACGCCATACTCGCGCACCGCATCGCTCGCCACGATCAAGGCGCGAGTGATGAACGGCAGCGCTTGCTCGGTGCGCTCGAACACCGCCACCATGTCCGGCACCACATAGCCAAGCAAGCCCGCCACCACCGCGAGCGACAGGAAGAACAGCATGATCGGGTAGACCATCGCCATGGAAAGGTTCTGCATGGATTGATGTCGGCCTTCGGTGTATTCGGCGAGGCTGCTCAAGATGCCCGGCAAGTAGCCGGCGCGCTCACCTGCTTCAACAGCAGAGACGTAGATGCTCTCAAATGACTGCGGATGTTCGGCGAGGGACTGCGCGAGCGAGCGCCCTTCGAGCACGCGGCTGCGTACCATGAGAAAGATGTTCTTCGTGCGCGTTCGATCTGATTGCTGCGCGGTTGCGAGCAGCGTTTCTTCGACCGGCAGCCCAGCATTGAGGAGCGTCGCCATCTGCCTCGTCGCGACAGCAAGCTCAAGTGATGACAGCCGCGAAAAGAAGTTCGCGAAGCGCGGCGCATTGGCCGCGCCTTGCACGCGAGACCGCGTCACATCAAGCGGCACAAGACCTTGCTCGCGAAGCTGCGTGCGCACTTGACGCGGCGAATCCGCCTGCACGCTGCCTTTTTTTCGCCGCCCGCCAGCGTCGAGCGCGGAATACTTGAACAGTGCCATGGGAGCCTGCTTAGACCTCCGCCGTCACCCGAATCGCCTCGTCCACGCTCGTGATGCCGTCTTTGACCTTGGCGTAGGCATCGTCGCGAATCGAGGGGCAGTGTATTCTCGCCGCCTGCTCAAGCTCGGACTCGGAGACCTGATCATGGACGAGACCGCGCAGCGTCTGATCAAACTCGATGAGTTCATAAATGCCAGTGCGACCGAGATAGCCTTCACCTGCGCAGTGGTCGCAGCCGACCGGCTGCCAGACTTCTTTGCCTTCATCGCCACCAGCGGCGCGAATGAACTCACGTTCACGCGCGTTCGGCGCCTGCAAGGTTCGGCAGTGCGGGCAGAGTTTGCGTACAAGGCGCTGCGCCATGACGCCGTTCAAGCTTGAAGCGAGCAGCCACGGCGTGATACCCATATCCACGAGGCGCGTCACTGCGCCGATGGCGGTGTTGGTGTGCAAGGTGGAGAGCACCAAGTGACCTGTCAGGCTTGCGCGAATGGCGATGTCTGCTGTTTCGGTGTCGCGGATCTCGCCAACCATGATGACATCCGGATCTTGCCGCAAAATCGCGCGCAAGCCGACGGCAAAACTGAGATCTGCTTTGAGATTGACTTGCGTCTGACCGATGCCGCTCAGCTGATATTCGATCGGATCTTCGACTGTCAGCACATTCAGGCTTGTGGTATCGACTTCTGAAAGGCTCGCATACAACGTCGTCGTTTTGCCGGAGCCAGTCGGGCCGGTGACAAGGAGGATGCCGTGCGGACGGCCTGTGAGAGAACGCAAACGATTGAGGTCTTGCGGCGCCATGCCAAGGCGCGGCAAGGTGAGGCGCGTGCCCTGCTTCTCTAGCAGCCGCATGACGACGCGCTCGCCTTCGGCGGTCGGCATCGTCGAGACGCGCACATCGATCTCCCGGCCGGCAACGCGAAGCGAAATGCGGCCATCCTGCGGGACGCGCTTCTCGGCGATGTCGAGCTCGGCCATGACCTTGATGCGCGAGACCAGCAAAGGCGCAAGCGCACGCTTGGGTCGCAGCACTTCGCGAAGCTGACCGTCCACCCGCAGACGCACGACAAGATCACTCTCGAAGGTCTCGACATGCACATCGCTCGATTGACGACGCAAGGCTTCGGTCAGGATGGCATTGATGAGGCGGATGATCGGCGCATCGTCCTCCTGCTCAAGCAGGTCGCCGGCATTGGGCACGGCTTGCGCGAGATCTTCGAGCAGCAACGACTCGCCAGCGTCCTCGGCGATGCGCTGTGCTTCGCTTGCATCTCGCTCGTAGATGCCGGACAAGGCTTCGCTGAATGCTTCAGGTAGGAGGACGCGCCAAGCGAGGCGAGGTCCCGCAAGGCGCGCCGCTTCGGCGAGTGCCGAGACGTGGGCATCCTTCACATACAGCACTTCTCGCTTTGCCGGATCAAGCGTTACTTGATGCCGTTTCGACCATGCGAACGGCAAGCGCTCGATGCGCCAGTCGGTGGCGTCCGTATCAGCGCTGTAAGCTAAAGGCATCGGCGGGCAATTGGTAGCATCTCATGCGCTGATGATACTCCGGTGTCACCGAAAGTAACACCAGCTTGTCAAGGTCGTAGCGTGCTGCGAGCCGCGCCTTGACCGTCGCGCTTGTGCCTTGCAGGGTCAGCCGTGATGCTCGGCGATTGGTCGAGCACCGATAAGGCGAGATTGCGCGCTACAGTCCAAGCACGAGTTTCGCCATGATATTCCGCTGGATTTCGTTCGAGCCTGCGTAAATCGACACCTTGCGCAGATTGAAGTAGGACTGCGCGACGCCATTGCTCCATTCGGGACCGACTGGCTGAAAGTTGTCACCTTCAAAAGGCGTCGAGCCGTCGAGCGGTAGCGCGTAGTAGCCCGAATACTCCACCCACATTTCTGACACTTGCTGCTGCAGCTCTGTGCCGCGTGCTTTGAGGAGCGATGATTCCGGGCCGACGTTCTGACCGGCCGCCAGCGCACCAAGAATGCGGAGCTCGGTGAATTCGAGCGCCAGCACTTCGATTTCGGTACTCGCGAGCTTCAGCGCAAAGCTGTTCTGATCTTCAGCGGGCAACGGTTCGCTTGCCATGAGTTCCTGCAAGTGTTCGAGCGACGCTTTGAGACGCGGCGAATAGACCGTGCCGCGCTCGAACTCAAGCAGGTACTTTGCGCAAGTCCATCCCTGCCCTTCCTCGCCGACGAGGTTCTCTTTCGGAACCTTGACATCTTCAAAATAGACGGTGTTGATTTCCTGCAGGCCTTCGCTCGGCTGATCAATGGTGATGATCGGCCGGACACTGACACCGGGCGAGTGCATGTCGATTAAGAGAAACGAAATGCCAAGCTGCTTGCGGTCTTCTTTGGAGGTGCGCACCAGGCAGAAAATCCAGTCGGCGTGCTGCGCAAGCGTGGTCCACGTCTTGACGCCGTTGACAAGGTAATGATCGCCCGCATCGATGGCGCGTGTTGACAGCGAAGCGAGGTCTGAGCCCGAACCAGGTTCGGAGTAGCCTTGGCACCACCAGACTCGGCTGTTCAGGATGTCCGGCAAGAAGCGCTGCTTTTGCTCTTCCGTGCCGAACTTCATGATCACCGGCGCCACCATATTGATGCCGAATGGCAGCACATTCGGCGCGCCGGCGCGTGCGAGTTCCAAGTCAAACAGGTAGGTTTGCGTGGGTGTAAAGCCAGCCCCGCCATGCTCGACTGGCCAGTTGGTGGCTGCCCAGCCTTTCTCGGCAAGCGCTTGCTGCCACTGCATCTGCTCTTCGCGCCAGACGCGACCTGTTGCCGTTTTCGCCTTTCGCGCCCGCACCTCGGCAGGCCATGCGCCCGAGAGCCATTCGCGAACTTCCATTTGAAAGGCGCGGTCTTCGTCGCTGAAAGAAAAATCCATTCTCGTGGTCTTCTCTATGTTGGTAAGGGTTGGAAGCGTCGGCTACGCAGCGCCAACAATGCAGACCGCTGAGACGTTCTGGTTGGGCGCGCCACCAAGATTGTGGGTGAGGCCAATGGTCGGGTTCGGCAGCTGCCGCTCCCCCGCCCTGCCCTGCAATTGCAGGTACATTTCATACAGCATGCGAATGCCGGAGGCGCCAATTGGATGCCCAAAGCACTTCAGGCCGCCATCGATTTGGCACGGGATTTTCCCGTCGGCATCGTAGAAGCCGTCCATGACATCCTTGAGCGCACCGCCTTCCGGCGAAAGCTGCAGGTCTTCAGTGGTGACGAACTCGGTGATGGAAAAGCAGTCGTGGCATTCAAACATGCTGACTTCATCACGCGGCTTGCGAATGCCGGCTTCGGCATAGGCCTTTGACGCCGCAATGCGCGTAGTGTGGAAATAGCTGCCATCCCAAGACGTATGCCCGGATTCCGAGCCGTTCGAGAGCGAAAGCTGCAACGCCTTGACGTTGACGATGTTGTCCTTGCCGAGACGCCGCGCAATCTCGGGCGTGGTGACAATCGCCGCCGCTGCGCCGTCGCTGACGCCGCAGCAGTCAAAGAGGCCAAGCGGTTCGGCAATGAGCGGCGCATTGATAGCGTCATCTTCGCTGATGGTGCGCCTGAGATGCGCCTTGGGGTTCTTGGTGCCGTTGGCATGGCTCTTCACCGATACGTGCGCGATGGCGCGCTTGAGATCGTCTTTCTCAATGCCATGCTTGGCGCGATACGCGCTCGCAAGCTGCGCAAAACTACCGGGCGCTGAGCCGGTGGCCGACCATAGCGGCGATAGTGTGCCTGATGCGCCGCCCGGCAAGCCGCCGTAGCCCGTGTCTTTAAGTTTCTCGACACCAAGCGCAAGCGCGATATCGGCGGCGCCCGATGCAACCGCGTAGACCGCGCCCCGAAACGCTTCAGAACCGGACGCGCAGAAGTTTTCAACGCGCGTGACGGCGATGTTGGGCAGGCGAAGCGATACGCTCAAAGGCAGCCCGCTGCGCCCGACGTTGACGAATTCCATGGCGGTGGAAAGCCACGCCGAATCAATTTCACTGCGATCAATCGTCGCATCCTCAAGCGCCTCATCGAACGCTTCGACGATGAGCTCTTCAGCGCCCACATCCCACCGCTCGCCGAATTTGGAGCAGCCCATGCCGAGAATCGCCACTTTGTCTTTGATGCCTTGTGCCATGGTGAAGTGTCCTTGTGTATAGGTGGTATAGGTGGTGTATAGGCGGTGATGCGGAGCGTGTCTGGCGGCCCTTATGCCGAGCGCGCTGGCACCGCTTTCCAGAAATAGCGCGGCAGGCCGCGCGGATGGTCCATCGACTTGATGCGAAAACGCATCTCGACCGCCATGCCAACATCGATCTCGCCGAGGTCAACGTCGGTGAAGTCAGTCATCAGTCTTCCTCCGTTCTCAAAGTCAATCATGCCATAGTGCGACGGCGGATCGGGGGTGAATGCCAAGTAGTCAGCCGACCAGCTTGAAATGTTGGCCGGCTCGTCGCGAAACGAATAGGGTTCTTGGGTATCCGTCGCGCGGCATTGCGGATTGACGCACACCCGCGCACGCGGAAACTGCACCGTGCCGCAGCGCATGCAGCGCCCGCCAACGAGCCCGAGCAGCATATCGCGGTTGCGGTAGCTCGTGGATAGCGAGGTCTGGAACTCCGCCGCTTCGCCGCGCTTGCCTTCATCGACCTCTAGCAAGCGGTTGAAGCTCAGGTACTTCAAATAATTGTCTTCCGGCTGGCGTGCGCCGAGGGCGTTGGCCACGGACATCGGCGATTCGTACTTGGCGATCACTTCCGTCGCACGCATCAGCACCGCCTCGCAGCCGCTGCCAAAGCTGCACACCAGCAGAAAATCACCCGGCTTGACGCGCGTCTCCAGCGCATTGAGCGCCATGAACAAGGGGTGCGCGACACCTGTTTCACCAAGCGCGCCTGCAAGGTTGTCAACGATGGATTCGGGGTTCAGGTTCGCGGCGCGCGCGACTAGCTGCGCGGCCCGCGATATGGTGCTCGGCAGCACAAAGTGCGCGACCTCTTCAGGCGTCACGCCAGCGTTTGCGAGTGCCCGCGAAATAGCTTGGGGCACGATCTTGCTCAAGCCCTCGTCGCGAATCCAGCGCTCTTCCCAGTCATAATCGAAATCCTTGCCGCTCGCCCGGTAGTGATCGAGAAAATCAACACTGTTGACGCCGCGTCCAAGCACTTCAAGAAGCGGCGTCTCGCTGCCAATCGACACGGACACGGCACCGTCGCCCCACGCCAACTCGCCGGGGCTGCGCGCGCGGGCGCGTCGCTTGTCGGAGCATACGAGCAGCGTATCGCGCGAGCCTTCCTTGAACGACGCAACAGCCTGGCCGAACGCGCCAAGCCCGGCACGCTGCGAAGCCGTCACATCGAGCGTGCGCACATCGCCTTCAAGCGAGAGCGCAGTGGCGATAATGCCCGCCTGCTGACGATCGGCAAACGGGCCGGTCGTGCTCGCGAACATCAGCGTGTGCGGCGGCTGGCCGCGGACAAGACCGCGCGCCGCCTCGACGCCCATGGTGATGGCATCCTCGTCCCACGAGCAGATGGCCCGCTCGCCACGCCTTTTGGCCGCATACGACGGGTCGTACCATGTGTGGGCATCGGCAATCGCGCTGCGCTGCAAGCGCCGTCGTGGAATGTAGGTGCTATAGCCTGTAATACCGACCATCGGTACGTTCCTCGTAGGGATTTCGGAGCGAGCGGCCTACGCGGCCATGTTTTCAACGATGTGGTGCCCGAACTGCGAGCTTGACACCTTGGTGGCACCTTGCATGAGCCGGTCAAAATCGTAGGTGACGGTCTTCTTGTTGATGGCGCGTTCCATGCCGAGCACCACAAGGTCCGCCGCTTCTCGCCAGCCCATGTGCCGCAGCATCATCTCCGCCGAGAGTATCAGTGAACCTGGATTGACCTTGTCCTGCCCTGCGTACTTCGGCGCAGTGCCATGCGTCGCCTCAAAGAGCGCAATATGGTCGCCAATGTTGGCGCCCGGCGCGATACCGAGGCCGCCCACTTGCGCGGCGAGCGCATCGGAGATGTAGTCGCCGTTCAAGTTCATGGTCGCAAGCACGCTGTACTCGTCGGGGCGCGTTTGAATCTGCTGCAGCATGGCGTCCGCGATCATGTCCTTAATGACTATCTCGCGGCCAGTATTGGGGTTGGTGAGACGCTGCCACGGGCCGCCGTCCAAATCCGATGCGCCAAATTCTTCGCGCACAAGCTCATAGCCCCAGTCCTTAAATGAGCCTTCGGTGAATTTCATGATGTTGCCCTTGTGGACGAACGTGACCGAAGGCAGGTCCTCGGCAATGGCGTACTGCACGGCTTTTCGGATCAAACGCTTGGAGCCTTCGGCGGAGATTGGCTTGATGCCGATGCCGCAATGCTCAGGGAAGCGAATCGTGGTCACACCCATCTCAGTGCGGAGAAAATCGATGAGCTTCTTGGCTTCTGCGCTATCGGCCTCCCACTCGATGCCCGCATAGATATCCTCGGTGTTCTCGCGGAAAATCACCATGTCGGTCTTCTCCGGATGCTTCATCGGGCTTGGCACGCCGCCGAAGTAGCGAACAGGTCTCATGCACACGTAGAGGTCCATGATCTGCCGCAGGGCGACATTGAGCGAGCGGATGCCGCCGCCGACCGGCGTTGTCATCGGCCCTTTAATGGCGACGATGTACTCGCGGATGGCCTCGACTGTTTCATCGGGCAGCCATTCGCCCGGCCCGTAGATCTCAAGCGACTTTTCGCCCGAGTAGACTTCCATCCAACGGATCGATCGCTCTCCCGCATAGGCGTGACGAACAGCGCCGTCAATGACATCGATCATCACTGGCGTAATATCGACACCGATGCCATCGCCTTCGATAAAAGGGATGATGGGGTGATTGGGGATTGTGAGGGAATCGTCAGCGGCGATGGTGATTTTTTCGCCGTCAGGCACCTTGATATGCTGATAACCCATGAGTAATGCACGCTCCTGTTGATTCGGTCTTTGCAAAGCGGCGCATTGTATCAAAGGGGCGCTTCGTGGCGATGTCCGAGAATTGTCCAACGCTACGTGAGGGTGAACGGGCGGTGAATCCGCGATCTGCGAGCGCAGGCCGCCGGAGCCGAAGGGCGAGCCGGGCCATGTCCGGGTGAACACTGTTCACCAATACGACCTCGACGGGGTCAAGGGCGTGTATCTCGGCAACCTTGTAGGCTGCGGGACTCAGTAACAGTACATCGGCGCGGCGCCTGCGATCTCGAAGAACCAGATGGTATCGGTGCTCGATGGGCTGCTCTCGCTGTTCCCTTTCGCCATCAAGGGCTTCCATTCCGACAACGGCTCCGAGTACGTCAACGGGCGCGTGGCCGGGGCGCGACAACGCAGTGCAGGCCTCACATAAGGTGGAGCAACGCAGCCAAGGGGCGAACTGGCGAACATGACCAGATGCGGCGAGGGAGTCACGAACCCCTAGCCAAGCAAGGTTACGCACCCTGCAAATGGTTGCGCAAACTGAGATTTTCCAGCCACACTTAACGCAAATGTTTATCTTTTTATCCCTTCGCAAGTCCATCGCCGCAACCGGCCATGTTTACGATGTTGCCCGGCGCCATCGCCCGCGCCGGTAGTTTTCAGCAGTAAAGAAGGGGAGTCCGCAGACTCCCCTTCATGCGCTAGCAGGCTGCCCCTAGGGACGGCGCGCATGTTTCAGCCCACGCGCCCGGAGGCGCGACAAGCATCTTGCGGGGAAGCTGCGCCAGCCGCTTGTCAGTCTCCGGACGATGATTCCGCTTCAATGAGTTCCCGAAAGGCGAGGCTATCATGCCCTACTCTTCGGATTCCTCTTCCTCCGATTCCTCCGCGCCCGCTTCGCGTAGCGCGAACCAAGCACGGCTGCTTTTTGTCGCCAAGTCAAGCGGCGTATTGCCGTCGTTGTTCATGGCGTTCACGTCTGCGCCCGCGCTGATCAGAATTCTCACTAATTCCGCTATGTACCACTGATTAGAATGGGGTGCAACCAAGTGAAGCGTCGTGTTGCCGTCGTTGTCCTTGGCGTTCACGTCCGCGCCCGCCTTGGTCAGAACCGACATCGCAGACCAAGATTTAAATGTAGTAACCGCATAGTGAAGCGGCGTTCGGCCGCGGTTGTCCTTGGCGTTCACGTCCCCGCGCGCGCTCAGCATCCGCATCATGCTCCAATGGTTTCGAATTACCGCATTGTGAAGCGGCGTTCGGCCGGTGTTCGTCCTGTCGTGCAACGCCGCGCTGCCAACCTGTAGGAGTCTCTCCGCAACTTCCACGCGCCCAAACCATGCCGCAGCGTGAAGCGGCCTGCCTCCGCTATCGTTGGCGGCTCTGTCGTTCGCGCCCGCGTCGAGCAGCGCCTGCACCACTCCCGCATTTCGCGCAGTGTGAAGCGGCGTGTTGCCCCACGTGTCCCCGGCGCTCACGTCCGCGCCCGCAATGATCAGCTCACGCGCCACGCCCTCGGTCGCCGCATAGTGAAGCGGCGTGTAGCCATTGTCTCCTCCAACGGCGTTCACGTCCGCGCCCGCTGTAATCAGCGCACGCGCCACCACCAGGTTTGACGCACTGTGAAGCGGCGTTTCGCCGTCGTTGCGCCTAGCGTTCACGTTCGCGCCCGCAATGATCAGCGCACGCGCCACGTCCGCATTCTGCGCATAGTGAAGCGGCGTATAGCCGGTTCCCGCAACGGCATTCACGTCCGCGCCTTTCTCGATCAGCAACCGCCCCACATCCGCAAGGTTATTACTTGCCGCATTGTGAAGTGGCGTTCGGCCGTCGTAGACCTTGTTGTCCACGCGTACGCCGTAGCCTTTGGCGTTCACATCCGCGCCCTTGTCGATCAGAACCCGCGCCACGCCCGCATTCCGCGCAGTGTGAAGTGGCGTTTCGCCGGCGCGGTCCCTAGCGTTCACGTTCGCGCCCGCAAAAAAGATCAGCTCACGCGCCACGCCCGCACTCTGCGCATAGTGAAGCGGCGTGCTGCCCCCTCCGTCCCTAGCGTTCGCGTCCGCGCCCGCCTTGATCAGAAGCACCGCCATGCGCGAGCTTGCCGCATAGTAAAGCGGCGTTCTTCCGTTTAAGTTCTTCGCGTTCACGTCCGCGCCCGCCAGGAGCAGCACCTGCATCACACCTATGCGGTTGTCTCTTGCTGCATAGTGAAGCGGCGTGTCATGAGGACTGATCCCCCATCTGGTGGTGGTGGCGCTCACGTCGGCGCCCTGCTCGATCAGCGCACGCGCCACGTCCGCATTCTGCGCATGGTGAAGCGGCGTGATGACCCGAGCGTCCACACCGTTCACGCGCGCGCCCGCGGCGAGCAGGCTTAGCACATCGGCTGGCCCCTCCGCAAATTGAAACCAACTTTGCAAACGACGGGTCGCCACATTTTCGGTGTCCGCGCCATTGCGAATCAGTGTCATCCCCATGCTATTAAGGTCACCTGGCCATTCAATCCGCGTTTCGCCCCGGGCATCCTTGGCGTTCACGTCCGCGCCCGCGGCGATCAGCAACTGCGCCACGTCCGCACTCCGCGCATAGTGAAGCGGCGTCTTGTTCCATATGTCTGCGTTCCTGACGTTCACGTCCGCGCCCACCTGGATCAGCGTGCGCAACACTTCCCAGCGATCATAATATGCCGCCACGTGAAGCGGCGTGGAGAGTGAGTGGTTTTTGGCGTTCACATCCGCGCCCTTCTCGAGCAGCACCCGCGCCACGCCCGCCCTCTGCGCATAGTGAAGCGGCGTGCCGCCCCATTTGTCCTTGGCGTTCACGTCCGCGCCCTTATCGATCAGACGCAGCACCACGCCCGCACTCTGCGCAGCATAGTGAAGCGGCGTGCCGCGCCTGTCGTCAACGGCGTTCACGTCCGCTTGATAATCATCAATCAGTATTCTCACCACGTTCTGATGGGGAAGCACGAACCCTATACGGCCAAACCTTGCCGCAATGTGAAGCGGCGTTTGGCCAGAGTGTGGCCCGGAGTACACAGCTGCGTTCGCATCCGCCCGATACTCATCAATCAGCGTTTTCAACACGTCCGCGCGGCCATACTTTGCCGCAGTGTGAAGCGGCGTTAGGTAGTGAGTGTCCCAAGCGCCCACATCCGCGCCCGCGGCGATCAGAACAGGCACTACTCCCGCAGTTCGCGCAGTGTGAAGCGGCGTTTCGCCTGCGTGGTTCTTCGCGCCCGCGTATGCGGCCGAATCGGTCAGCGCCCGCGCCACGCCCGCGTTTGCCGCCGTGTGAAGCGGCTCGTTGCCGCTGTCGCTCTTCGCGCCCACGTCCGCGCCCTTATCGAGCAGCGCCCGCGCTACGCCCTCCGTTGCCGCCGTGTGAAGCGGCGTTTCGCCGTTGTCGCTTCTTACGTGCACCTTCGCGCCCGCGGCAATCAGCGCCCGCGCCATGTCCGCATTCCGCGCGTTGTGAAGCGGCGTTTCACCGTTGTTGTCTCCGGCGTTCACGTTCGCGCCCTTATCGAGCAGCGCCCGTGCTACGCCCTCCGTGCCCTCCGTTGCCACAATGTGAAGCGGCGAGTTGCCCCATTTGTCCCTGGCCTTCACGTCCGCGCCCGCGCCGAGCAGCGCGCGCGCCCTGCCCTCGCTTTCCCCCGACCAGTGAAGCGGCGTGCTGCCGTTGTCGTTTCTTGCATTCACGTCCGCGCCCGCGGCGAGCAGCGCACGCGTCACGTCCCCGCTTTTCGCCAAGTGAAGCGGCGTGCTGCCTTCAAAGGCCTCCTTTGAGTTCACGTCCGCGCCCGAATCAATCAGCGTTTGCACGGCTTCCAAATCGTCGTTGAATGCCGCAGTGTGAAGCGGTGTCTTTGCTTGCAGCGGCGCGACGCCGGTTGCGAATGCGGCCAATGCCGCGAGAATGAGTGCCTTCATGGCTTGCTCCTTATGGGAAGATGGGGATCTGTTCCACCGGGCGTTGCGCCGGCAGGTTGAAAGCGGGCATCGCCGAGCTGCCAATGCGCTCAGCGGTGCCGAGCTCGGTCGTGCACCGGGCACGTTCCGCGCACGGATGGTCACGGAATCCATCGCGCCATCGCTTGAAGCAGGCACGAATTGTTGAAGAAGAGTTTGCCGCTCTCAGCGAGCGGCGGGCATACCGGATTTCAAGGAGAAGGGATCGCTGATCCGCCGGATTGTTTTTAATTAACCGCCCAATAACTTGGGGGGGGGGGGGGTAGTACCGCTTGCCACAAATGGCAGCCGACGCCGTTTGCGAGAGAGCCGATGCTGTTGCTTTGCGCGACCATTTGTCGTGATGTCTCAAAGCGGGGCGGCAATACTACATGTTTCTTCAGGATCGTGCATTCCCGGTCCCGGCAATGCGACTGCACCTGCTGAAGATCGTGGCGCGGGCGCGAATCAGTGCGCGGCGCGGGCGCCTAGATCGGTGCTCATTCAGCTTCCCACCGCATCTTCCTGTTGCGGTCATCGTTTGTGGACTCTACCCAAGCGGTCTGCTGACCCCGTGTCTCGCGCTTCCAGAACACCGCTTCGGTCTTGAGATAGTCCATAAGGAACTCACAGGCATCAAACGCCTGCGGGCGATGACTTGCTGCGGTGAGGACAAGCACGATGTCGTCACCTGGTGCAAGCACGCCAATTCGATGGATCACAGTGACGCTCAGAAGATTCCAGCGCCGCTCTGCTTCCTCCACGATGCGCAAGATGCTCTTCTCTGTCATGCCGGGATGGTGCTGCAGCTCAAGGGCGGTCACCTCGCCGCCGCGCACCATGCCAAGAAAAGAAGCGATCGCGCCGATGCCCCCGCTGCTGACACCGCTTGCATCACGCAAACGCTTGAGTTCGGCGGGAAAGTCAATCGACGCCTCGCTGACGACGACGCGGCGCACCTCGTCTACCCTCCGGTCACGGCTGGCATGAACGCGACGCGGTCACCCGAGCGCACCCGATAGGAAGGCGCAACGAACTCATCGTTGACTGCCGAGCGCGTGTGCTTGGAGCTAATATCCGACGTGCCAGCTTCCTTGATTGAAGCGAGCACCCAGTCGCGAACATCCTGCACGGTATTGATGTTCTCAGCTTCATTCGCCGGAATGTGAATTTCGCGCACGCCCAAGGCTTCGCGCAGCGACGCAAAAAACTCGACCTGTATGCTCATTGCGCTCGTGTGAAGCCGCCCGACGCGCCGCCAGACTTCTCAAGCAGGCGCAGCGATTCAATCGACATGGCGCGGTCCGCCGACTTGCACATGTCATAGATGGTCAGCGCGGCGATCGATGCGCCGGTGAGGGCTTCCATCTCGACGCCGGTCTTGCCTGTCACCCGGCAAGTGACGACGACTTGCAAGCGATTCTCAGCGACCGCCTCGATGGATACGTCTGCGCTCGTCAGCGGCAACGGATGACACAGCGGAATCAGGTCGGCGCAGCGCTTGCAGGCGGCAATGCCGGCGATGCGCGCCGCGGCGAACACATCGCCCTTGGGAAGGGATTCGGCCAGGATGGCCGCAAGCGTGGCAGGTGCCATCACGACCTCGGCGCTCGCCCGTGCGAACCGCTTGGTCGTGCCCTTATCAGAGACATCCACCATGCGCGCCGTGCCGCGCTCATCAAGGTGCGAGAAATCAGTCATCGGGCAATAGTCTCACATTTGGAGCGCGTACAATGCGCTTTTGCAGTTCACCTGAGCGATGGCAGCCGCCCCCAAAGTCATAGTCGGCATGTCCGGCGGTGTGGACTCGTCGGTCACGGCGCTTCTTCTCAAGCGCCAAGGCTTGGAGGTGGAAGGTCTCTTTATGAAAAATTGGGACGAGGACGACGGCACGACCTTTTGCACCGCGGCGCAAGACCATGCCGATGCGCTTGCCGTGTGCGCCAAGCTCGACATCCCTCTGAGAGAAGTGAGTTTCTCCGAAGCCTATTGGGATGAGATATTCGAGGGCTTCCTTGACGGGCTTGACAAGGGGCTAACACCCAACCCAGACGTACTGTGCAACCGCATCATCAAGTTCGGTCACTTCAGCGCAGCGGCGCGCACACTCGGCGCCGAGAGAATAGCGACAGGTCACTATGCGCGGCTGACGGATGCCGACGGGTCGCCGCAGCTGTGCAAGGCGCTCGACTCGAACAAGGACCAGAGCTACTTCCTGCATATGGTGCATCGCGACGAGCTCCGCCATGCGATGTTCCCGCTTGGAGACATCGAGAAGCCGGATGTTCGCCGCATTGCCAAGGACAGCGGCCTCGAAATCGCCGAGAAACGCGACAGCACCGGGCTGTGCTTTATTGGCGAGCGCCCGTTCCGGGATTTCCTACGCACTTATTTGCCCTCGCGTCCAGGCGCCATCAGAACCACGGGCGGCCATGTGCTTGGCGAGCATGTGGGGCTCCCGTTCTACACCATCGGCCAGCGCCGCGGCCTCGGCATCGGCGGTGTTCAACGCCACGAAGAGAAGCCGTGGTATGTGACCAAGAAAGACCTCGACTCGAACTCGCTCATCGTCAGTCAAGATGAATCCGACCTCTACGCCCCTGCCCTCCTGGCGTCCGGCATGAATTGGCTGTGCGAGCCGCCGACGACACGTTTTGCGTGCGCCGCGAAAATTCGCTACCGGCAAGCGGACCAAGCGTGCCTCGTATCGCCTGTTGACCTTCACGAGGACACTTGGCGAGTCGAGTTCGAGCGCGCGCAGCGCGCCATCACGCCGGGGCAGTACGCTGCCTTGTACGATGGTGAGCGCTGCCTTGGCGGTGGCATGATTGTACGGAGCTGCCCGCCATGAATGAACGAGATCCATTGCTCAGCATTTCCCCGCTCGACGGGCGCTACGCCGCACAGTCGGCGCCGCTCGCGGACTATTTCAGCGAATACGCTTTGATCCGCGCGCGCGTTCGCGTTGAAGTCGGCTGGTTTGCGGCGCTGATCGATCACGGACTCGTCAAGCAATGTCCGCGCTTGCCTGAAGCCGAGCGCACTGCGCTTGATGCCATCTGGCAGAATTTCAGCCTTGATGATGCGCATCGCGTCAAGGCGATCGAAGCGACCACCAACCATGACGTCAAGGCGTGCGAGTATTTTCTGCGCGAGTGCTTCGCGCAGCGGGAAGCGCTCGCATCGCTTCTCCCGGCGACCGAATCGCTGCACTTTGCGGCCACTTCCGAAGACATCAACAATCTTGCGTACGGCATCCTGCTGCGCACAAGCCTCGATGCCAAGTTCCTGCCGCTGATGGAAGACTTGGCATCGCGCATTGCCGGGTTCGCCGAGGCGCACGCGGCGCTTGCGATGCTCGCTCGAACCCACGGGCAAGCGGCATCGCCCACGACACTAGGCAAAGAGTTCGCGGTCTTCGCATCGCGCTTGCGCGCCGCGATTGACGAGATCAAGGCAACGCCCATCCCAGGCAAATGCAACGGCGCCGTCGGCAACTTCAACGCGCATCTCATCGCCTTCCCAGACGCCGATTGGCAGGCGCTCAGCGCCAGCTTTGTCGAGCACCTTGGATTGACGCCGCAAGCGCTCACGACGCAAATCGAGCCGCACGACCATCTCGCGCGCCTGTGCCACGCCTTTGTGCGGTTTCACAGCGTCCTGCTCGATTTTAATCGCGATGTCTGGAGCTATATTGCGCTCGGCTACCTCAAGCAGCGGCGTATCGATTCGGAGACAGGCTCGTCCACCATGCCGCACAAGGTCAACCCGATCGACTTCGAGAACTCGGAAGGCAACCTTGGTGTTGCGAATGCCATCCTCTCGCACCTCGCAGAAAAACTGCCGGTGAGCCGCTGGCAGCGGGACCTCTCCGATTCCACCGCCATGCGCAACATCGGCGTTGCCTTTGGCCATTCGTGGCTTGCGATGCGATCGACCATGCGCGGCCTTGGCAAAATCGAAGCGAACGAAGCACGCATCCGCGAGGATCTCAGCGAAGCTTGGGAAGTCTTGGCTGAAGCCGCGCAGACGCTGCTTCGCCGCGAAGGCGTCAAGGACGGGTACGAGCGCATCAAGGCGTTGACGCGAGGTGAGACGCTGACAGAGGCATCCTGGCGGACACTTGTGAACTCGCTTGGGCTGCCCGAAGACGCTGAGAGCGAGCTTGCCGCGTTGACGCCATGGACCTATATCGGCATGGCCCGAGAATTGGCGAAAAGCTCTTAGCGGGTCGCCAAGCGCTGCACGAGACCGCTGGTGAAGCCTCGCGACCAGAACACGAGGTTGGAACCTTTAATGAGCAGGCAGTCTCCGTCCTCAAGTGTTTCAAGAAGCGAATCCATCAGCGCTTCCGATGCTTCCTGGTGCCAGCCGAGGCGGACCGACGCTGGCAACGCATCATGCGTCAATCGCGCGGCGCCGCCGACGCACCACGCGCCATCGACAAGCGCACCGGCCAGCGTCCCTAGTTCGGCATGGGAGGTCGCCTCGCTCTCCCCCAGTTCAAGCATTTCTCCGAGCAGCGCGAGGCGCCTGCCCGGGCGCTTGGCGAGCTGCTCGATGGCATAGGCCATACTCACCGGATTCGCGTTGTAGCTGTCATCAATGATCGTGACGCCGCCCACGAGCGTTTCTCGACCTCGGCCCGCAGGAAGCTCAACGCTTGACAACTTCGTGAGGCAAGCCAGCGGATACCCGCCTGCGATCGCGCAGGCCGAGACCGCGGCGACAGTCTGCGCGCGATGTTCGCCGCCGCCGGGGACAGGCACTTGAAGCTGCTGTCCAGCGCAGGTGACTTCGATTGCCTGCCATGACTCATCTACAGGGGAATACATCAAATCGGCCTGTTGTGAGCATCCGAAGCGAAACCGATTGATGTCTCGCGGCACAAGGTCGTCGTTCATTGCTTCGGGCAGCACCAGCGTGCCGCCAGGCTCAAGCCCTGCAAAAATAGTGAGCTTTTCGCGCCGCACTGCATCGACGCTGCCGAGCTGCTTGAGATGGGCGGGCAAGGCGTTGAGCACCAGCGCCACTTGCGGCGCAACCAGGCGCGCAAGCGGTGCGATTTCCGCCGGCGCGTTCATGCCGACTTCATAGATGCCGGCGAGCGCGTTTCGAGGCGTGCGCGCCAAGGACAGCGGCACGCCCCAGACGTTGTTGAGGCTGCCTTCGGTGGCAAAGCCTTCTGTCACGGCTGCGAGCATAGATTTCGCGGTCGTTTTGCCAGCACTGCCAGTGATGGCGAACACAACGCCGGTCATGCGGGCGCGCGCAGCAATGCCGAGCCGCCAGAGACCCTCGCGCGTATTGCTGACCTTGATAAGCGGAACAGTTGCACGGATTGGCCGATGCACCATGGCTGCGGCTGCGCCCTTCGATGCCGCGTGTTCGACAAAGTCGTGACCATCGTGCCCAGCGCCTTTGGCGGCGCGTAGCGACGCGCCGGTGGTGCCGTCTAGCGCGATGAACAGATCGCCCGGATTCAGCGTCCGTGAGTCAATGCTAACGCCGTGAATCTCCGCATCCGCCGAGCTCGATGTGACCCCCAGCGCGCGGGCGACTTCGCCTACATCCCAGAGCACATCGCTTGTCAACGCCATGTTTCGCACCGTTCGCGCATTGCCTATATGATGCGTATCTTAATCGAACAACCTGTGAGGCTCGCCAGACATGGCCGACGACAAGCAACCGGGCGTGCTGTCCATTTTGGGCATCGCCTTTCGATTTGTATTCACCGCGCTGCGGACAACGGTCTACCTCATCATTGTGTTTTTGTTTGTCGCAGTGGTCAGCGCGACCTTCCGGTCGCCGCCAACGGTGCCTGATGAGGCGGTGCTTGTCGTCAATCCGTCGCAGATTGTCGAGGAGAACCCGGAATTTGGCGAAATAGAGGCCTTGGCCAGTGCGTTTGGCGTGGACTTGGATACGCCCACTCGCGCTCGCGACCTCGTGCGCCTCTTGGAAGCCGCCAAGGACGATGATCGTATCAAAGCCGTGCATCTCGATTTGTCGAACCTCTCGCAGATCGCCTATGTGCATATCGACGAGATCGGCGCGGCGCTTGCCGCGCTGCGCGTCGCGGGCAAGCCTGTGATTGGCAGCAGCCTGTTCATGACGCAGACGCGCTACGCGCTTCTCAGCTACGCCGACGAGATTTACCTCAACTATTTCGATGGCGTCGATATGCTCGGGCCTGTTGCGGGCGCGAGCTATTTCGCCGAAGGTCTTGACAAGCTCAAAGTCGAGCGCTTCGTGTACCAAAGCGGTCCCTACAAGTCGGCAGGCGAAAGCTTTGTTCGCAACGAGATGTCGGAAGCCGAGCGCGAGCAGGTCTCGCGCCTGCTCGAAGCGCGTTGGCAGCGAGATCAGCAGCGAGTGCTTGCCAACCGCGAGATCGACGAAAAGATGTTTCTCGAGTACGTGGAGTCGTATCCCGAGCTCATTGCCGATGCCGAAGGCGACGCCGCGCGCCTTGCGATCTATTACGGTCTTGTCGAAGATACCGGCGATCATGCGCAGGTGAACGCTCGAATCGAAGAAATCTCAGGCATCGCCGCTGGCAAGCACAGCATCAATTTCAAGCGCTATTTGGCGAGCCTTGGACCTGAATTGTCGAGCCAATCCGAACGCCAAATCGCCGTCGTCTATGGCATGGGTCCAATCATGGACGGGCAGCCGCAGTACGGGGTGATTGGTGGCGAGAGCCTGGCGAAAGTCATTCGAGAGGTCGCCGCGAGCGACAATGTCCGTGCCATTGTGCTGCGTGTCGATTCGCCCGGCGGCAGCCCGGCCGCGAGCGAGACCATCAGGCGAGCGCTCGCTGCCGCGCAGGGGGCAGGCAAGCCGGTCATCGTGTCGATGGCGCGCGTCGCCGCTTCCGGCGGCTACTGGGTGAGCGCGACCGCTGATGAAATCTGGGCGCACCCGCAGACCATTACAGGATCGATTGGCGCCATCGGCATGCAAACTTCGCTCAACGAAGCCTTCGCCTCAATTGGCATCCACAGCGACTATGTCACCACAACCCAAGTGGCAGAAGATCTAGTCGGTGATGGCGGCATCAGCGACCTCACGCGCCGCATGTGGGGCCTGTACATCGACGCGCTCTACGAGGACTTTCTTGAACTCGCCGCAGAAGGGCGGGAAAAAAGCGCCGAGGAAGTCCACGAAATCGCACAGGGCAGAGTGTGGATCGGCACCGATGCCAAGCGCTTGGGACTTGTCGACGGGCTTGGCGGACTTGACGATGCCATCGCGTCTGCCGCGCGGCTTGCCGAACTCGAAGATTTCTCTGTCACGTATCACCAGCAGGAGCAGAGCATTTCTCTCAGTCTATCCGCCGTTAGCGCGATACTTGAAAGCGGCTATCCTGTGCTCGCAAAGCTACTGAACTCGCTGTCCGAGCTGCTCTCGGTCAGCGCGCCGCAGAAAGAACCGCAGCAAGCTTGGCGACAGGCGGAAGTCTATTGCGCCGTGTGCGACATTGCCGCAGCTGCGCGTTAGTCACACATCAGTCGCCGCCGAACATCATGCGCACGATGTCTCGGATGCCAAGCTTCTGCCCATAGCGCAGCAATGCGATGCGAAACACGCGCCCTGCGAGCCATCCACAGAATGCGGCGCCAGCCACCGCCAAGAGAACGCTCAGCACGACTTCAAAGACCGGCACGTCGGCGAGCAACATGCGCGTCGGCATGATGACCGGCGACGTGAACGGCACGAGTGAGCCAATTCTGATGAGCAGGCTATTCGGCGCAAGCGTGATGGTATAGAGCATGAAGCCCGACACGAACAGCGGCAGCATCGGCAGTATCACTGCCTGCTGCGCTTCTTGAGCGTTGTCAAACGCGGCGCCGATGGTGGCGAACAGGCTGGCGTACAAAAAGCAGCCAATCGGGATCATCAGCAGCGTGACCAGCAGGACATCAATGCGCAGCGACGGCAGCAAGGATGAACCGCCAGCGGACTGAATCGATTGCGCAGCGCTCGCGAATTCGCCGAGCGTCTCCAACGGCACGAGCACCCCAACGAGCACGCTCGCGATGATAATAAGCACAATGATCAGTACGATCCATGCGAGAACCTGCGTCAACGCCACACAAAAGAGCGCAATGATCTTGCCCATCAAGAGGTCGAAAGGGCGAACGCAGGCCATGAGTATCTCGGCCATGCGACTGGTTTTTTCCTCCAGCACAGCCTGCATGACCATGCCGCCGTAAATTGACACCAGCATGACAATGCCAATGGCAATAGCCATGCCGTAGCTGATCAGCCCGAAGGCGCGCGCGGTTGCGTTCAAGTCGTCCTTGCCCGCCTCCCCTATTTCCATGACGCGAAAATCGACACCGCGGCGAATCGCGTCATACACGTCTCGCGGCAGATCGAAATACGCAAGCCGCTGCGTTCGCACCACGTCAAGAACGACTTGCGAAAGCATTTGCTGCACGAGCAAGGATTGCATCTCGGCGGTATAGAGATAGACGGATTGCGCTTGCTGACGGTGCGGCAGCCCTTCAGGGATCACCAGCAGGCCATCGAATTCGTCATTCGAAACGCGCTGCTTGAGTGCATCGAGAGAGCCGCTCACAGCGGTCAGCTCAATCGATGTCGGCACCTTCGCATCAAGGTGCTCGAAGACTTCGCCTGTCGGATCGAATACTGCGATGGCGCGCGACTTATCACGCTCAGCGGACACCGACATGCCAGCGACGATGCCGATCATCGCAACAATTGCGAGCAATGCGATTGGCAGCAGCAAGGTCGTCACGAGGAATGTCTTGCTCTTGACGCGCCGAATGTACTCGCTGTCAATGACGATGCCGAGCGCGCTCACAGCCCTTCTTCCGCGCTTGGATGTTCAGAGGTGCGCACCTGTTCGATGAAAATTTCGCGCAGGCCAGCGCCATGCGCCGCCCGAATCGCCTGCAATTCATCATGAATAAGCACTTGCCCTTTGGCGATGAGGCAGATGTCGTCGCAGAGGCTCTCGACTCGCTCCATCAGATGCGAAGCGAACAGGATGATGTCGCCAGCCTCGCAGCGCTCGCGGATCACCGCTTCCATCAGTTCGGCATTGAGCGGATCAAGGCCACTAAAGGGCTCATCAAGAATCAGCACACGCGGATGCGAGATCAGGGTCAGCGCGAACTGCACTTTCTGTTGCATGCCGCGCGACAAATCGCGCGGTCGTTTATCCGCAAAGTCCTCGGCATCGAGTCTTTGTAGCCAGTGGTGCGCACGCTCTCGCGCATCGGCGACCGTCAATCCTTTGAGCTGTCCAAGATAGACAAGCTGATCAAGCACACGCATCTGCCGATACAGACCACGCTCTTCGGGCATGTAGCCAATGTTTGCCTGCGTCTCGCGTGTGACTCGTTGCCCGTCAAGCAGTACCTCGCCTGTATCTGGATGGGTGATGTTGGTGATCATGCGCAGAATCGACGATTTGCCCGCACCGTTTGGGCCAAGCAAGCCGAGCACCCGGCCGGGCTGCGCTTGCAAACACACGCGGTCCACCGCGAGCGTCGTGTGATAGCGCTTGGAAACTTCGCAAACTTCGAGCATCGAAGCCTAAGGGATTGCTCCGCCGAGTCCATCCAAGGCAAAGGCGACGCGCTCATCCACGCTCGGCGCGAAGGCCACGCGCTCGCGTACCGCGCAGAGCCTCGGCTCCAAGCCACAGTCGTTGGCGAGCTGAATCGCGAGACCCGGGCGTGCGTTCATCTCAAGCAGGAGCGGGCCGGCGTCCCGATCAATCACGATGTCGCAGCCGAGATAACCGAGCTTGGTGGCGTCGAAACAGCGGCACGCCAGCGCAAGCAGCGATTTCCATTCCGGAATATGGATATCATCGAGCGAGACACCGCTATCCGGGTGATGCGTCACTCGCCGGTTGTATTGCACCGCGCCGAGGCTTGCTCCCGTACGAAGATCGATGCCGACACCAATGCCGCCTTGGTGCAGGTTGGCCTTGCCTTCGGATTTGAGTGTGCCGAGACGCAGCATCGCCATGATGGGGTACCCTTGAAAGACGATGACACGAATATCTGGGACGCCGCCAACACTAATCTGATCGAACATCTCACTTGCGACGACGAGCGATTCGATGATCGCCGAATCCGTGCGTCCGCCGAGCGAGTAGAGTCCACTGATGATATTGGTAAGCAAGCGCTTGATCTCTGCCGTTGCAATCACTTCCCCGCTGCTTTTCCGATAGTGTCCATTCTCGCGACCGTGAATGACGAGAATGCCGCGCCCGCCACTGCCTTGCGCGGGTTTGATGACGAACTTGTCAAGTTCGCCGATGCGCTCAGAGATTTTCTCGACCTCGAACTGGCGCGAGAGTTCACCAAGGAGCCTTGGCATCGGAATGCCAGCCTTGGCCGCGAGGCGCTTGGTGAAGAGTTTGTTGTCAACAAGCGGGTAGGCTTGACGATGATTGTGTGCGCCAACGAGCTCGAAATTACGCCGGTTCATGCCGATCACGCCCTGCCTGCGCAGTGCCCATGGCGTGGCGAGCAGGGTCATTCGCTGTCGCGCTTCGCAAGCGGCAGAAAGCGCACGAGCTCAGTCAATCGATAGCCGGTGTAGCGGCCAAGTAGCAGAATCCCGGCAAGCACGAGCAAATTCAGCTCAGGGAAGTTAAATGCCAAGTGTCGGACGATCTCCAAGCTCATCATGCCGTAGGCACATACCGCCACCACAAGGCTGCCAGTGCCTTGAATCATCGCCTCGCCCGCGCCCTCCTCTTCCCAGAGGATCGACATGCGTTCAACTGTCCACGCCAGAATAACCATCGGGAAAAATGTAATCGCAAGACCGCTGATGAGGCCAAGTCGATAGCTCACTACCGCCAAGACGAGCACCAGCCCGATGACAACAACGACAAGCGTTGCGATGCGCGCCACTAGCAGCAGGTTGAGAGACGAAAGATATGACCGCAGCAGCAACGCCGCGCCGACCACCACGACGAGGCCGATCATGCCGGCGAGCAGCTCCGTCTGCACAAAGGTCAGCGCAATGAGCACCGGCATGAACGTGCCGGAGGTACGGATGCCGACCACAAGGCGCATGAACACCACCACGAGCGCACCAACCGGCAGCGTCATAATGAGCTTGAACATGCCTTGCTCGGCGATCGGCAGATCGTGCAGTGAAAGATCAAAAGGACTGGTCGTCAGCCGCGATAAGGTCAAGGCCGACTGCGTCTGGCTCGTCATTGAGAAGGTGACTTGGCTGCGGCTGCCGCCGACCACATCGATCACCGAAGGCGTGCCCGTTTGCCAAAGCAAGAGGTCGGCGGTCTCATCAAGCCTGCCGCGCTCAGGGTCGTACAGCAGCCATCCGTCCTCATGCCACACCTGCACGTAGTCGTGCAATGGTTGGTGGCGTCGCCCATCTTCGAGCTGCAGCGCCTTGACCGTTCGGGCGGCAATGCCCGCACGGTTGAGCAGCGCCGCAATCAAAGGCGCAGCCTCGTGTCCTTGGCGCAACAAGCGCATATTCTGGCTCAAAGGATCAGTGTTGATGGCCTGCACGAGCTGTTCAGCGAGCGATTTGGCACCTGTGGATTTCGGCAGAAAATCGTTCAGCACCTCAGATGCAGCTGTTGTATAGGGACCTGCAAAATAGGCTTCAGACACCTCGCTCGGCATCTCCGGCGTAATGCGGTGCTGAGGATCTTCAACAAGATCCATCTGATAAAAGAGGGTTTGCTGGCCGCTCGCAGCGCGCTTCGTCCAGTGCGCTCTTCGCTGCGGGCCGGCGCGGTCAACGATGAACCCAAACCCGGAAGACGCACCGGACTCGCTCAAGACCAGGAAGCCATCCTGCGCCGGAGGCAGCGTCAGCAATACTTCTGCCGGTTCGCCACTCGCACTGAACTCGACACGCGCTTCGATTTGCCAGACGCGCCGCGCCTCGTCCGGCAATAAGGGGATGCCAGTGTAGGCTTGACGATACATCGAGACGGCGATACCCGCAACGGCGAGCAGCACGGCGGCAAGCGCGTAGGACCATCGCTCCCAGCTCATCGCCTATTCGCCGACTTCAGGCAGGGATTGGGTGAACTTTTTCGCCACATCGACAACCATAAGATCGACCAGAAAATTGCGTCCGAGAATCACCGGATGTTCAAGATGCCGACGATCAGACAAATTGAACTCGAAGAGGCCGAGTATGTCACCAAACTCAATTCGAAGGCGCACGACAGGCCGACGCACGCCGTCGGTATCGGATTGCTGAAAGACGCGCACAAAGCGAAGGACGCGCCGCTCAAGCGTATGCGTCTCATCGCCCACAATGAGATCGAAACGCACCCAATCCTCGCCGTCCCGCTCAAGAAACACCATGTTGGTGGCGCTCAAGGAGCTCGAATCGGCACCGCTGTCGATGCGCGCCGTCAGTATGATGCCCTGCGGTGTAATGCGCACGCGCTCAACCGCGCCAACGGTCAATTTCTCGATGCCGATTGGCGTGCTTGATTCAACAGGCGCTTCGCACGCCACTGCTTCCGGCAAGGTCTGCGGCAACTCAGGAAACTCGCACACAGGCGTCGGCATTTCGATGGGGCGCGCGAGCGCGAGATCGATGAGGTTGAGCCGGGCATCAATCGTTTCGCGCGTCTGCTGCGCGTTGCTTTCAATGCCGTTCACGGAGGTTGTAAGGGCATCGAGCCGCGCACCCAAGCCGCGCACTTCGTCGCGTAGGCCTTTCAGTACCATATCCTGCTCTTCAAGCGAGACGCACCCGTTGAGCGTCAAGGCAGCCACCACTATCAGCCAATGTTTCAAGCCGACCCGATCCCGTGTTCGACGCGCCATATTGTAGCCGCAGTTCACACACAATAGAGATGCGCTCATGTGCCTTGAGCGCGGGATTGAGTTGGCTGCGTTCCGATCGCCGTCGAATTTGCGTCTGTTAGCGGAACAGATGCTCGTAGCCGGTGCCGTCCAGCCATCGATTCGATGGGTTAGCATGGTCTCTGTCCATCTGCTCATCCATGAATCGCCCATGACTCGCACGTTCGGCACCTTGCTGCTCATCGCCCTCGCTTTGACATTCAAACCCCTCGCCGCCTCAGATACGCTCATCGGGCGCGTGTTCGAAGACCTGAATCACAACGGCGTGCCGGACACAGGTGAACCCGGCGTTGCAGGCGTGCGCGTCTCCAATGGCGAGGATGTCGTGCTGACAAACGCCTCCGGCCGCTACCAGCTAGATATCAAGGGCGACAGCATCGTCTTTATCACCAAACCTGCGGGCTACATGACACCGCAGAACAAATACCGGCTGCCGCAGTTCTACTATCTGCATCGTCCCAACGGGTCTCCGCAAGGCTTGCGCTACCAAGGCATTGACCCCACCGGGCCGCTGCCCGAGAGCATCGACTTTCCGCTTCTTCGCCATCAGGAAAGCGGCACCTTTGAAGCCATCCTCTTTGCCGACACCCAGCCGCAAACCGAAGAAGAACTCGACTATATTCGCGATAGCGTCGTCACCGAACTCATCGGCACAGACGCGGCTTTCGGCATGACCATGGGCGACATTCTGTTTGACGACCTCTCGATGCTGCCGCGCCTGTCCAGTATCATCGCGCAGATCGGCGTGCCTTGGTACAACGTCCCCGGCAATCATGAATTGAACTTCCTTGCAACCGAGGACGCCTATTCGCTAGAGACCTTTTCACGATGGTACGGGCCGCCCTATTACGCCTTTGAGTACGGCGATGCGGTGTTCGTGGTCTTGGATGACGTGCATTATCGCGGCGCCAAGGCGAGCGGCATGAGAGGCAACGGTGGCTATTTCGGCAAGTTTGGGGATCGGCAGCTTGACTGGCTCAAAGCCGAACTTGCCCATGTGCCGAAAGACAAGCTGCTCGTGCTCGCCATGCATATTCCATTGCTGACGCGCGCCGGCGACGAAGGCGACCGGCGCGGTGTTGAAGATCGTCAGGCGCTCTTTGATCTGATCAGCGACTATCCGCATCTCTACTCGGTCGCTGGGCACACGCACACCACGCAGCATGTCTGGTTCGGCGAAGAGGACGGCTTTTCCGGCAAGGAGGCCTTCCATCATCATGTGCTGACAACCGTATCGGGCAGCTGGTGGAGCGGCCCCTTTGACGCTGATTCGCTGCCCATCTCGATGCAGCGGGACGGCACACCGCGGGGCTATCACCGCCTACAGGTGGATGGCGCCGACATGCGTGTCAAGTTCAAAGCAGCAGGTCATCCGGACGACTATCAAATGCGCATCATGCTCGACGCCGCACATCACGGGCCGGGCGGCGCCTATCGCGATTTCCGCCCGGGAGAACTCTATGACGGACGCATCACGGAAGATCAAGTGGCGGCGGCAGCCGTCGCGGTCAACTTGTTCGACGGCGGGCCGCGCTCCAAGGTCAAGTTTCAAGTCGGGGACCGCGACCCTGTCGAGATGCAACGCCAGATCGTCTGGGATCCGAGCTATCTCGAATATGCGGAGCGCAACGGTGATTCCATCAAGTCCTGGGTCGAGCCGGAGCCATCCACGCATATCTGGGTTGGCGACCTTCCCGATGACCTCGCGCCCGGCACTCACGTATTGTCCGTTGTCGCGGTCGATGAGTTCGGCAGCACACACCACGGACACAAGGTCATCGAAATTACTGGAACCAGCCAGCTTCGCTAACCGTGTCAACGCCGTTTCAGGTTGTCGCGGAGTTCGCGCCCGCCGGGGACCAGCCGCAGGCGATTGACGGCCTATGCGAAGGCATTGCAGATGGCCTGGGATTCCAAACCCTGCTCGGCGTCACCGGCTCGGGCAAGACCTTCACGGTCGCCAACGTCATCGAGCGAGAGCAGCGCCCTGCGCTGGTGCTCGCGCCGAACAAGATTCTCGCCGCGCAGCTCTATGCAGAATTCCGCGAGTACTTTCCGAAGAACGCCGTCGAGTATTTCGTCTCCTACTACGACTACTATCAGCCCGAAGCCTACGTGCCAGCAAGCGACCTCTACATCGAAAAGGACGCGTCGATCAACCAGCATATCGAGCAGATGCGGCTCTCGGCCACCAAGGCCATTATCGAGCGGCGTGACACCATCATCGTCGCCTCGGTCTCCGCCATCTACGGCCTCGGCGATCCGGCATCCTACTTGAAGATGGTGCTGCATCTCGTTCCCGGAGAGCCCGTTTCTCAACGCAATGTCCTAGTCAGACTTGCCGAACTGCAGTACACGCGCAACGATATGAGTTTCGAGCGCGGTACCTACCGGGTGCGCGGCGATGTCATCGACGTGTTCCCGGCAGAATCAGAACGGCTTGCCGTGCGCATCGAGCTGTTTGACGAAACCATCGAACAGATTAGCCGCTTCGATCCGTTGACCGGCGAAGTCATCGAACACCTGCCAAGGCACACGGTCTTCCCCAAGACGCACTACGTCACCCCGCGCAGCCGCATGCTCGAAACCGCGGACTTGATTCGCGACGAGCTCGATGCGCGTATTGCATGGTTTAAGAATGCCGGCAAGCTTCTCGAAGCGCAACGTATCGAGCAAAGGACGCGGTTCGACCTTGAGATGATTCGCGAAATTGGCTATTGCAAGGGGATCGAGAATTACTCGCGCTACCTTTCGGGGAGGGAGCCTGGCGAGCCACCGCCGACGCTATTCGACTACCTGCCGCCCGATGCGCTTGTGTTTGTCGATGAATCGCATGTGACCGTGCCGCAACTCGGCGCCATGTACAAGGGCGATCGGTCGCGCAAAGAGACGCTCGTCGAGTACGGGTTCAGGCTGCCCTCGGCACTCGACAACCGGCCGTTGAGGTTCGATGAATGGGAGCGGCTTTGCCCGCAGACCGTGTTCGTCTCGGCAACGCCCGGCGACTTTGAGCGCGATACTTCCGACCATATCGTCGAGCAGCTCGTGCGCCCGACCGGCCTCGTCGATCCCGCGGTCGACGTGCTGCCGGCGTCAACGCAGGTCGATCAGCTGTTTGAAGAGATTCGACAGGTTGTGGGGCGCGGCGAACGAGTGCTCGTGACAACGCTGACCAAGCGCATGGCTGAGGATCTCACCGAATATCTTGCCGAAATGGGCGTGCGCGTTCGCTACATGCACTCCGACATTGATACGGTCGAGCGTACTGAGATCGTGCGCGACCTCCGCCTCGGTGAATTCGATGTGCTCGTCGGCATCAACCTGTTGCGCGAAGGGCTCGACATGCCGGAGGTGTCATTGGTCGCCATACTCGATGCCGACAAGGAGGGATTCTTGCGCGCCGAGCGCTCGCTCGTGCAAACGATTGGCCGCGCCGCGCGCAACGTCAATGGCCGCGCCATTCTCTTCGCCGACGTTGTCACGGGGTCGATGAAGCGCGCCATGGAAGAAACCGATCGAAGGCGCGACAAGCAGCTTGCCTTCAACTTGGCAAACGGCATTACGCCCAAGGGCATCGAGAAGAAGGTGATCGATATTATTGAACGGGCAACGCCCGCAAGCGAGCGCGAAGCCAAGGCGGGCATCGCCAAGGAACTTGAGCGCATGCCGATTGGCGACGAGAAGGCGCTCGGCAAGCTCTTATCGGGACTTGAATCGAAGATGCACAAGCACGCCGAGAATCTTGAGTTTGAGGAGGCCGCTGCGATTCGCGACAAAATCCAGGCGCTTCGTCAACACGCGTTGCTGCGCGCTTAAGGAAGGTCTGATTAAGTCTGCAAAGCTCAGAGGCCATCAGGCGTGTGCTGGCAAGGAGTGACGAAGAAGCGTGGCAGGCCCCACGTGATGAGGAATGACGCAGCCAGCGCACGCCTGAGGGCCTCCCGAAGGGCGCTTCACGTGGTTGTGGAGGGGATTTCGTTGATTTTTTCGGTCACGATAGTGTAAGCGAGTCGATTTCGATGTGCCAATAAGTGAAGCGCTGAGCGAAGTAGACTTGATCAGACCTTCCTTAAGGGAAGCTCTGAATTACAGAGCTTCCCTTGCGGCACGTGGATGTGCCGCCGACATCTTTGCAGGAGCAAAGATGCACGGCTCAAGCGCCCGCAGGGTTGGGCACATGGAAGTGCTCTTGAATTCAGTGCCGTAAGGCATTAAATTCGCGAGCAAAACTTCAATCACAATTGAAGCCTTGCGAGGCTGAACAAGTTCAAGGACGGACTTGTTCAGAGATTCCCTAACGTTGTCAAACGAGGAAGCGAACGGCGGTTGCCTTCAGAGCGGCATCAACCTGACTTCAAGCGCGACGATCCCCAACAACACCGAGGTTCGGTACCTCGTTTCCACGAAACAAGGCTACAACCATTTCCGCAACCACGGCGTCGCAGTGTTTCTGTCCAGCGCAGAGGCGTTCATCAGAGGGAATGATCTCTGTCAACTGCCCGGCGCAAACGCGGCAAACAACAACGTCGTCTACCGGTTCAGGAACGGCAACATGAACGACTCGTGCGTGTGCATGTCGAAAAGCTCTGTCGTCGCAGCGGGCATCGCCGACGGCGAGTCGGAATCCTACGCCACGACCGCCCTGAATTGGCGCACCGACAGCACGGACTACTGCCCGGAATCGCCCTACCAGCGACCGGGCGGCTGACGGTCGATTCGCACCACGCGCTACAGGGCGGCTTCGGCCGCCCTGTTTTGTTCCAGCTCTCGCCAAACAGCGGTGTTGTCCAACGCTCCATGAGGGTGAACAGGATGTGAATCCGCGGTCATCGGAGGATGATTGTGGACATGGATCTGCGTCGGGCGAAGGCGATAGAAGAGATGCGGACGCCGCTCGGAAAGTCTGGCGGGGAGTAATTGCTGAAATGTTCTTGAGCCCGCACAGAATAGCTGTTTGACATCCGCATGCGCCCGTCTCCATAATGCGCCGCATGAAATCTGGAACGCAGCATCGATTTAGCGGCGCGGGCAGTGCGCCTATCCGACGTGCTTTGCATGCTCGATATTGGCGGACTGTGTAGTTACCGCCTCGACTGACGATCACCGCCCTTTCACCAGATCATCATCATTCCCCGAGGCGATTGTGACCGCCCTCGGCTTCCCAAGAAACCCCGTCGGCAACATGTCATGAAAGCCTCGGGGTTTTTTCATAGTTTGAGGTAAGAGAAACGCTATTCATCATGATGGAACAAACGGAAAATACCAACGTGCTCGCGCAAGAGAACCTGATCTCGCCCAAGGGGCTGAAGGATGTGCTGCCCATGAGCGAGCCGCTCACCCACGCAGTCGCCAATGCCAGACGCGGCATTCGCGGCATCCTTCGCGGTACCGATTCGCGCTTGCTCGTCATCGCTGGCCCTTGCTCGATCCACGATCGGGAGGCCGCTCTCGACTATGCCGCGAAGCTGTCAACGCTGGCGCGCGAGGCTCAAGACACGCTCTTGATTGTCATGCGCGTCTACTTCGAAAAACCGCGCACGACCACTGGCTGGAAAGGCCTCATCAACGACCCGCATCTCGACGGCACCTTTCACATCGAGGAAGGCATCAGAATCGCGCGCGAACTGCTCTTGAAGATTGCTGATCCCGCCATCCACGGGCTGCCCATCGCCACCGAAGCGCTCGACCCGATCATGCCGCAATACCTGCAGGATGTTATTGCATGGTCGGCCATCGGCGCACGCACGGTCGAATCTCAAACACATCGAGAAATGGCGTCGGGGCTTTCCTGTCCAGTCGGGTTCAAGAATTCGACCGACGGTGGACTCAGCGTCGCCATCAACGGCTTGCGTTCGGTCTCGACCCCGCATCGGTTCCTCGGCATCAATCAACGCGGCGAGGTCGCAATCATTCACACCCGCGGCAACGCCGACGGACATTTGGTGCTCCGAGGCGGCGCGCGCGGCCCCAACTTCGACGCCGACTCCATCGCCGACGCCGAGCGGCAGATGCAAGCCGCAGGGCTTGAAGCCAACATCGTCGTTGACTGCAGTCACGCCAATTCAGCCAAGAACCATACTCGCCAGCCACTTGTTGCCCATGACATCGCCGCACAAATCGAAGCGGGCAATCGCAGCATCGTCGGCATCATGCTCGAGTCCAACCTTGAGGCGGGCAACCAACCGTTCACCGAGGGCCGGACGGCGCTTGAGTACGGCAAATCAATCACCGATGCCTGCATTGACTGGCGGGCCACCGAGTCCCTTTTGCGCGAATTGGCGAGTCGTCTTCGCGAGCCCTTGCGAAGACGAGCGCGAACCGAGCTTGCCGCCGCCTAATGTAAGATATGTGCTCTTGAAGGAGGTCGATATGAAATCGAACATCAGCGATGCCAAGGCCGACACCTGCGCCGCAGTCGTTTTGCTGCTGTGCCTCGTGGCTGGCGCCATTCACTTCGCTTCTGGAGGCATCATCGGATAGCGGACGATGGGCGCATACCTCAACATTTCCGACTCCGCCAAGGACTATCTCGTCGGACTCTTGGAAAAACGGCGCGGCGAGTCGAGCGACGAAGAAAATGTCCAAAAAGGAGACATCGGCATTCGCGTGTTTGTCCAGCAGCCTGGCACGCCGCAAGCTGAAACCTGTATCGCCTACTGCCGCGCGGGCGAAACCGAAGACGGCGATATTCCATTTGATGCCGGCCCGTTCACCACCTGGATCGAGAAGCGCAGCGAGTCCTTTCTTGAAGATGCCGAAGTCGATTTCAGGGAGGATCAGTTCGGCGGACAGCTGACCATCCGCGCCCCCAATGCGCGCGCGCCGAAAGTCTCCGACGATTCGCCTTTGGAGGATCGCATCAACTATGTGCTCTACACCGAGATCAACCCTGGGCTTGCGGCGCACGGCGGCATGGTGACGCTGATCGATGTCGTCGAAGAGAACACGGCGGTCTTGCAATTCGGAGGCGGCTGCCAAGGCTGCGCAGCGGTTGACATCACCTTGAAACACGGCGTTGAAGAAGCGTTGCTGCGCGCTGTCCCAGAACTCAAGGCGATACGCGATGTGACGGATCACAGCTTTACTGAGAATGCGTATTACCAGTGAGCACTGAGGAGGCAGCGCTCAACGCGAACAACTGAGCGGTTACACAGCTCTATTACACATATGTATACTGCCTACACACTTCTCTCACTTTGGAGACATGCTGAAATGGCACGTGTGCAGATGGTGCTCAAAGACGGAGAAAGAGCGCGCTACATTTATCACGCCAAGCGTGACGGAAAGTCACTCAGCGCATGGCTGCGAGAGGCCGCTCAGGAGAAAATCAACAATCAGTGCACGAAAAGGCGGCTCGCCACACCCGAAGACTTTGACGAGTTCTTCAGACGATGTGACGAGGAACGCATGTGGCACGGTCAGGAGCCGGATTGGGATGACCAGAAGAAACTGCTTCTTGATTCCAAGTTAAGTGGTGTTTCAGCCACATGATATTTGTTGATACCAACGTCTTTGCCTACGCTGTAGGCACACCGCACCCGCTGCGCGAACAAGCGAGGACGTTTTTCAGGGACAATGGGATTGTCGGCATGAACCTCTGTACGTCGGCGGAGGTGATTCAGGAATTACTCCATATCTACCGCCCCGTCGAGCGGCTAGAGGACATGCGGCGCGCATTAGAGGTGATCGCGGACGCAGACATCGCCGTCTGGCCGCTTGAACATGAGGATATCGCGCTTGCAATGACGCTTGCCGAGCAATACCCAGCGCTTTCCGCGCGAGATTTATGCCATCTCGCTTCCTGCCAAAGGCGCGGCATCGCACGTATCAAGACCTATGACCGAGCTTTGGCATCCGCATTCGCGTGACTGCGCAGCTCACTCATACTAGGCGCTGCTATCATCGAGTAGCTAGCCGCTGCACCTACTCGACATAACGCATGCTCCAAGAACTTGCTAGCGAAGGCGCGGCGACCTCGATCGCCATTGTCTTCATCGGTGCAGCATTCTTAGGCGCGCTATCGCTCTATGCGCGGCAGCCGCTCCTCATCGTCTACATTCTTCTCGGCATGATCATCGGCCCGCACGGACTTGGCATTGTCGCGAACGCCGAGTTGCTTCAGGAAATCGGCGAGTTCGGCATTATGTTCCTGCTGTTCATCGTCGGCCTCGACCTGCCTCCAAATCGACTGAAGCGCATGTTCGGCAGCACGGTTCTCGTGGCAGTCTTGAGCACAGCGATTTTCTTCACGCTCGGCTTCCTCGTCATGGTCGCGTTCGGATTCACCACCAGCGAGGCAATTATCGTTGGCGTCGCAAGCGGCTTCTCTAGCACGCTCATCGGCCTCAAACTGCTACCAACCAATGTCCTGCATCATCGGCATACCGGCGACATCGTTATCGGACAGCTCTTGATTCAAGACCTCATCGCCATCGTGGCGCTGATCGTCATTGGCGGCTTCGTGGTGAGCGAAGGTGCAGGCAGTGGCAATCTGGCAGTCAGGCTTGGTCTCGCCGGTGTGACCGCGCCGATTCTTGGACTGCTCGCCTTTGCCGGCGTTGACCGCCTGATCAAGCCGCTCTTCATCAAGTTCGGCGCTATTTCGGAAGTCATCGACTTGATTGGCATTGGCTGGTGCTTCCTTGTCGCCTTCCTCGCCACACTGATCGGATTGACACCTGAAATCGGCGCGTTCATCGCGGGTATTTCGCTCGCAAACCTGCGCGTCGCGCAGGTCGAAGCCGAACGCTTCAGACCGATCCGCGACTTCTTCCTCGTGCTTTTTTTCTTCTCCATCGGAAGCGATATTAATCTCTTCGCACTGATCGGACACATCTTCCCGGTTATCGCGCTCGTGCTTATCTTCGTGGTGCTGAAGCCACTCGTATTTCGCCTGCTCCTACAAATAACCAGCGAGAAGCCTGATGTCTCACGCGAAATTGGCTTCAGACTCGGTCAGTGCGGCGAGTTTTCGCTCCTTGTGGTGCATCTCGCGGCTGGCACGGCGCTCGTCTCTGAATCAGCGTCGCTGATTCTGACCGGCGCGACAGTGGCATCCCTGTGCGTGTCCACCTACCTAGTCGTGCGACGCTTTCCCAATCCGATTGCGATTGATCCGGGGTTGCGCAGGGATTAACCACTATCGTGAAATGTCATTACATCGCGAAACGATACACCAGTCCAAGATTGATATTGTCTAGTCCTTCTCTGTGCAAGAAATTATGTGCATAGGCAACATTAACCACCACTCGACTCGACGGGGTGATTTGGTATCCATAGACTGCTTTCACTTGCGTCTCCCTCGCGTTTGGCACAAGCGACACGCTGGCGTGACTATACTCAGGTTCACCACCGTGCAGACCTGACAAATAGGTGAGTTGCCCTTGTCCCGTCTCTGCTCTCGGTGGCTGTGTCACCGAGAAAGCAACCCAATGTCCAACACTACGATTGCCTCTCTCAATTTGTACGTTCCATGTTGAAGTCACATACGGATCGACTTCAAGCATGCCGCCTGATGGTAGATCGACATGCGTGTATGCCACCGTAAATTTCAAGTTGCGCGTAATGATCACGGTTATTCGCCGTGTTCATCATTCGCTTAATGATTTGGGAATTACACGGGAAAGTTGACAGACTCATCCATGCCGATCGCCTTCGGATTGAGTAAAATAACACCATGAAGTACACCCATCGTTCAACCCGTTACCGTCTGCTTCCGTGCACCCATGCGAAGTTCAAATGCATGGCGCGCGGGTGAGGTGTGTATGATATTTCATACGATGCGTTTGCTCCATGCCACTTCACTCGGCAGTCGCGCAACAACACATACTCAACGCAACCGTTCTAGGGAAGGTGTATCAGATGGTTAAGCCCGTTCAAGTACCGCAAGTGCGTCTTGTTGATCCGAATGTCGAACCGACTGACGAAGAACTCGAACTCCTGATGGAAGCTGCCATGGAAGGTGTGAGGGAACGTGCTGCAAAGGCGGAAGCGGCGTGGCAAGAACGAATGAAGGCTGTGTTTGGTTCAACGTATCGACCGAGCGGCGTTCTTGATCGCTGACACCATGAACCCAAACCTTATTGTGATTGCAGGCCCAAATGGTGCAGGGAAAACAACAATCACAAGTGTTCTTCGGGCGCATAAATGGTTTGAAGGGTGTGTCTATGTGAACCCAGACAACATCGCACAAGAACGGTTTGGGGATCACAATGACCCCCGTGCGGTTTTGGAAGCAGCACGGTATGCAGAAGCAGTTCGAAAAAACTGTATTGCTGCACACGAATCACTTGCTTTTGAAACCGTGTTTTCCGCACAGGACAAACTTGATTTTTTATGCGAGGCCAAGGATTCTGGTTATTTTATTCGGCTATTTTTTGTCGGCACATCAGACTCAGCCATTAACGCGAAGAGGATTTATCAACGGGTACTTGAGGGTGGACACGAAGTACCAATGTCGAAAATACCGACACGGTTTCAACGAGCGTTTGACAATTTACTTCACGCAATCCCCCTTGTGGATCGAGCGTATGTGTACGACAATTCAGTGGAGCATCAATTACCCGCCTTGCAGTTTCGCACACGGGATGGTGTGGTTCACAAACATTACCCAAATCAATGCGACTGGGCACGAGCGTTCAGCAAACAGCTTGAACAAACACACGCAGCCGCCGAACAGTTTGGTGTCGAACCATTGTGACGCAAATATCACAGACAACAACTCATACCATATGACCTTAAACGAGGATGGAATGAGATTGTTGGATAATCGGCCAAACGAAGGCGGGTCGTATGAGCAAGGACAAGAAACTAGACAAAGCCGAGAAGCCGCTGCTGGCGATGAAGGGGACAAGCCACAAGCGCCCGAAGCAGCCGACGAAGACCGATTTGGAGCGGAGGTTCAAGCTGTTGTTGACCGGCGGGGCAGCCCGTCAATGGTGGAGGTGGATTAAGCCGCGCGACAAGCTTCTATCAACTTTCCTGTGTAATTCCCAAAGAACTCAGGCCGCGGACAACTACCCTTCCACCATCTCCACAACCTCCCCAGCCGCGCGCGCACGTTCGATGCGCGAATCTTCATCCGCTTCCAAGTGCTGTGATGCAAAGTAGATAAGCACAATGCCAGGCACGAGCACCAAGAGGCCGGAGAGCATTGACAAGCGTAGCGACTCGGCATCGCTGAGCCCGCTTTGCACGAGTTGGTCGCTGACGAATCCCATCATGTAGGGGCCGAGCGCGAGCCCGAGAAAGGTCGGCATGACAATGTAGAACGCGCTTGCCAGCGCCCGCATTCTTGGCAGTACGAGATCGTTCACCGTCGCTGGCGGAATCGCCACCCACAATGGTGACGCAATGGAGAAGAAGAACGATGCCACATAGGCAACAACGACGTTGTTCGTGTACGCGAACACCACCGCGCAGGGAATCATCAGAGCAACAGCGATATAGCCGACATACATCCTGCCTTTTCGGGTACGCGCGCGCAGCGTATCACCGAGCCAGCCGCCGAGGGTAATGCCAATGAAGCCGCCGATCGCCGCACCCAAACCAAGCCAGCGGCCAGCATCAGTGAGGCTGATATCAAAGGTGCGCACCATGTACGCCGGGCCCCAGAAGCCCACGCCATAGGTCACGAACGACATCATCGGAAATCCGATCACTGTGTAGATCATCGCGCGTGAGCGCAGTATCAATGCGAAGCTCGCCGGGTCTTGCGCGAGCAGGCCTTGCGCCCACGAAAAGAACGCCCAGACGCCGATGCCCATGGCCACCCATTGCACGATGTCGCCGGTCACAAGATAGAGCAGCCAGACTGCGACGTTGATCACAACGCCGGCGATGAAATTGATCAAGAGCGCACCTGAGCCGTTGGGGACCGCCGACACCAAGGGCATGACGCGCCGGAGTTCGCCAAGGGTCTCTTTGATCGGATTGCGCGCCGGCGGCGGCTCAAGTCCTTCGCTCATGCCGCGCACAGGCTCGCGCAGTGTCCACACCCAGAAAGCCAGCAGTATGCCTGGCATCCCGACCGCCAGGAACGCCGCCTGCCAGCCTCTCAGTCCGAGCGGCGCGAGCATGGGATCGGGATAGGCGGCGTTCCATGTATCGGTGATAGCTCCGCCGAGAAAGATGCCGATGCCGGCGCCAATGTAGAGTCCGCCTGAATAGATGGCAATGACGATCGCGCGAACCCTCGGCGAAAAGTAGTCCGAAAGCATCGAAAACGTTGCCGGACTTGCGCTGGCTTCACCAATGCCGACACCGAAGCGGCAGAGGGCGAGCTGCACGAAATTACGCGAGAAGCCGGAAAGCGCCGTCATCAAACTCCAGAACGACAAGCCGATGGAGACGAGCCGCACACGATGCCAAGTATCCGCAAGACGCCCCAAGGGGATGCCGAACACAGCGTAGAAGACCGCAAACGCGGTGCCGTACAAGAATCCGAGATCGGCATCGGAAAGGCCAAGGTCGGCCTTGATTGGTTCGGCAAGGATGGAAAGTATTTGTCGATCAATGAAATTGAAGACATACACGATGGTCATCACGAACAGCACATATTTCGCATATGTGCCGCCAACGCGCGTCTCGTAGCGCATACTCCGAATCCCCGCAGCCTGTATTCGAGCGCGCAGCCTAACAGATTGGAGGCAGCAGTACGCCCGGATTAAGCACCCCGGCGGGATCAAGCGTCTGCTTGGCTGCACGCAGCGCAGCCTCAAAGGGTTCAGGACGCTGCCGTTGCCAGCCGTCACGGTGCATGCGCCCAACGGCGTGATGATGCGTCACCGTGCCGCCGGCATCGATCACGGCATCCACCGCCGCTTCCTTGATTGCCTGCCACACCTCGAATTCGCCGCCGACCGGCACCTTGCCGCGAAACGAATAATAGGGTGCCGGGCCATCCACATACACATGCGTGAAGCGACACGACAAGGTGGCGCTCTTTCCGCAAGCTCGCGAGAGCACGTCCCCGACCGAGGCGCGCACATGGGCATCAAAAGCCTCCCACTTATCCCAGGTAATAGCGGTCTCAAAGGTGTCGGCGAGAAGTCCGAGCCCGTTGGCGAGGCCAGCGTTCACGCCGATAAAGCTACTCCGCCAAGCGCCGACTGCACCGCCACGGCCTGTCGCTTCGCCCGCGCCGTCGTCAATCCGCATATCGCTATCCTTGACCTGTCCGCCACACGCACGCGCGAGCTCAACCGCCTCGACAAGCAGATGACGCTGTGACAACACGCTCGACTCGAAGCCAATGATGAGCAGGCTCTTTCCGCCGGATAGCGATGCACTTTGCTGCGCCTCCATGCCATCGAGCAGGCGAAGGTTGGCAGGCCAGAGCTTGGCTTGCACGATCTCTCGATCCGCCTTCGCACCCTGCAGCCATGAACCAAACACGACGCCGGCTGTTGCGCGGAACTTGGGGCGTTCCTGAATACGCATCCATGCCTCGCTGATAATGCCGAGTATCCCTTCCGAGCCGCAAACGAGCCGGTCTGGGCTTGGCCCTGCACCGCTGCTAGTGCTCCGTCAACATGCGCGCCGACTCAACAAAATCGTCAATATGCGTGTGATTGGTCGCGTAGTGGCCTCCGGAGCGCGTGGCAATCCAACCGCCAAGCGTTGACCACGGGAAGCTTTGCGGATAGTGGCGAAGCGTGAATCCGTGTGGTTTGAGGGCCTCTTCAATGTGCGGCCCAAGCGTCCCTGCTTGAATCCGTGCGGCGCGCGAAACCGGGTCGATTTCGAGTACGCTCGACAACTCATCAAGATCAACCACGACTCCCGCCTCGCATTCGGACGGCACGCCGAGCCCCCATACAACGCTGGTGCCGCCACCATAGGGCACAAGCGTGATGCTAGTGTCCTGTCCCATAAATAAGTGTGATTCAGAGTGGGCACAATCGCCGAGGGCAAGGCGCAGTCCGCAGGGAATATCGGGCATATTGCCAAGGGCTGCAACGCAGCCTTCGGCGATTGTGCCCACTCCCGAAGGGCGCGCAGGAGAAGGGCTGTGGCCACGTT